>JBGSVH010000209.1:0-10598 GCA_041753055.1 Parvularculaceae bacterium
GGCGTGCGCGGCGAGCGCTGCGGCCGCGCCGAATTTGCCGCCGCCGGCGCCGTCAACGCCGACGAAATCGGTGTCGCAAAACGTGCAGACCGCCTGCGCGCGGTCGCGTTCAAGACCGCTCCACAGATTGCACCCGGCAAAGCGCAGGAAAACCGCTGCGCGTCCGGTTTGCGCGCCTTCGCCCTGCAGCGTAAAAAAACATTCCTTGACCGAGTACACGTTGCTCAGACCGTCTTGCGGCAGGATTTCGCGGCGATGTAGGCATTCCAGCCGCGCGCACGCAAATCGCAAGCCGGGCATTCGCCGCATCCGTAGCCCCAGTCAAAACGCCGCGCACGCATTCCGCGATAACAACTGTGGGTGTGTTCGCAGATAATTTCGACAAAGCGCTGTCCGCCAAGCTCTTCTGCAAGAAACCAGCTCTGCGCTTTCGACAAATGCATCAGCGGGGATTCGAGGGAGAATTTCGCGTCCATGCCCATCTCGATCGCCCTCATTTGCGCATCGAGCGCGTCCAGTCGGCAGTCGGGATAGCCTGAAAAATCTGCCTCGCACATGCCGGCGGCCATCACGCCGATATCGCGGCGATAGGCGAGCGCCGCCGCCATCGTCAGAAAGATCAGATTGCGGCCCGGCACGAATGTCGTCGGCAGCCCGCGGTCGTCGATAAAGATCTCCGCCTCGCGTGTCAGCGCGGTGTCGCTGATCGACCCGAGCCCTGCAAGATCGACAAGCGTGTCGGCGCCGAGGCGCGCCGACCAGGATGGAAACTGGCTGAGGATTTCACGCCGCACCGCCAGCCGCGCTTCAAGTTCGACCGCATGGCGTTGACCGTAATCAAAACCAACGGTCTCAACCCGGTTGAATCTTTCGAGCGCCCAGGCAAGGACTATTGACGAATCCTGGCCGCCGGAAAAGAGCACGAGGGCCGAACTTGTATCTGGCAGGCGCATGGTCACATCAATTCGCTGGACGGTAAGGTGGAGCTGAAGGCGCTAGTCAGGTAGAACGCACGCTCCGGGGACGCAACATGACCGAAATCCTGATCCTCTATGCGACCGCGCCAGATGAGAGCGTCGCCGCCGCTCTTGCCGAAGCGCTTGTCGATGCCAGAGCCGCCGCCTGCGTCAACATCATCCCCGGCATGACGTCGGTCTATCGCTGGGAGGGTCGGATTGAAACGGCGGCGGAAGCCGTGATGATCATCAAGACGACAACCGCGCTCGCCCGGCGCGCCCGGGAAATCGTCGAACATGGCCATCCGTATGAGAACCCCGCAATCCTCGCCGTCCCGGTCGATGAAGCCAGGTCGTCGGCCGCTTTTTGCGACTGGATCAGAAATTCCGGGCCGCTGCCGTTGTGAAACACTAAATTAACGATCTACCCGTATAAGTTGTACCACTGCAGCGACGCAATCGCCCTCCAGCCGACCCGGGTTCTGCTTCCCCTCACTAGCCAGCACCGGGATGCGTCATTGCAGCAAAAAGAGCCGGCTAATCAGCGGATTCCAACCGTCCGCCCTTGCCTGCACAGTTGGAGACCGCAGCGTCCGATCGTTTCCCCTTTCGGCCCTGCGGTCTCCACACCATTTTTTTGGGGCCATCGGCCGCAATCCATGCAAGCACATCGTCGAGCGGCTTGGCGCGGCCGAGGTCAGCGAAGATCAGGTGCCAGCTGTCTGCATAGGCGATCGTTTCGACCTCGCCGCAAAGGCGCGCCGCGGTCTTGCGCATCGCCTTGACCGGCACGATCTCATCCTTGTCGCTATAGAGAAAAAGAAAGTCGCCGGCGACGTCGTTCGAGGCGTCATAGCCTTTGCCCATGATGCGTTCCGCGCCGAGGATCGCATCAAGGCGCGTATCCTTGATCACCAGCGGGTCGTTATACATGGCGCGCAGGAAGTCGATATTGTCAGACGCCTGACGCCCGGCCCGCTCGCCCGTCAGCGTCTTGCCCGGCGCGACACCGGCGGCGAGGTTGAGCGTTGTGCGATAAAAAATCGACATGCTGGCCCCGCCCCAAACGCCCGGCGCCGCCAGGACAACGCCGTCAACGTCGAGGGGCTCATCTTTCATCGCCGCAAGAATGACAGCGGCGCCCATCGAATGGCCGACCACGTAAAGCGGTAACCCCGGCTCACGATCGCGCACCGCCATGATGACGGATCGAAGATCCCGCTTCATTGTCGCCGCGCCCGCCCATCGCCCGAAATCGGGAGAGCGGCCAAACCCGCGCTGATCATAGGCGAACACTGAAACGCCGTGTTCGGCCCAATAGGACCCTGAAAAGGCGAACGCAGCGGCGTAATCATTCATGCCATGAACCGCGACAATGACAGCAACGGGATTTACCGCTTCCCATGTGGTGAGACCAAGCCGGGCGCTGTCGAAGCTGACAATCGCATCCGCTTCAACCGCCGGCTCTGTTGTCGCGGGCGGCGCATCGGGAAATGAAACACAGCCTGCCAGAAGCAACGTCAGCAGGCCGAATAGAGCAATGCGTCGGATCATTCGGCGGCCCGGTTCTCGCGCGTCATGGACCCAAGCGCAACCGACGCTTCAAGTTTTGCAAGGCATGCGTAAAAAGCCCGGCGTTCGCCAGGCGCGATGCCGCCAAACAGAGCCGCCTCATAGTCAAGGGCGATCGACGAAACGCGGTTGAACACTGCGCGTCCGTTGTCCGATAACGCCAGCGCCGAGACGCGGCGGTCGGCGGCGGGACCGCGGGCAATCAAACCCTTTGCTTCAAGCGAGGCGACCGCGCGGCTGACCGCCATTTTGTCCATTGGCGTGCGGGCGACAACGTCGCGTGCGGCAACGCTCGGCGCCTGGCTGACAACCGCAAGCACGCGCCACTCGGGAATGGTCAGCCCTTCGCTTTCGTAGGCGGCGCCAAGTTGTTCGCTCATCGCTTTGGCGAGCACCGCAATGCGATACGGCGTGAAAATAGCGAGATCGAGACTGCGCCCGCCAGCCGCATCGTTCGTCATGCCGTCTCCTTCAGCACCCCGCGGCGTATCTGATCGAGTTCGATTGATTCGAACAAGGCCTTGAAGTTTCCTTCGCCGAACCCTTCATTGCCCTTGCGCTGGATGATCTCGAAGAAAATCGGGCCAATCGCATCCTGCGTGAAAATCTGCAGCAACAGCCCCTGCCCCTGCGTCGGGGCGCCGTCGATCAGGATGTGGTTTTTCCGAAGCCGCTCCATATCCTCGCCATGATCGCCAACGCGCTCGGCGACGCCGTCATAATAGGCGTCGAGGGTCGACTGGAACGGGATGTCGCGCCGCTTCAACGCCTCAACGGTTGAGTAGATGTCGTTTGTTCCGAGCGCAATGTGCTGAATACCCTCGCCATTGTAGCGCGCGATGAATTCCTCGATCTGGGATTTTTCGTCCTGGCTTTCATTCAGCGGAATACGGATTTTTCCGCAGGGGCTGGTCATCGCCTTTGACACAAGCCCGGTCAGTTTTCCTTCGATGTCAAAATACCGGATCTCGCGGAAATTGAAGATCTTCTCATAATACTCCGCCCACTGATTCATGTTGCCGCGACGAAGATTGTGGGTCAGATGGTCGATATAGGTAAGGCCGGCGGCGTTTTTCGTCGGGTCCGCGCCCTTGATCGGTTCAAAATCAACGTCATAGATCGACCGCGCGCCATAGCGATCGACGAGATAGACATTGAGACCGCCAATCCCCTCAATGCCGGGAATATTCAGTTCCATCGGGCCAGTCTTGGCCTCGATCGGTTTGGCGCCGCGGCGTATGGCTTCTTTAAAGGCCAAGGCGGCGTCCTTGACGCGGAACGCCATCGCATTGGCGCCGGCGCCATGCTGATTCCTGAACGCCTGCGGCTGGCCGGCCGCCTCGCGGTTCAAGAGGAAATTGATTTCACCCTGAATGTAATGGACGACATCCTTCGACCGGTGCCGGCCGACAGCAGTAAATCCCATCTGTTCAAAGAGGGCGTCGAGCGCGTCCGGATCGGGACCGGTATATTCTACGAATTCAAATCCGTCGGTGCCGAGCGGGTTTTCGAAAAGATCAGCCATGGAGCGCTCCTGAGGGTTGCTTCGGCAAATTAGTAACAGATGTTACCAATTTGATCCACCCCCCTTCGCGAGCGCCCTCACGAAGGCGCCGCGCGGCCGGCTATTTGACGCCCGACCGGTTTGCCGCCACCACCAGCGCCCGGGCCGCCACCTCGAACGGCACGCCCGGCATGAACCGTTCCTGCAAGGTCGCCGTAAATTCGCTCAATCGCCATTCAACCATGACCGCCCCACGGTCCAGCACCTTGGCGAGGATCTCATTATACTTGAAACGGCCCTTGAAGTCGGGGTGGAGTTCGATGACGCGCAGGCAGTTTGCGATATCCAGCAACACACGGTCCCCGTCAAAGCGGAGGTTGCTGCGCACCCAATGGGTGTCTCCGTCATTTTCGACGTTGATTGCTACTGCCGCCGCTGTCATTTTCAATCCTCTGATCCTTGTCCTTGGTTGCACCATCCCCCCGATGATTTGGCATTCCGCCAAGAATACGCGATAAATTTTCGTAAATTTGAATCAAAGGCCCATTGATGAAATTATTCGGCTATTGGCGGTCCGGCGCGACCTACCGCGTTCGTATCGCGCTACAACTCAAAGGGCTCGAATTCGATTACGCGCCAGTCAATCTGGTGAAGGGTGAACAGCAATCGCCCACTTATCTGCAGCGTAACCCGCAAGGCCTCGTGCCGGCGCTCGAAACTGAAGAAGGGCGCATTCTGACGCAATCGACCGCGATCATTGAATATCTTGAAGAACGATACCCGGAAACGCCTCTCCTCCCCGCCGACGCCGCCGATCGCGCCAAGGCGCGCGCGATCGCCGCGACCATCGCCTGCGAGGCGCAGCCTTTCATGAATTTACGTATCCAGAAATATCTGAAAGATGATTGCGACTTCGACGCCGAGGCGATGACCGACTGGCTCAATCGCTGGGCGGGCGGCGCGATGGCGTCCGTTGAAGCGCTAATTGAGGGCAAGTCTTCCTTTTGCGTTGGCGACAATCCCGGCATGGCTGACGCTTTTCTCGTCCCGCAAGTCTTCGGCGCGCTGCGCTTCGGGATTTATATGACCAGGACTCCGCGCATCATGGAGGTCTACGACCGCTGTAACAGGCTCGATCCATTCATCCGCGCTCACCCGCAAAATCAACCGGACGCTATCGCCACATGACCCTGAAACCGCTGATATTCGCCATTGGAGACAAGAAACCGAAAATCCACGCTTCCGCTTTTATCGCGCCGGGCGCCGTTGTCTGCGGGGACGTTGAAATCCACGAAGACGCATCGGTCTGGTATGGCTGTGTCTTGCGAGGCGATTCCAACAAGATCATCGTCGGCAAGGGCTCCAACCTTCAGGACGGCACTATTGTTCATGCGGACGAACCGATGCTGGGCGGCGTGCCGACAATTATCGGCGCCTACGCACTCATCGGCCACAAATGCATGCTGCATGGCGCAACCGTTGAAGACGAAGGATTTGTCGGTATGGGCGCGACCATGCTCGACGGATCGATCGTCAGGAAAGGCGCGATGCTGGCGGCGGGTGCGTTTCTCTCGCCAAGAAAAATCGTCCCGGCGGGCGAAATGTGGGCGGGGATGCCGGCGAAGAAGTTTCGCGACCTTCGCGACGGCGAGGACAAAATGGCCCTCGCCGGCGCGCACCATTATATTGAAGAGGCCCGCAACCATGCGGCGGCCTTGCGAAACGCCTAGGCGCAAAATCCCAATTACGGCAGGAAGGATCAGACGATGACCGACGCCATCGCCGCGACCACCGCGCAAACCCGGTCGCGGGAACGACTTGTCATCGGCGCCTCATCGCTCGGCACCATGTTCGAGTGGTATGATTTCTTCCTCTATGGCGCGCTCGCCAGCGAGATCGCCAAACACTTTTTCTCCGGCGTCAACGAAACGACGGGATTTATTTTTGCGCTCGCCGCGTTTGCGGCGGGGTTCATTGTACGCCCGCTCGGCGCCCTGATTTTCGGACGCGTTGGCGACGTCGTCGGACGCAAGAACACGTTTCTTGTCACCATGGCGCTGATGGGCGTGTCGACATTCTGCGTCGGACTGTTGCCGAGTTACCAGCAGATCGGCCTTGCAGCGCCGGTCATTCTTGTCCTCCTCCGACTTGCGCAGGGCCTCGCGATTGGCGGGGAATATGGCGGCGCTGCAATTTATGTCGCGGAACATGCGCCGGCGTCGAAGCGCGGCTTTCAGACCAGCTGGATTCAGACAACCGCCGTTGGCGGCCTGTTGCTGTCGCTTGTCGTCATCATGATCGTGCGCTCATTCGTCGAACCGGGCGCATTCAGCGAGTGGGGATGGCGTATTCCGTTTCTCGGCTCGATTTTCCTGCTGGCGATTTCCATGTGGATTCGGCTGAAGCTGAATGAAAGCCCGATCTTCCAGAAGATGAAGGACGAAAGCGCGATTTCGAAAGCGCCGTTCAGCGAATCCTTCGCGCGCTGGGGCAATCTGAAACTCGTCCTCATTGCGCTGTTCGGGCTTGTCGCCGGACAGGCCGTGGCATTTTACGTCAGCACGTTTTACGTGCTGTTTTTTCTCGACCGCGTGCTTAAAGTCGACGGGTTGACCGCGAATGTCCTTGTCGCCTGGGCGCTCCTCATCGGCGGGCCGTTTTACGTTGTCTCCGGCTGGGTCAGCGATCGCATCGGCAGAAAGCCCGTCCTCATGACCGGGCTCGCGCTCGCGGCGGCATTGTGCCTGCCGCTTTTCCACGCGCTATCATTTGCGGCGAACCCCGCGCTTGCCGATGCGCAAGCCTCGTCTCCGGTTGTGATTCACGCAGACCGTAGCGATTGCTCGCTGCAATTCGATCCGATTGGCAAGAAGAAGTTCGACCAGCGATCCTGTGATATCGCAAAGTCACTGCTGACGCGCGCCGGCGTTTCCTACCGCAACGAGGCGTCGCCCGCCGGGGCGGTTGCTGAAATCCATATTGGCCAGACCGCGATTGCCGCGCCCGACCCGCGCAGGTTGACCGGCGCCGATAAATCGGCGGCGATCGCCGCGTTTGCAGGCGATGTTAACGCCGCTCTCGCCAGCGCCGGCTATCCCGAACGCGCCGATCCCGCCGCAATGAACAAGCCGCTGATCGTTGCGATCATCGCGCTCTTTGTCGCCATTCAGACGATGTCTTATGGACCGCTCGCGGCGACGCTGGTCGAATTGTTTCCAGCGCGCATCCGCTATACGTCGATGTCGCTGCCCTATCACATTGGCAATGGCTGGTTCGGCGGCTTCCTGCCGACGACCGCCTTTGCAATCGTCGCCGCAACCGGCAATATCTATGCGGGGCTTTGGTATCCGATCATCATCGCCGGCGCGACTTTCGTGATCGGCATGCTGTTCCTGCCGGAAACGAAAGGCCGGCCCGTTCATCACGAGTAGTCGCGGAAAGGTCCACAACGAGCACTTGTAAATTTTCGCTGAAAATCCTTGTAACGTGTCATTTGGGCTGCTCAGCCGCCTGCGCCCCTTTTCATCAAGCCATCAATGTCCTAGCGTAAAAAAAACACTGGGCGCGGGGGCTCATACGGAAAATTCAGAACATAAGCGCCTCAGGCGGCGCGCGGTGACGATTGCGAACGCAATTATGGCGGCATTTGCTGTAACGGCGGCAATTTGTACGCCGCTTGCCGGCGCCGCTGCGCAGGCGCCGAAAATCGATAATCCCACCGCTATTCCTGCCGCAGTTCGTCCCGGGGCAATTGAAGCGCAATATGGTGTTGAGGTCGCTCCCGGCGTGACGGCGCCCTTGGCCGTCACCTCGCCCTATGAAGGCGAACAGCCGTCCGGCGCCGATGACATCGAATTTGTGCTGACAAGCGTCACGCTGGATGGGGCGGTAGCTGTTCCCGCGTCGTCCCTGACCCCGCTCTATCAGTCGAAAATCGGCCAATCAGTGAAGCTTGCCGAAATTTTCGACGTCGCACGGCAGATTACCCGCTATTTCGCCGATGAAGGTTACCCGTTGAGCCTTGCCTATGTGCCAGTGCAGGAAATCGACAACGGCGCAGTGCGGATCAGGATCATCGAAGGCTTCATCGGCGAGATAGCAATCGAGGGGGCGCCGAAGGGCGCTGAGGGACGACTGCGCAAGCTCGGCGAGAAGATCTTGGCCGAGCGGCCATTGACGCAGAAAACGCTGGAACGATATCTGCTGCTTGCAAACGAAATTCCGGGGATTGCGGTCACCGGCGTGCTTGCCAAGGGCGCGACGCCCGAAACAGGCGTCAAGATGACTTTGGTCGCCAAGCAGAAACGCTTCGCCGCCGCCGCTAATTTCAACAACCGCGCGTCACGCGCCGTCGGGCGCGAACAGGTTGTCGGGCGCGCTTCGCTCAGCAACCTTCTCACAGGCGTCGACCAGATCAGCCTTTCAGCTGTACAAAGTATCAAAGCGGACGAGCTTTCCGTTTACGCCGGCCAGTATTCGACTGTTGTCTCCGCCGAAGGCCTTTCGCTCAATCTGACAGCAACGCGTTCGGAAGCGGCGCCAGGCGTACCGTTTCTTCGCGTCCTCGGATTCCAGACGCAAGGATGGACCGCCGGCGCTGGTCTTTCCTATCCGCTGATCATGAGCCGCGACGTCAAGCTGAAAGTTGCTGGCGCGGTAAACTGGAAAGAATTTCGCAGCGCATTTGGCGTGACGCCAAACACGCTTGATCGCTTGTGGACGACGGATTTTGAAGCCGCCCTGTCGATAAATGACCGATGGAGCGGCAAGAATGCGATCGGACTCTTCGCCTCAAAAGGCTGGGACGTTTTCGACGCGACGCAAGCCGGTTCGCCGCTGGCGAGCAGAGCCGGCGCCGGGGGCGAATTCCTGACATTAGGCGCTGAAATCTCCCGCACGCAGTCGCTGACGGAATGGGCGGACATGACAGTCGCCGTAAAAGCGCAGACGGCGAACAAACCGCTCCTTTCGTCCGAGCAATGCGGGTTTGGAGGCGCGGGTTTCGGTCGCGGTTATGACCCGTTCGAGATTGCCGGGGACCGCTGCGTTGTCGCGCTTGTCGAAATGCGCGCCAATCCTGCCTTCCTGGAATTTGGCCGGTTTAAAGCGCAACCATTCGTGTCGTTTGACGCTGGCGCCGTGCAGCAAAAGGGCGCGCTTGCGGTCGGCGAAGATCGTAACGCCTCGCTTTATTCGCTCGGCGCGGGCGCGCGGTTATCGCTTACGAAATATGTTTCCGCGTCGGCGGAGGTCGGTGTGCCGCTGAAAGGCGTCGTCGCCCAGGAAGGCGATGATGATCCGCGTTTCTTTTTCAGCATCGAAGCGAGATATTGAGGGGCGTGCAATGAAGAAAACCAGCATTTTTATCGCCGTGTCGATCGCCGCCCTGATCGCTGCCACATCGCCCGCAGGGGCCGAGCCGATCGGCGGCGCAATTACGGCCGGAAACGCCACCATTTCGTCGGCGGGAAAAACGACAACCATCACGCAATCGACGGACAAGGCCATAATAGAATGGCAATCATTCAACGTCGCCGGAAACGAAAAGGTGAATTTCGTTCAGCTGACCGATCTTTCAATTGCACTTAACCGCGTTCTCGGCGCGGGTTCGTCAGCAATCGACGGACAGGTCAGCGCAAACGGGCGCATCTTCATCATCAACGCCGACGGCGTGGTGTTCGGTTCCGGCGCCAAGATCGACGTCAACGGTCTGCTCGCGACCAGCACCGGAATTGCCGACGCGAATTTCATGGCGGGAAGTTTCGATTTCGACCAGCCGGGGTCGCCGTCGGCCGCCATTGTCAACCATGGCGCGATAAACGCCGCTGATGCAGGCATGATCGCTTTTGTCGCGCCGAATGTTCAAAACAGCGGCGTGCTGACGGCGCGACTTGGAAAGATTGCGCTTGGCGCCGGCGAAGCGTTCACGCTTGATTTCTTCGGCGACCGTTTGATTGCGTTCGCGGCGGGCGGCCCATCAGGAAACAAGACGGCAAGCCTGATTGCCGGGGGAAAAATACAGGCGGAAGCCGGAACGATTCTGCTCGCCGCAACGACGGCGCGCGACTTTATCGACGCTGTCATCAATGTGGAATCCGATCTTGCGGCCCGCAGCGCCAATATGGTTGGCGGCAAGATCATCCTGTCCGGCGGCGACCAAAGCACGATCAATATCAATGCCAATCTCGACGCCGCCGGCACGTCAGGCGGGTCGATAAGCGTCGAGGGCGGAACCATCTTTGTAAACGCCGGCGCGCAATCGCTGACCGATGCAAAAACCGGACAAGCGGATGGCGGCGACATTTTCATACACTCGACGACACAGACGAATTTCGCGGGCCTCGCCATTTCCGAACCCGGCGCTTCGGGCGGAATTGGCGGCAATATCACGATCGGGTCGGACGGCGTTCTCATCTTCACGGGCGAAGCGCGCTCGGGAACGCCGCCGCGCGCCGGCGTCATCAACCTCAATGGCGCCGTAAACAATAGCGGTGGCGGCTCGGGCGGCGGAACGGGCGGCGGTGGAACGAGTGGCGGTGGAACTGGCGGCGGTTCGGGCGGCGGCG
>JBGSVH010000210.1:0-6688 GCA_041753055.1 Parvularculaceae bacterium
GAGCGACAGCACCGCATCAGCGGCCGTGTCGCCGGACGCGGCAAAGGCGATAACCGAGGCGCTGTCAATGTCGCGGACAAAATCAATGACCGCCGCCGGCGCGCCGCGCGCTGCGGCAATCTGCGACGCGGTCCGGCCATCCGACGCGCCGACGTAAACGCCGTCAAAAATGACAGACCCCTTAGTCAGAATATGCTCAAGCAGTGCGCGATCGGAATTGACCTTATCCGTCGCAATCACCGCCGGCTCAGCCTTGTTTTCATCCGTATACGAATACACTCCGCAGCCGGACTTTCGTCCGAGCCTGCCCGCAGCGACCAGTTGTCCCTGCATCAGCGACGGCGTGAACCGCGTGCGTCCGAAATAGGCGTCGAAAACAGATTTCGCCGCAGCCGTATTGATGTCATGGCCGATGAGGTCGCCAAGCTCAAACGGTCCCATGCGAAACCCGGCAAGATCGCGATAGAGGAAATCGAGCGTCGCCGCATCGGCGGCGCCCTCTTCAAGCGCGCGCCAGCCCTCGCCGTAAAAAGGTCTTGCGACACGATTGACGATGAAGCCCGGGACATCGCGGGCCATCACCGCAATCTTGCCCCAGGACTTCATCAATTCGAGCGCCTCCGCGGCAAGCGCCGGATCGGTCTCGGCCCCGGAAATGACCTCAACCAGCTTCATCACCGGCGCCGGGTTGAAAAAATGCAGCCCCAAGAACCGTGACGGGTTCGCCGCGCCGGCCGCGAGGCTCGTCACCGCGAGCGACGAGGTGTTTGTGGCGATGACGGCGTCCTTGCCAACAACCGCCTCAATCCGCGAAAACAGCGCGCGCTTGATGTCGGCGTTTTCGATGATTGCTTCGATAATTAGGCGAGCGCCGGAAAAATCTGCGATATCGAGGGTCCATTCGGCGCGCGCCGCCATCGCCCGCGCATCGTCTTCGGAAATCTTGCTGCGCTTGACCAGCGCCGCGGCGCCTTTTGACAGCGTCTCGCGCCCGCGCGCCAGGGCCTCTTCGTTCTGATCCAGAACAATGACGCGATGACCCGCCTGCGCTGCAATCTGCGCAATCCCCGCCCCCATCGCGCCGGCGCCGCAGACGCCGACAATCGTCCCGCGATCTAACAATTGCCGCCCCATGCGCCATGCGCGGACGACAGAACGACGCTCATGCGGTCGCGCCATTCTTGCAGCAATTCTTCATTGCTGCGGCGCCGGACGCCAAATTTTTTCAGCAACTGGGTGCGCTCCGATTTCGGCGCGCCGAAAGTCGCCGCGATCCGCGGCCACCAATAATCAACGCTGGCGGAAATGGCGTTGCGTTCCTTGTCGCCGCGCGCGGCAAGATTGCGCAAACCTTCTTCGCCGAGTTCGGCATGGCGGCGTTCTCGCGGCAAAATATCGCGAAGCGCGGCGCCGAAGGGCTGGTATGAGCAATTGGCGAGGTCGCCGAGCTGGATGACGGTCGCGGCGCCCATCATCACGTTCATGACCACCGAATCGGTCCAGCCTGCGATCGGATAATGAAAGACGTTGAGGCGCATGTCGCCGTCGCGGCGCGTCACGCCAATATCTTCGTCGCGCCCGATCCGCGCCGCCCAGGGATGGACATTTTGATAGCGCGCGGTGTTGGCGCCAAAATCGCCCATGATTTTCAAAACGCGTTCGGCGTGATCGAGTTTTTCCAGAACGATGCGCGAAGCCGCAATGCGTTCCTTGACCCCCGGCCCTTGATTGATGCAGTCGGCGAAGCCCGCCGCACCCGCCATTTCCGAATCGACGAAACTCGCCATCACCCGCAACAGCTCCGCCCGATAGCGCGCGGGCGCGTTGCCGGGCGACGAAAATTTTCCGCCCTTGCTGAGATAATCGAGGATATCGTTTTCGTTCGCCATAATTACTGATCGTAGTCGACGACCACGCGGTCGGTCCGAGGATGCGACTGACAGGTCAGGATATAGCCCCTTTCGACCTCATAGTCTTCAAGCGCGTAATTGGCTTCCATATCGACCTCGCCTTCGATGAGTTTGGCGCGGCAGGTTGAACAAACGCCCGCCTTGCAGGCGAAGGGCGCATCGATCGAGGCGGCGAGCGCGGCTTCAAGCACCGATTGCTCGCCCTTTGCGAGTTCGATCACGCGCGAAGCGCCGTCGAGGATGATCGTCGCAGAGCACTTGGCGCCCTTGGCGGCGACAGCGCCGGACGCCGCCTTCTTTTTGGCTTTGCCGGGCTGGGCGCTGGCGAACAATTCAAACTTGATCGCGCCTTCACCCATGCCGTGGGCTTTCAGCGATTCAGATACCGCCAGCATCATTGGTTCCGGGCCGCAGATAAACGCAAGGTCCGCGCCTTTCACATCGATCCAGCGCGAGAACAGCGCGTCGCATTTATCACGATCGAGACGCCCGGAAAAAAGCTCGATGTCCGCCGCCTCGCTTTCGAGAATGTGGACGACATTGAGCCGGCCCATATGGATATTTTTCAGATCCTCCAGTTCCTCGCGGAACATGATCGCCGAGGTCGAGCGATTGCCATAGACAAGCGTGAAGGTCGATCTCGGTTCGGCTTCGAGCACGGTCTTGATGAGGCTGATCATCGGCGTAATACCGGAGCCGCCGGCAAAGCCAAGATAGCGGCGCGCTTCGGCCGGCTTCAGCGCGCTGTGAAAATTTCCCATCGGCTTCATCGCGTCGAGCGTGTCGCCGGGTTTCAGTTCCTCATTCGCCCAGCTTGAAAACCAGCCGCCGTCGACCTTCTTGATGCCGACGCGCAGCACACCATCATTGACGCCCGCGCAGATCGAATAGGACCGCCGCATTTCCTCGCCATCGAAAACCCGGCGGAAGGTCAAGTATTGCCCCTGAATGAACTTGAACTCGCCATTGGCCCCCGGCGGCGGCTTCAAGGTCAGGACAACGGAATCGCGCGTGTCGCGCTTGATGTCGGTAACGGTCAGGGGATGAAACTGCGCCATCTTAAAAACTCTTGAAATAATCGAACGGTTCGAGACAGTCGCGGCAGCGCCAGCTTGCCTTGCAGGGCGTCGAGCCAAAGCGGCTGACCTGTTCGGTCGCCATCGAGCCGCAATGCGGGCATTCGACATTGGGGTTTTTCAACTCCGCCGCGCAGCGCGCGCCCTCAACCGGCGGAGCAATACCATAGGCTTTGAGCTTTTCACGCCCCTCTTCGGTCAGCCATGCGGTCGTCCATGCCGGCGACAACTGCGTTTTCGTCCGTACACGGTCGATGCCGCGCCGGCGCAACGCTTCGGTGATGTCGAAGGAAATGACCGCCGTCGCCGGGCAGCCGGAATAGGTCGGCGTCACCGTGACGACGAGTTCATCCTCCGCCCACTCGACATTGCGGACAATGCCGAGATCGACAACCGAGATTACCGGAATTTCCGGGTCCGGCACCTCTTCGAGCCAGGCCCAGATTTCCGCCGTCGACGGCTTCGTCGCGAGCGCCGCCATCACCATTTGGCTCCCGGATAGGCGCGTTGCAGCCATTGCATGTCGGCGAGAATGTAGCCCATGTCTTCCGAGTGAAGGCCTTGCTTGCCGCCTTTGCGGATGGCTGCGTCCCATGGCGCGGTTAATGTCGCGTCGGCGAGCGCGCCTTTCAGATAGGAGACATAGGCCGCGCCAATGTCGCCAAGGTCAGGCGCAATGCCGCGCGCCGCGAGATCGGCGTCGATCGCATCTGCGGTGTAAAGTTCGCCCGCGAACGGATAAAGCGTATCGAGCGCCGCCTGCATCCGCGCGTGGCTTTCGGTGTTGCCGTCGCCGAGGCGGATGATCAGGTCTTCCGAGCGTTCGAGGTGATAGCGCGCTTCCTTCTCGGCTTTTTCAGCAATATCGGCGATACGCCTGTCGGATGACTGGCGAAGCGCGGCGAGCATCGGCAAGTGCCAGGCGTCGAACAGGAACTGGCGCATCAAGGTGTGCGCAAAATCGCCGTTCGGCTGTTCGACAAGCAGGCTGTTGCGGAATTGCCGCCCGTCGCGCAGGAAGGCGAGATCGTCGGCGCTGCGCCCCTTGCCTTCGATTTCGGCGGCGAGCGACAGCCACATCTTCGTCTGCCCGATCAGATCGAGCGCAACATTGGCGAGCGCGATATCTTCTTCAATGACCGGCGCATGGCCGCACCAGGCGCCGACCCGCTGGCCGAGGATCAGCGCATTGTCGCCCATGCGCAGCGCCAGTTCATAGAGCGCAGCGTCGGTTTTCACGGCGCTCGTCACATGTGCCCCACTTCGTCGGGGATGTCGTAAAAAGTCGGGTGGCGATAGACTTTCGAATTCGACGGATCGAACAAAGGTTCCTTGTCGCCGGGGGCCGACGCGGTGATGTCGCCGGCTTTCACCACCCAGATTGAAACGCCTTCATTGCGGCGGGTGTATACGTCGCGTGCGTTCTTCACCGCCATTTCGGCGTCAGGCGCATGAAGCGACCCGACATGGCGATGCGCGAGGCCATGCTGCCCGCGAATAAAGACTTCCCAAAGCGGCCATTCGTTTGACATCGATATCTCCTATTCCGCCGCGATCTTGCGCGCCGCGCTTTTCTTCGCATGCGCCATCAGTCCTTCACGGAACCAGCGGCCGTCGTCCCACGCCTTTTGCCGCGCTTCGAGGCGTTCCTTGTTGCAGGGGCCATTGCCCTTCAGCACTTCGTGGAACTCGTTCCAGTCAACCTCGCCGTAATCATAGCCATTCTTTTCCTCGTTCCATTTGAGGTCGGGATCGGGCACTTCAAGGCCGATGAATTTCGCCTGCGGAACCGTCTGGTCGACGAATTTCTGGCGCAGTTCGTCGTTGGTATTCTGTTTGATCTTCCACGCCATCGATTGCGCCGAATGGATGCTGTCGCCGTCTGGCGGGCCGAACATCATCAGCGCCGGCTGCCACCAGCGGTTCAGCGCATCCTGCGCCATTTCCTTTTGCTCGGCGGTTCCGCGCGAGAGCTTCATCATGATGTCGTAGCCCTGACGCTGGTGAAAGCTTTCTTCCTTGCAGATGCGGATCATCGCGCGGCTGTAGGGGCCGAAGGAACAGCGCTGCAACGGCACCTGATTCATGATCGCAGCGCCATCAACCAGCCAGCCAATCGCGCCGATATCGGCCCAGGTCAGCGTCGGGTAATTGAAGATCGAAGAATATTTCGCCTTCCCCGACAGCAATTGCTCGGTCAGCTGATCGCGGGAAACGCCCAGCGTTTCCGCCGCGCAATAAAGATAAAGACCGTGGCCGGCTTCGTCCTGCACTTTTGCAATCAGGATCGCCTTGCGGTCGAGCGTTGGTGCGCGCGTGATCCAGTTTCCTTCCGGCAGCTGGCCGACGATTTCCGAATGCGCGTGCTGCGAGATCTGGCGGATCAGCGTTTTGCGATAGCCTTCCGGCATCCACTCTTTTGGTTCGATCTTGATGTCGGCGTCGACGCGCATCTGAAAGGCGCGCTCTTCGGGGCCCATCTCGTCGAGCGAGCGGACCGCCTTTCCTGTCGATTTCACTTCCTGCGCGTACATCGGCGATCTCCAATTGGCGTTGGCTGCTTTTACAATTCATCGACCGATCGGTCAATGAATTGTGCGGTAGCGAAAAAATGCGGACTTTCCGTATTGTTTCCGGGGAAATTCCCTTCAGGACTCCTGATTCCATGCGGGGTGCAGCGGTTTTGTCCGGATTGCCCGGCGGCGCGGCATCTGCGGTCGCCGCAGTCATAACCAGAGCTGATCTCGGCCGCACCCGTCTTGATCGCCGCCATGTGAGCTCCTCACCTCGCCGCCGGGCCCAAAGCGCCCGGCAAGCGCAGTATAAGGCCGCCAGAGAGGTGTAGGATGGATTTTTATTATTAAACAGAATCAGAGCGATAGACTATTATCGTTTGTGAGACTCGCTGCCAAAAGACGTCAGAAATGACCACAATTGACGAAATACGCATGTGCGGTTATAGGGTAACTAAGTTACATAGTATTAAAAGAGGCAGACCGCGATGTGTCCTACAATCAGAATTGATGACGAGGTTTATGATTGGCTGCAAAGACAAGCCGTACCGTTTGATGACACTCCAAATTCGGTGCTTCGAAGAGTGGCGCAACTAAATTCCGGCGATGCCAAGCAGTCGAGTCACCAAAAAGACCAAGTCAATCGTGTTGTTGCAACCGAGAAACATGCAGTTAGCGGTAAGGGAAAAGCAATTCGTCAAACCCCGCTGGCGTCTGGCGATCAATTGATCAAGAGATGGAAACTCCAAGTTCGCCAAGCGCGTTTTCATCGCGGCGGACATTATTATGAGCATCTCAGTCGATTCCCAGCAGCACTTTGTGATCCGAAAGGATACGTCATCTTCGAAAACGAAAATGCCTACCGCAACTGCAAAAATTTGAGACTCGGCCAGCAGGTAAACGTGATGCCGCCGGGGATTTCATCTATTCCCGGCTATCAATCTGTTGACGATCCGATTGTCTGATCGCGTCCATAACGGGAGCTTCCTAAATGGATAAGGATGTAGGAGCATTTGCTCAGAGCGTCGGTGCGATTGATCTTCGCCAGACTAGGCCCTGTTTACAAAGTTATTGACGCCTGAATCGACACTTGATTCAAGGATGCCTCTTGAAGGAGGCGCACTTGAGTCGCGGGGATTTGAACGAAGCGGAATGGCGATTGTTGAAGGATCTTCTGCCTGCGGAGCGG
>JBGSVH010000211.1:0-2737 GCA_041753055.1 Parvularculaceae bacterium
CCCGGCGCAGCGCTCGCGAACCGGAACGCCGGTGAGACGGCCAAGCGCGACCAGCGGCGCGCCATCGACAAGGCTGAGATCGGTGTCGAGGATTTCGCGCCGCGCCGCGGCGTCGCCAACGGCGCGGACGAGAAAATTCACGTTCGGCGTCACAAAAGAAAGCCGCCGCCGATCACGCGCCGCCGCTTCAATCGCGAGGACCGCTTCAGGCGCGGTCGCAAGGTCAACGGGAATGCCGAGAACTGACCAGACGTTGCGGTCAAAATCGTCTCCAGCGAACGGCGTCGCTGCCGGCCGCAACGGCAGATCCTGCTCTGCTGTCTCGTTAACTCTTTGATTTGCCTTACTAACGACCATGGGCCTCTTCGTCCCTCGCCGCTTCAATTGCCTGCCCTGGCGCGATGCTGCCTAAGGCAGTAATGAACCGTTCACCTAAAAGACGCGAAGGGTATCAGCAAGGTCCGCGCCAGTTTCACGCGAATTTTGCGGGCCGGGGCGCCCCGTCGCGACGCATGAGCCAAGACCAGGTCCGACGATCGATCATTTCGGGCCGCGCCTACATCAGATCGAGTAAGTGCGGCGCAATATTTTCCCGTATGCCGGGAATCTTAACGGCGCACGAGCAAATGTAACGAAAAAAACACATTAAAAACAAGGTTACAAGGCGCTAAAGCAGTTGACTAAATTTCTAGTAAGATAGAGATTGCGGAGGTCGCGGCGCCCTTTTTGCGTCTGCGGACATGAAAGCCAGTTGCGTCGCAACCAGTAGAGTAACCTTGGGGGTCTTTGGGACGATGAAGTCACTATCAATCGCGTTAGTCGCGGCGCTGGCCGCCAGCCTTGGCGCCAGCCCGGCCTCCGCAAAAGTCATCGATTTCGTCGCTGAAGTCGCTTCGAGCGGCGAGCATGGCGTTCTTGACGGAACCATCCTCAACACGCCGGCCATGGGCTCGCTCAATCTTGAATTCTCGGCTGGCATTGGCGGCAAGCAACGCGATTTCGCTTACTTCAACAGCGCCACCGCCAATGGCAGCCCGGCGGGTCTTGGCACCTGCACAAATCTTGATGCGGCAGCGCAATGCAACCCATCCTATGACGACGTCGTTGCGGCGAATGAATGGGTCCAGGTCGGGTTCGCCGACGAGCCCTTCAATGTTCGCACCCTGTCCTTTAATGGCGGCGGCAATCTCAGCCTCGACAACGACATGACGGGCCTGATCAAGATCACCACCAGCCTCAATTCAATCATCGCAATGGCGACGATGACCTTCGCTCAGGCCGCAACCATGGGCTTTGGTTTTGTCGACTGGATCCGGTTTGAATTTGCCGGGACGGAATTCGTTGTCGCCTCGATTTCGGACGTCCCGCTGCCCGGCGCGCTGCCCCTGCTGCTGTCCGGCCTTGCCGGCCTTGGCTTTGCAGCGCGGCGAAAGAAGAAAGCCTAGATCGGCAAGACGCGTCCGCAATGACGAGAGCCGGCCTCGCGACCCGAGGCCGGCTTTTTTTCGGAGCGGTTCCAAGGCATTGCGTCCCACACTAAATTCGGTCTGGCGACGGCGCCTGATTTGCAGATACAATCCGGGTGGAATTATTCTGGCGACTGGCTCGCTTCAAACGGATAGAACGGGCGGAGGTCGCCGCCCAGCAAGGGGCACCACAGTGAAAGGGCGTCAGGGCGCATCGGCGTCATGAGCCCCATGAGCCGTCGAATTGCCGGAAACGCCCGCCAGGAACCGCGCTGTAAGTGCCGGACGAGTGCGGTGAGGATGAGGATGAGATGCCTGAAGAATATTCGTTAGAAGACGTCCTGATCGTCCTGCGCCGCCGGGTGCTTTATTTTGTTGTGCCGATTTTGGTCATTGTGCCGATTGGCCTCGCCATCATCATGCTGCTGCCGCCGCTTTACCAGGCGGAAGGCAAGATCCTCGTTGAATCGCAACAGATTTCGCAAGCGCTCGTGCAGTCAACGGTCAACTCCTATATCGAGGAGCGTCTGCAGACGATCCGCCAGCGCGTAACGACGCGCAGCCAGATGCTTGAAGTCGCCGACAAGTTTGACCTCTTCCCGAAGGAAATGGGATTGTCGGAGAGCGAGCGCGTCAAGCGGATGAAAGCGGCCTTTGACATCAAGCTAATTTCGTCGACAACAAAAAGGAACCGCAACCAGCCCGGCAATACGGTCGCCTTCACGCTCTCCTATACCGACCCCTCCCCGGAAAAGGCGTTTCAAGTCGCCAATGAATTCATGACCCGCATCCTCAGCGAAGACGTGCGCGCGCGCACCGAAGGCGCGTCGACAGCGACGGAGTTCTTCTCTGCGGAATCGCGGCGTCTGGCCGAAGCAATCGACAAGGTCGAAGCGGAGATCGCCGATTACAAGGCCAAGAACGCCGATGCGCTTCCTGCTGATCTCAACATCCATCAGCAATTGCTCATACAGTCCGAACAGGATCTGGCGCGCGTGAACGGCCTGATCACCCAGACCGAGGATGAAATCACCTCGCTGCAGACGCAGGTTGCGACCTATCTGGCGGGAACAGGCGGCAGTTCAGGGCCGGCGCAGGAGATTTTGCGCCTGAAAACGCAATTGGCGGCGCTCCGCGCCGACAAGACCGACGCCCATCCCGACGTCGTTGCCGTTCGCGAGCAGATCGCGTCGCTGCAGCGCCAGCTGGCGCCGAGCGCCACTGTCCAGAAATTGCGCCGTGAGCTCGCCGCCGCCGATCAGGCGTTGCGC
>JBGSVH010000212.1:0-2951 GCA_041753055.1 Parvularculaceae bacterium
GCTCCGGCGCGATTGCGCTGGCGGCCAGAAGCGCCAGCGGCCCGCCGATGATGACGCCAGCCGTGCCGGTCAGAAACATGATCAATGCCTTGGGGCCGAGCCGCAGCACCGACGGGATATCCGCCGCCATGGTCAGGATCACCAGCGCCGCCGGCAGCAAATAGCGCGATGCAACAAAGTAAAGCCGCGATTCCTCGGGGTTGATGACGTCAAACGCGGTCAGTAATGACGGCAGAAAATAGCAGAGCAGCAAAGGCGGGAAGATCGAATAGAACCGCCGCCAAAATGCAGCGCCCGACGAAGACGTCCAGAACACCGCGCCGAGCATCAGCGTCAGCACGCCGAAAATGACGGCGTCGTTGACCAATATAGGGTGCGGCTCCGACATCAAAATTCCATTGGATAAAATCGGTCAGTCGTTCTTGTAGACGACGCCGTCCTTCATCACAAAACCGATGTCTTCGAGCACGGTGACATCGCCGAGCGGATCGCCCTCAACCGCGATCATGTCCGCCGCAAATCCGGGCTTGATCTGTCCGAGGGATTTCTCCTTGCCGAGCGCTTCGGCGGCAAGGCTCGTTGCAGAACGGATCGCCTGAACCGGCGTCATCCCGTATTTGATCATGTAGGCGAACTGCTTGGCGTTGTCGCCATGCGGATAGACGCCGCTATCGGTTCCGTAGACGACTTTGGCGCCGGCTTTCACCGCCTGGCGAAAACTCTCTCGCTGGATTTCGGCGATGTCGGCGTCCTTTTTCAGGAATTCTTCCAGCTCGCCATTCTTGCGGCCTTCGGTCTGTGTGTATTCGGTGTTGTAGATATCCATGGCGAGATAAACGCCTTTCGACTTCGCCATGCTGATCGCTTCCTTGTCGAGATAGCTCGCATGTTCGATCGTATCGACGCCGGCTCTGATGGCATTTTTGATGCCAGCGTTGCCATGCGCGTGACTTGCGACCTTGAGGCCGCGCTGATGGGCTTCCGCGACAATCGCCTGCATTTCTTCGATCGTATTCTGTTCAGCGCCCGGAATGGTGCCTTTCGAAAAGACGCCGCCGGTCGAGCATGTCTTGATCAGGTCGACGCCGTATTTGATGTTGTTGCGGACCTTGGCGCGCATTTCCCAAGGTCCGGTCGCGACCCCTTCGCCCTGTATGTGAAAATCATTGGGCAGCAAATTGTGATCGGCGCAATGGCCGCCGATGATCGACACTGGCGGACCTGACACATACATGCGCGGCCCGGCCACCAGCCCCTTGTTGATGGCGTCGCGCAGCGCCACGTCTGCAAAGTCGCCGGCGCCGACATTGCGAACGGTCGTAAATCCCGCCATCAGCGTCTTCTCGGCGTTGACGACGCCGTAAATCGCCGCCGCTTCCCGCGTCTCGCCGAACCCGGAATAGCCGCCAAGCGTCGGATCGCCGATCAGATGCGTGTGCATGTCAATGAGGCCCGGCAGGATCGTCTTGCCGCCAAGATCGACAGTCTCGGCGCCCTCTGGCGCAGGTAAAGTCGTTCTCGTTCCGACCGAGACGATCTTTCCCTCATCGACAATCACAGCCGGATCGGCGATTGCCCTTCCGGACGAAGGATCGATCATTCGCGAGGCCGTGAGATAGGTCGGCGCGGCGAGCGCTCCGGACCAACAGAAAAATATGCCGGCGATGGCGAGTCTTTTTAGCATTTCCAACCCCACAATCCTGAAACTGATTATCTGCTGTTATCAAACTCTCAGTAAATCAGGTAGTCGTCGCACACGCAATTGGTGTTTGTTGCGATGCACATCAGGCAGCGGATTGAATAACCTCCGGACAACTTGACAATGGCGCCGGTTAAACGAATTCTCGCGCCGGGTCACTTCCCAAAAGCAAAACGCAAATCTCAGAACTGGGGCTTTCACAATGAAAAAATACCTTGCCGCTCTTGCAGCGGTCACCGGACTTGCACTCTCGATTCAGCCGGCCATGGCGATTACGGCGGGCGGCGAGCCCGACGCAGGCGAACATCCATACGTCGGTCTGATGGTCGGCGATATAGATGGCGCGCCGCAATTCCGCTGTTCCGGCGCGCTGATTTCCCCGACCATGTTTATCACTGCGGGCCACTGCACATTCGGAATCAATGGCGCCACAATCTGGTTTGAAGAAGACGTAAGCGTCCCCGGGCTGGGCTATCCATTTGGGGGAGCGACGTCTTTCGAGGGAACACCTTACGTGCACCCGCAATACGATAACAACGCGTTCTTCCTGCACGATCTTGGCGTCGTTATTCTTGACGAGCCAGTTTATATGTCGTCCTACGCGTCGCTACCGACGAGAGGATTGCTTGACGAATTTGCCAATAAGCGCGGGCCGGATTACCCGACGATGGAGGCGGTCGGCTACGGTCTTCAGGACATCCAGCCGATTGTCATCAGCAACCGGATTCGCCTGAAGGCCAATGTGAACGTCATTGGCATTAGAGGCGTTTTTGGTTTTCCGGATGGCACGTCGATCAAGTTGTCAAACAACCACAATACGGGCGGCACCTGTTTCGGCGATTCCGGGGGACCGGAATTCTATCGTGACACCACCATCATTGGCGCGGTCACTTCATTCGGCGTCAACAGCAACTGCGCTGGCACTGGCGGCGGCTACCGCATCGACCAAGCTGATGACCTGGATTGGCTTTACGATACGTTCCCCAACGACATTGACTAGGGATTAAATTGACAAACAAAGGAGGCAGGGCGAGATCATTGCCCTGCCTCTTTCATGTTCGGGGTTTGGATTGCTTTCAGGCCGCAAGACACGTCTGCAGCGCCGCGTCATAGGCGGACTTCGATTGTTGATAGGCTGCGACTTCTGCGTCGTAGCGCTCGTTTGCGGCGTTCTGTTTTGACTTTTTCATCGCGTGCCCGCCAAGCGCGCCAGCGCCCGCGCCGACCGCCGCGCCAATGCCGGCGCGGTCGG
>JBGSVH010000213.1:0-15000 GCA_041753055.1 Parvularculaceae bacterium
GCGGCGCTCGGCCGCGCCGAGCCCGAGGCGACAATGATCACACGGGCATTTTCCGGACGGCCCGGCCGGGCGCTTGCAACCGACTACGCCATCGCCGCGTCCGCCGAAAACGCACCGTTGCCCGCGCCCTATCCGGTGCAACGCGCCTTGACCGCCGCGATGCGAAAAAAGGCTTCGCAGGACGACGACGTCGAGCGTATGCAAGCCTGGGCTGGGCAAGCGGCCCGGCTCGCCCAGGCGCGCCCTGCTGCCGAAATTGTCGCGGACATATGGCGCGGCGCTATAGACATTCTCGATGATCGAAATCCCGGTTGATCCGATGGCGCATCGTTATGCCGATGCGCTGGCGTGGGGGTCAGCCCTTGCCTCCGGCTGGATTGTCAGTCGCTGGCGGCTCGCTGAGGCGCGCGCAAAATTCCCGCGACGGCGCGGCTATGTGATTGCGCTTGGAATTGGCGCCATTGTCGGCGCCTATCTCGCCGGTACATTGCCGTCCTTGCTGCAAGGGCAAGGGAGCCTTTCGCACAGCGTTGCAGGGGCGCTTGCCGGCGCTATTTTCGCGGTTGAAATTTACAAGGCCGCGAATGGCATTCGCGGCTCGACCGGCGCGGTTTTCGTGGCGCCGTTTACGGTGGGTATCATCTTCGGCCGCTTCGGATGCCTGTTTTCCGGACTCGCCGACGGGACATACGGGACCTCAACTACATTACCTTGGGGCGTTGATCTCGGCGACGGGGTCGCGCGCCATCCGGTTCAGATTTACGAATCACTTATGATGCTTGGTTTCCTCGGCATGTATCTTGAGGGCGTCGCGAGGCGGCGGCAATGGGCGATCGAATATGGTTTCTACTGGATGGCGATCGTCTATGGCGCGCAACGGTTCGTTTGGGAATTCTTGAAGCCCTATCCAACGATTGCAGGACCGTTTAACATCTTTCATGTGATTTCGCTGGGGCTTGTGATTTATGGATGCGTCTGGATCGCCCGCTCTCGACGCCAGGCCGCATGAGCGCAAGGCCGCACCTTATATTTTCTGGGGTGAAACAACGAGCCTATGCGAGGCCTGCTATGCGCTCGCGCCTGCGAAGATCATTATCGAAGGCCAAAATGTATTTTATTTGAAGCGGTGTCATGACCATGGCGTCATGAAGACGCTGGTTTCCGACGACGCGACATACTGGAAACTCTGCAAGGAGTATCTGAAGCCGGGCGACAGGCCGCACCATTTCGCTAGCCGCACCGAGCACGGATGCCCCTTTGACTGCGGTCTTTGTCCCGATCACGAACAGCATTCGTGTCTCGCAATCGTTGAAATCAACGATGCCTGCAATCTGACGTGCCCGGTATGCTTTGCGGGCTCATCAACGAAGCGCACCGAACAAAAGACGCTTGCAGAAGTCGAAGCAATGCTCGACGCGTTGGTCAAGGCGGAAGTCGAGCCGGACCTTGTGCAGATTTCGGGCGGCGAGCCAACAATCCACCCGGATTTTTTTGCGATCCTCGACGCCGCAAAAGCGAGACCGATCCGGCATCTGATGGTCAACACCAACGGTCTTAAAATTGCGCGCGAGCCTGACTTTGTCGATCGGCTCGCGACCTACATGCCGAGATTGGAAGTCTATCTTCAGTTCGACTCGATGAAGCGCGACGCGCTGATGGACATTCGCGGCGCCGATCTGACTGCAATCCGCCGGCAGGCGCTTGAAGCGCTGGAGGCGCGCAGCGTCTCCACGACGCTGGTGATGACGGTCAAAAAGGGCGTGAATGACGATGAGATCGCTGATGTCATCCGTCATGCGCTGACTTGGAACTGCGTTCGCGGCGTTACGATCCAACCGGTGCAGGACGCGGGACGCACCGATCGTTTCGACCCGCAGCGCCATCGCATCCTACTTTCGGAAGTTCGCAGGCGGGCGACAGAGGCAGGCATTTTTCCTCTTGACGATTTCATTCCGCTTCCCTGCAACCCCGAACAAATATCAATAGCCTATGGTTTGCGGAGCGCCGAAAATGTAATGCCGCTGACGGCGCTCATCCCGCGAGAACTCCTGGTTGCGGAAACGCCAAATACCGTCGCCTTCGAGAATTTTCCCGGCCTGCACAAGAAGGTCCTCGACCTTTTTTCGCTGCCGGGCGCCGCGGGCGCCGCCGGCGAAAAGATCAGCGCGCTTTTGTGCTGCCTTCCCGAGATTAAAACGCCGGCAGCGCTCGGCTATTCGTCGACATTCCGCGTCGTCATCTCGCAATTTCTCGATCGCTGGAACTTCGATCTCGGCGGCGTCAAGAGGTCATGCGTGCATTTTGTCGAACCGGACGGGCGGATCTATCCATTCGACACCTATAATACGTTTTACCGTCCGGGCGCGCCCGCGCGCCGACAAATTGTGGAGCGCGGTAGATGAATGAGACAACAGGGCCTGAACACGGCGGCCGCGCTTTTCTGGCGACCGTCCTGATCGTCATTGGCATCGCATGGATGACCTTGACCGGGTTATGCACCGCATCGGTTCTGGTTTCCGCCCTGATAGGCAATTTTTCTCTTGAGGCGCTGGGAGCGATACCCGTACTCGCCATTATTGGCGTCATCTGCATCGGCCCCGGCTGGCTGATCTGGAAAGCGGGTCGCGCGCTGCAGCGTCGCCGCAATGGCGCAGACCGCTAGAATTCGCTAAACGCAGGGCGATGAAAAAAACCGATCTGTCAGCAAAGCCGGTGAAAGGTCTCTCCGCCGATGAAGCAGCGGCCGAACTTGCGCGGCTCGCTGCTGAGATCGACCGCGCCAACGTTGCTTATTACGCCAAAGATGCGCCGGTGATGAGTGACGCGGAATATGACGCGCTGTTTCGGCGCAATGCGCTGATCGAGCGCGAATTTCCAAAATTGAAGCGCACCGATTCTCCGTCATCGCGGGTTGGCGCTGCGCCATCGACGAAATTCGAGAAGGCGCCGCACGCCCGGCCGATGCTGTCGCTCGACAATGCGTTTGATGACGAGGATGTGCGCGAATTTGCAGCGCGGATTCGGCGATTCCTGAAACTTGACGAAGATGCACCGCTTGAATTCACCGCTGAACCGAAAATCGACGGCCTGTCTTTGAATTTGCGCTATGAAAAAGGCGTACTGACGGTTGCTGCAACGCGCGGCGATGGCGCGGTTGGGGAGAATGTAACGGCGAATGTCCTGACTGTCCCGGAAATTCCGATGGTGCTGAAAAAGGCGCCGGACATTCTGGAAGTGCGCGGCGAAATCTATATGAGCCACGCCGACTTCGGCGCGCTCAATCAGCGTCTTGAAAAGGTTGATGAGGAGACCTTCGCCAATCCGCGCAATGCAGCGGCGGGATCTCTCCGCCAGATCGACGCGGCGGTGACGGCGTCGCGGCCGCTGAAGTTTTTCGCCTATGCATGGGGAGAGCTCTCGGCGCCGCTGGGCGATACGCAGATGAAAAGCATCGAGACGTTGAAATCGCTCGGCTTCAGGACAAACCCGCTGATCCGCCGATGCGACAGTGTCGAGGCCATGATCGCGCATTACCTTTCCATAGAGG
The DNA here is from genome assembly GCA_041753055.1 of Parvularculaceae bacterium. Lineage (GTDB taxonomy): Bacteria > Pseudomonadota > Alphaproteobacteria > Caulobacterales > Parvularculaceae > Amphiplicatus. The sequence goes on from JBGSVH010000213.1 coordinate 3,548, forward strand.
GAAAGCGGGCGGCGCTTGGCTATGACATTGACGGCGTCGTCTACAAAATTGACCGGCTCGATTACCAGGAACGACTCGGCTTTGTTTCAAGGTCGCCGCGCTGGGCGATTGCGCATAAATTTCCGGCGGAAAAAGCGACAACCGTCCTTGAAGCGATCGACATTCAGGTGGGCCGTACTGGCGCCTTGACCCCGGTCGCGCGATTGAAACCCGTCACCGTTGGCGGTGTCGTTGTTTCCAACGCGACCCTGCACAATCAGGATGAAATCGAACGCAAGGATATCCGCGTTGGCGATACGGTCGTCATCCAGCGCGCTGGCGATGTCATTCCTCAGGTTGTCGAAGTCGTAACCAGCAAGCCGCGCGGAAAAAAGAAATACATGTTCCCCGAAGAGTGCCCGGTATGCGGCAGTCACGCCGTGCGTGAAGATGGCGAAGCGGTGCGCCGGTGCACCGGCGGCCTCATTTGTCCGGCGCAAGCGGTTGAACGGCTCCGTCATTTTGTCGGGCGCAGCGCCATGGATATCGAGGGCCTCGGTGAAAAACAGATCGAGGCATTTTTCGCTGAAGAAATTATCAGGGAGCCGGCTGACATCTTCACGCTCGAAGCGCGTCACAAAAAGCGCGAGATAGATTTATACACCTACAAGGAAAAGAAGGACGGAACCAAAACGCCGACCAACGAAAAGTCCATCGACAATCTTTTTGCGGCGATCAACGAACGGCGCGCGCCAGCGCTGGCGCGGCTCATCAACGCACTCGGCATGCGCCATATCGGCGAGACAAATGCGCGGCTCTTCGCCAGTCATTACGGGACATTTGAGGCTTTTCAGAACGCCGCCATAGCGGCTGCAAGGGACGGCGACCCTGCCTATGATGATATGCTGTCGATTGAAGGCGTTGGCGCGCTTGTCGCCGGCGGTGTCATCGAATTCTTCAAGGAAGACCACAATCTGAAGGCGGTAAAGCGCCTGCTAAAGGAAGTGCATCCCGCAGAAATGGCGCGCGTCACGTTGTCTTCGCCGGTCGCCGGCAAAACCGTCGTTTTCACCGGAACGCTCGAGACGATGACACGCGATGAAGCCAAGGCTCAGGCGCTGGCGCTCGGCGCCAAAGTCGCCGGCTCGGTTTCCGCTAAAACCGATTACGTGGTCGCAGGGCCGGGCGCCGGTTCCAAACTGAAAAATGCCGAAGCGCTTGGCGTCAAAGTGCTGACCGAGGAGGAATGGCGCGCCCTCATCGGCGCAGGGAGCGTTTGATGAGCAATGATGCGGCGCGCGGCTTTGGGGACGTTGCGGCGAGTTATGCCGATCTCAGACCAACCTATCCAAAAGCGCTCTTTGATTTTCTGGTTGAAAACCTGGAAGGGCCGCGTCATTTCGCCGTGGATCTCGGCGCGGGTCCCTGCAAGGCGAGTATAGATCTCGCAAACCGATTTGAACGCGTGGCGGCGGTTGAAGCCGACCCACGCATGTTGGCTGCGGCGCCCGATGAACCGCGAATTGAACGGATCAATTGCGCCGCCGAGGACGCTTCGTTTGCGCGATCCTCGGTCGATGGCGTCATCGCGGCGACTTCATTCCATTGGATGGACCAGGCCGTTGTCTGCGATAAGGTCGCGTCGTGGCTGCGGCCCCGCGGCGTATTTTTTCCATTTCTCTATGGCCCGTTTTTTGTGGTCGGACCGGCAGAAGAAGTCTTTGCACGGCACTGGTCGTTATGGTCGCCGCATATGGACAAGCGGCTCGGCGCGAAGGTGAACTATTCAAGTGCCATGAAAGATTGCGGCGCGTTCAGCCGCCTTGAGACATTTTCCATGAAGATGGAAACAAAGATGACCCCAGACAATGCGGCGGGATTATTTTTGACCGCATCTTATGCGCGGAGCTACATGGCGTCCAAAGGACTTGGCGACGACTATCGCAAAGCTCTGGCCGATGAGATATCAGCGTACGCTGAAATCATCGTGGGCTTTCCGCTTGGCGGCGTCCTTGGCGTCAGGTCAGATTGACCGCGTCGCGTTCTGCAGCCAATCGGCGACGTCTTTGGGCAATAACGGCGTCAATGTCTGGCGCACACGCGCGTGATATTTGTTGAGCCAGTGGCGTTCAGCTTCCGTCAGCAAGGACGGCATGACGAGATCGAGATTGATCGGCGCAAGCGTGATCGTCTCAAAACTCATCATCGGCCGTTCGCCGCCTTCGATGGCTTCGGCGGCCGTAACAATGATGAGATTTTCAATGCGGATGCCATAGCCGTTCGCCTTGTAATAACCCGGCTCATTGGAAAGGATCATGCCGGGCTTTAGCGCCTGCGAATTCGGCGCTTTGGCAATCCGCTGCGGTCCTTCGTGGACGCCAAGGAATGCGCCGACGCCATGGCCGGTTCCGTGGTCGTAATCGAGGCCGGCGTCCCACAGCGCCTTCCTTGCGAGGATGTCGAGTTGCGTCCCGGTCGTTCCCGCCGGGAACCGCGCCGTTGCAAGAGCAATGTGACCTTTAAGGACAAGCGTGAATCGTTCGCGCATCTCGGTTGTCGGCGCGCCGATCGGTACTGTCCGGGTGATGTCGGTGGTGCCGTCCTGATATTGCGCGCCTGAATCAATCAGGAAGAGTTCGCCCGGCGACAGCTTTCGGGATGTTTCGGTCGAGACTTTGTAGTGCACGACCGCGCCGTTGGCGCCGGCTCCGGAAATTGTATCGAAAGAGAGGTCGCGCAGCTTGCCGGTTTCCGCGCGAAACGCTTCGAGATTTTTGGCTGCGGCGATTTCGTCGACCGATCCGTCCTGCGCTTTTGTTGCAACCCAGTGGAGGAATTGCGTCACCGCGGCGCCGTCGCGAATATGCGCCGCGCGCGTGCCGTTCAATTCCGTTTCGTTCTTGGTTGCGCGCGGCAGGGCGCACGGATCGGTGAGATCGGCAATTGTCGCACCGGCGTTCGCAAGGTCCGTCACATATTTCATCGGCGCCAGCGCCGGATCGACCGCAATCGTTTTACCCTCTTTGCCGAGCTTTTCGAGCGTCGCGCCAAGGTCGGCTTCGGCGCGAATGTCGACGTCGTCGCCGAGAAAAGAAGGGAGTTCGTTGCCGATTTTTTCCGGCGCAATGAACAAGATCGCGCGGCCGTCTTTCCATTGCAGAGCTCTGGCGAGCGGCAGCGGCGTGCGCGCTACATCCTGGCCGCGGATGTTGAAGAGCCAGGCAATCGATGGCGGCGATGTAATCAGCGCCGCATCGGCGCCGGCTTTCGCAATCGCCGCCGCGACATCCTTGCGTTTTTCCGCGGAGGATTTGCCGGCCAAGTCAAGACCATGCGGCATTGCGGGGCTCAGCGGACGCTCGGGTTGGTCCTTCCACGCGGCGTCAATCGGATTGCGCGTCATCGGGACGAGCGCAAACCCTGCCTTCTTCGCGGCCTTCTCAAGACGCTCAACGCCAGCTTTTGTGTGCAGCATCGGATCATAACCGATGCGCGCATTTTTCTGCGCATTGTCGGCAAGCCATTGGTCGGGCGGCATGTCGACCAGATCCTCGAACTGAAAGAATTTTTCGTCGGTCTGCTGGCGGACCTGCAACGTGTAACGGCCATCGACGAAGATGACAGCGCTGTTGCTGAAAATGACGGCGGTGCCGGCGGACCCTGAAAATCCCGACACCCACATCAGCCGTTCGGCGTAGGCCGGAATATATTCATTTTGATATTCATCATCATGCGGAACGATGAAGCCGTCTATTTTCTGCGCCTTCATTTCCGCCCGCAGCAGCGGCAAGTGCTTGCCGGCGAAACTGCGGTCGGAAACGGGATCAAAGTGCTGGAACATCGGGCGGCCTCTTTCCTGGTTGCCTGATATATGGCGCGGCGCGGCCTCGGCCTCAAGCATTTGAGATTACAATTTGACGAACAGGAGGACCGGCCAGGTTTCGTGATCGAGCCGGTTCAACAGCTTGAACCCCGCCGCCGCGTAAGCGGCGAGTACGCCTGCTTCCTGATCGGCCATCAGGCCGGCGAGCATGACGCGGCCGCGCCGCGCCATGTGATCGGCCATTGCTGGCGCGAATTCGGTGAGCGGCCCGGCGAGAATATTGGCGAATACGAAATCATAGGGCGCGCGGACGCGTATGCGCGGATCGGAAAAACCGTCTGCGACAATGGCGGTGACAAGATCGCCGGCATTGTTCAACGCAATATTTTCGTTGGCGATCTCAACCGATTTTTCGTCGATGTCGCTAGCCAGGATTTCAACGTCCCACAATTTCGCCGCCGCAATCGCCAGCACCGCCGAACCGCAGCCAAGATCGAACACGCTTTCCGGCGGCGCGCCTGCGAACCGGTCGAGCAAGGTCAGGCATCCGGCGGTGGTCGGGTGATGGCCGGTGCCAAACGCCTGATTGGCGTCGATGCGTATGGCGATGCGCGCATCATCGTCCGGCAACCGGTTTTCGTCATGCGATCCATAGAGAATGAAACGCCCGGCTTCGACGATCCCCAATCCTTCTAGTGCATGAGCGACCCAGTCGATATCCGGCAATTCCTCGATCGAGGGCGGTCCGGCGCCATCAAGCAGCGCCACGAGCGCGTCCGCATCGGGACGTTCGGTGAAATAGGCTTCGAGCCGCCACGCCGTCGCATCGTCCGCCGCTGTGTCGTCTTTCTTGGTGAGGCTCACCGCATTGGCGGGCGGATAGAGAACGTCGGTCAGGACTACGCTCGCGCCTTCAAGCACAGCCTCGGTTCCGGTCCAGTTGGCTTTGTAGGTTGGCATGTTGCGCGCTTACGCCGGGGACACAAACGAATCGACAACTTTCTTGGCGCCGGAATGTTCAAAGTCGACAGTCAGTTTCTGGCCTTCGACTGCCTTGATCCGGCCGTAGCCGAATTTTTGATGAAAAACGCGGGCGCCGATCTGGAACTTCGATTTGCCGGGCGCGTTGACCGAAACGGTCTTGCCTTGTCCTTCGATCATCGGCGGCGACGACGAAATCCGGCCGGCGGCAGCGCGCGCGCGCTTCCAGCCGGGATTGTCGTAATAGGCGCCGTCGTCCGTTCGCGCTGCGTCAAAACGCGAATGGCTGGCGAAAGAAGACGCGGCGTTACCATAGAGCCCCGGCTGTGACATCACTTCGACCTCTGTCTCCGGTAATTCGTCAACAAAACGCGAGGGAAGGGACGATTGCCAGCGCCCGTACATCTGGCGGTTTGCGGCGAAGGAGATGCGGCAGCTTTCGCGGGCGCGGGTGATGCCGACATAGGCAAGGCGCCGCTCTTCCTCGAGCGCCGCGGCGCCGCCTTCGTCAAGCGAGCGCTGCGACGGGAATACGCCTTCTTCCCAGCCGGGAAGAAAGACGACGGGAAACTCAAGCCCTTTGGCCGCGTGCAAGGTCATCAGCCAGACCTGTCCGTCGGAGGACGTTTCATTGTGGTCTGCAACCAGCGCGACATGATCGAGATAAGCGGCGAGCGTCTCAAATTCGGAGACCGCGTTGACGACTTCCTTGAGGTTGTCGAGTTTCGATTCGGCTTTCGCCGATTTATTGTTGCGCCAGAAATCGGTGTAGCCGGATTCTTCAAGCACAAGCTCGGTCAGATCGCGCGGCGACAAATGCTCAATCTCGCCGGTCCAGCGGTCGACCATCTCGACGAATTTGCGGAGCGCATTGCGGGCGGCGGCGCCAAGGTCCTCCGATTCAAGCAGCAGGCGGCATGTCGCCATCATTGTCATCGACCGCGCTCTGGCCAGCGTGTGGATCGCCTGCATCGTCTGGCCGCCAAGCTTGCGCGCCGGCTTGTTGGCGATGCGGTCAAAGGCGAGATCGTCATCCGCCGAGCGGATCAGCCGCAGATAGGAGATGGCGTCGCGCACTTCTTCGCGCTCGTAAAAACGCGGTCCGCCGACCACCCGGTAGGGAAGGCCGAGCGTGTTGAAGCGTTCCTCAAAGGCGCGCATCTGGTACGAGGCGCGCACCAGCACCGCCATATCCGAGAGTGACCGGCTCTTGATCTGTTCCGCCTCGATTTCATCGCCGATAAGGCGCGCTTCTTCGTCGCCGTCCCAGACGCCACGAACCTTGACGAGCTCGCCTTCGCTTTGCTCGGTCCACAAAGTCTTGCCGAGGCGCGTCTTGTTGGCGGCGATCAATCCCGATGCGGCGGCGAGAATAGCCGGTGTCGACCGGTAGTTTCTTTCAAGGCGAATGACTTTGGCGCCCGGAAAATCCTTTTCAAAACGCAGGATATTTTCAACTTCGGCGCCGCGCCAGCCATAGATCGACTGATCGTCATCGCCGACGCAGCAGATGTTCTTGTGTTGCTGCGCCAGCAAACGCAGCCAGAGATATTGCGCGACATTGGTGTCCTGATACTCATCGACAAGCATGTAGCGGAATTTATCCTGATAGAGCGCAAGCACGTCGGGATGCCGCTGAAAAATCGTCAAATTGTGAATGAGCAGATCGCCGAAATCGGCGGCGTTGAGCGATTTCAGCCGGTTCTGATAGGCTGAGTAGAGCGCGATCGCCTTACCGTCGGCGAAATGCCAGGCTTCGTTAGCCGGAACCTTGTCGGGGGTGAGGCCGCGATTTTTCCAGCCGTCGATCACCGCCGAAAGGCCGCGCCCGGTCCAGCGTTTTTCGTCGAGCCCGGCCGCTTCGATGACCTGTTTGGCGAGGCGCACCATGTCATCGGTGTCGAGAATGGTGAAAGTGGATTTAAGGCCGACGAGTTCGGCGTGGCGGCGTAGGATCTGCGCGCCGATCGAATGGAAGGTGCCGAGCCATTGCAAGCCCTCGACGCTTTCGCCAATGAGTGCGCCGATGCGCTCCTTCATCTCGCGGGCGGCTTTGTTGGTGAACGTAACGGCGAGCATCTGCCATGGTTTTGCGCGCCCGGTGAAGAGAAGATGGGCGAGGCGGGTCGTCAGCGCTCTCGTCTTGCCGGTGCCAGCGCCCGCGAGCATCAAAACCGGCCCGTCGACGGCTTCGACAGCGGCGCGCTGCTCGGAGTTCAGCCCCTCCAGATAGGACGGCTCCGCGCCGTCGCCGTCAGGCGGCCGCGCGCTCAATCCCGCGAGGGCGCGCTCTGAAATTGACAATCTGGCGTTCACCGGGCGACTCTACTGGAATGAGAACGATTCTGGAACATTTCATAACGGTGCGGGCCGCGTTCAGGCAAGCGCTCGTCGCCGAATCTCTCGAGAATTCAAAGCCGTACAGTTGAAAGGAGATCATGATGGCGGGAAAATTTGAGGTCTATAAGGACAAGAAAGGCGAGTTCCGGTTCCGGCTGAAAGCCGGCAATGGCGAGATCATCCTCGCCAGCGAAGGCTACAAGGACAAGTCCGGCGCGATGAACGGCGTAGAATCGGTAAAGAAGAACGCCGATTTGTTGGCGCGGTTCGAGAAAAAGACCTCCGCCGCCGGCAAGCCCTATTTTGTCCTCAAGGCCGCCAACCATCAGGTCATCGGGACGTCGGAGCAATATTCAAGCACCGACGCCTGCGACAATGGCATCAAGAGCGTCATTCATACAGCGCCGCTCGCGGCCACGGATGACCAGACGGCGTAGTACCGAAATGGTGAAACAGGGCGCTGCGCTGTCAGCGGCCGGGGTCTGACGCCTGCGGCGGCTGCGGTTGCAATCGGTCGCCGCGATTGAAGGTTGGGGGCGTTGCGGCTTCACTCGCCGGCCTCGATTCGTTCATCCGCTTGGCATAGCTTGCCTTCAGGACGCCACGGATCCAGGCCCGATAGGGACCGGTCAGCGTAAACCGTCCCGGCTCCCCCTCGCGGGCGCAACTTTCCTTGTCCCAGGTCGCGACCGCAACGACGAGAAGTTCGCCGCCGCCGCCCATGACCGGCGCCCCGCTGTCGACCGGACAAAGCGGGCGCTCATGGCTGAGCGCGCAAAAGACGGTGTCATCGAGTTTCGGATCGGATCGGTCCAGTTGCGAATTGCAAAGCGCGGCCAGCGACTGAAAGAGCGGCGTGGCGCTGACGGCGGCGGGCGCGCCGGCTTTGCGGTTCCACCGGTAAAGTATGGAGTTCGAATTGAAGATCCCGCTCTTGTCGCTGACATCAGTGAACGGTATGTCCGGCTCATTCGGCCCCGGGAATTTGACGGCGGCGCTGCGCGGAAAAACCAAATTGCCTTCGGCGGCAGGCGACCGCGCCGGATTTGCAACGTGGACGGCCGGATCCTCCGTAAACTGAACGAGGGCAATGTCGGCTCGCCCTTTGCGGTATTTTGGATGATGGACAACGGTCTTCACCGGGAGGATAGCGCCGCTCAACGCATTACCGGTTTCCGGCCTGCCGGCAAAGCCAAAGCGAATAGCAAAGCTGTCGGCGGCTATCCGTTTCGGCAGACAATGCGCAGCGGTCAAAACCCAGTCCGGCGCGACCAGGACGCCGCCGCAGACATGGCGCCAGTCGGACTTGCTGGTGGTCGCGCCTGCGTCACGCGTCAGAATTTGCGCGATCGATTGCGGCGCCGGCGGCGCCTTCCACGGCTCGCGCGAGCCTTCAACGCAGGAAACGTCGCCGGTCCAGTCGGCAAGGCAGTATCCGGGGAATTCCTGTGGCTGATTGATTTCTGCGCCGCCAACGCCTGCGGGCGTCTTCGCGGCTGCGTTTGCGATGGCGAAAGAGGCGATGGCGATCGCAACAAGTTGGAGCCTTGCGTTCATGGCTGGCGTCCTGTCTGCGCAGGCGCGGGAATATGATCCTCGGCCATACGGCGCTTTAAACTCGCCCCAATGACGCCGTCGATCCAACCCGCATAGGACGCGACACGCGTGTAAACGCCGGGCTCGCCATCATCGGCGCACCTGTCCTTGCCCCAACTGACGATACCGATGACGTTTCCGAGTGCATCGAGCACCGGGCCGCCGGAATCGCCGCGGCAGGTTTTTTGCCGCGGGTCCACTGCGCAAAAGACGCTTGCCGGCACGTTCTGCGCGCTAAACCCGTCCAGCCGAGCGCAGAAATCATTGGGCGCCACGTTGAGTTTGAATTTGTAGGTATCGGCCGCAGGCGCGTCGCCCTCGACGTCCTTGGCCTTGCCCCATCCATAAACGGTGACTTGTTCAAAACCCCAGGGGATGCGCGCCGCGGGCGTTCCCGCGGGCCGCGCAATGTTGATGAATTTCATGTATCGCGGCAATGGCGCGGCGTTTTCGTCAAAGCGGTTCGATTTCGGTTCGGGAAAATCCGGATTTTCTATGCGCAGTAACGGCTTTCTCGCAATCCTGACGAGCGCGATGTCGCCTTGCTGAAGGCTGACATATTCCGGGTGCCGCACGACCTCGATGATATCGTAGACAAGGCCCTCATCGGCATTGCTGATATTGTCAACGCCGAGACGGATTTTGTAGCCCATCCCGATATGTCTCGGCTCGATGCAGTGGGCGGCGGTCAGCACCCAGTCGGGCGCAACCAGCGCGCCGCCGCAAACATGTTGCATTTCAAACAGGGTCTTGCCGCGCCGGAATTTGGCATCGAAATCTTCAGCCGGACGGTCGACAAAAATCTGGGCGAGGAAGGGAACATAGCCGGCGATTTCGCCAAACGCCCCGAGGGCGCAGGCAAAATTCTTCGGCTCCGTCCATGGAAAATGGCAGACCGACCAGGCGCCGTAATCGATCTTGTAACCCGGCCAATTGTCGGGTTCCTGCGCACGCGCGCCGCCGCTGAAGACAAGCGAAATCATCAGCCATGCGCCGATAATTACGGACTTCATCGGTATGCCCCTTCTTTGGCTGGGCGCCGCGAGTCGCCGGCTACCGCGCAGTGAAGTGAGTTACCTGCGCCGCAGCGACCCGCACCAGGACCCCCGATCAGCGGCCTGAGTTTCCTGCTCTGGCAGCGTCGCCGGCCAGCTATTCGGGCTGCGGCTCTTCAGGTGCGGTCGTGGATGTGGATGTTGTTTTTCCGGCGCCAATGCGTTCGCCGCCGCCTTGTTCTGCGTTGTGTGACGACGATGCGCATGCCGCCAGAATCAGCCCCGCGACTGCAGCCAAAATCATGGTTTTCATCTGTATGCCCTCTCTTTTTTCATTTTTTAAAGCTAAACAAATCCGAGTGCAGTGAGCAAGCGCTTGAAGTCGTCGCGTCCTCGCAACGGGTCCAGGATCGGATCAATATAGGCGTAGGTAAGCCCTGAGTCGCCAAGTTCCCTGGCTTTTTCGAGGATCGCCATCGCCTCGTCGCCTTTGCCCCAGCGAGACAATATCTGCGCTTGCTGATAGAGGCCGGCGTCGCCATAGGTTTTGACGAGATCAGCCAACGCCGCATCGGCGGCCTTCACATTGCCAAGCATATGTTGCGCAATAGCGACACACGGGTAGCGGACCATACCGCTTTTTTCATTTGCCGCTGCGGCAATCGCGTCGTCGGGACGTTTCAAGGCGATGAGGGCCATGCCGACGCGTGCGTAAGAATCACTCAAGGCAGGATTGAGCGCGAGAGCTTGTTCAACCGCCTCGTTCGCTGCTTCATATTCGCCAGCAGCATAATGGACAAAACCAACCGCACGATGGATCGTTGCGTTAAGCGGATCGAGTTCGCGCGAGCGTGCGATCGCGCGCGCCGCCTCGGCGTGGCGCCGGGTGGCCGCGCAATAGGTCGCAAAACGCCCGACCACGGCTGCCTCTCCGCGACCGAGTTCGTAAGAATGTTCATAGGGCGCACGCGCATCGGCAACCCGCAACTGCGCCTGAAACAGGACAAAGCCGAGCGTGGAATGCGCATCAGCCGATTCAGGGCCGGCTTCGACCGCGCGTTCGGCAGCGGCCCTTGCGCTTTCATAGTAAAGGCGAGCCCGTGTGATGTTGTCGGCGGTGTTGCCGAGTGATGTCAGCGACCGTGCGCGCGCCGCATAGGCGGCGCCAAAATCCGGATCGCGTTCGATTGCGCGATCGAAATGGGCGAGCGCCAGAAGATCAGAATCGAGGTCACTCGCCGCCGCGTATAGCTCGTTGCCCTTCAGATAGTCATTGAAGGCTGCGGCGTTGCTGGTGTTTCCATAATTTCCGGTCGCGGATCTGTTTGGCTGCACGACAGCCAGTTCAACGGTGACAGCATCCGCGATCGCGTCCTGAACGGTTGCTAGCTGATCCATCGGATTATCAAAAGTCTGGGACCATTTGCTGAAACCGGTGCGGCCGTCGATCAGTTCCGCTGCGACGCGAAGGCGATCGCCAGACCGGGTGACGTTGCCGTCCAGAAGAAACGATACGGCGAGCGCTTTGGCCATTTCCGCTGCTCCGAGCGCGCGCTGCTTGATCACTTCAGATGACGCTTGCGCAACGACACGAAGGGCCGAATTGCGCGCGAGGACGGCGCGCACCTCCGATGAAACGCCAAGCGACAGATAGTCCTGTTCGGGATCGCCGCTGAGATTGCGAAACGGCAAGACGGCAAGGCCATTCGCCGCAAGGGCGCGGCCGCCGCGGAAGAGAA
>JBGSVH010000214.1:0-4744 GCA_041753055.1 Parvularculaceae bacterium
GCGGCGGCGGCGCTCGCAAACCGGACCGCGTCTCGCTCTGCTGCGCCCTCGCCGAGCGCCAGCGCAAAGGCGCCATGCCAAACATCGCCGGCGCCAAGCGTGTCGACGACTTGCGTTCGATAGGCGCCGTCTCGCGACGGAATTCCGTTGTCAATGATCAGCACGCCGCGGGCGCCGTCTGTCACGCAACACCAGACGCCATAACGCGCGTGAAATTGCGCGAGCCCTGCGGCGAGGTCATCGGTCGTCATCAGGCCCCTGATCCCGTCTGCTGAAAACGCGACGTGCGAGGCGGCGCCCAGCAAGGACCGATCGTCGGGAACCGGCTCATCGGCGTCGAGCACGCCGGGAATTTTCGATTTTCGCGCGGCGACAAGGCCGGCGACCGCGCCTTCCAGCCATCTTGTATCCGCGAGGACCGCATCGAATTTTCCGGACAATCCATTCGGCAGCCAGGATGCGTCGCTTGGCAGTTGATCGTCGCGGTAATTGACGATCATGCGTTCGCCGGCGTCATCGATCATCGCCGCGGAGAGCGACGAGGATCGCCCAGGAAATCGCCTGACCGCCTCGCAACGAACGCCATAGCCTTCGAGTTCCGCGATGATCGCATCGGCGATCGCGTCATCGCCAACCCGCGCCGCCAGGGAGGCGACGCCGCCAAGACGCGAAATCGCCACCGCGGCGGTCGCCGCGGGCCCGCCGCCGACGCATTCAAATCGCGTCGCGCGGAATTTGCTGCCCCCGCTCGGCAGCGCGGAAACGCCGAAGACGTAGTCCTGTACTGCGTGGCCGATGCACATCATTCGCGCCAAATTCGCCGCTCCGGAGTTCCCATCGGCCAGAAACGGCCGCCGATCGCGCCGGAACATATATCTTATATAAGAGATAGGCAACAAGCCGGCGCTGCGGCCACGGGCGGCGTCCGTCGCAATCAGCGTAATTCGACGGAATAGACGAGGCCGCCCGTCGCGAACCGGCTCTGGCGCAACTCAATTGCGCGCCCGGTAATGTCATACGCGACGCGATCGACTTGAAGGATTGGATCGCCCGGCTTCAGCGCGAGCGCCGCCGCATCATCCTTGCTGGCGGCGACGGATTGTATCTGCTCCGACGCGGAAACGATCGAAACGCCATACTCGGACTGGTAAAGTGTATAGAGCGTGTTCGGCAGCGGCGAGCGTTTGTCGAGCCCCTCGAATAGTTCCGCCGGCAGGACCATCATTTCACGCACCGAAATCGCGTCGTCGATGTAACGATCGCGCTTGATCTGAAAAACCGCCGCGTCGCCGGATAAACTGAGCTTTTCCCTTTCGGCGGACTTTGCCGCCCGCCGCAAAATCAAGGATTTGCGACAGCTCGGCATGGTGCGTTCGCCGGTCGGGTAAGCGATCTTGAAGAATCGGAAATGCGCGCTTTCCTGCGTATGCTCGGCGACGTAAGTTCCTCGTCCCTGTCGGCGCTCGACAAGATTATCCGAAGCCAGCGAATCAAGGGCTTTTCTGACTGTGCCGTGACTAACGCCAAGCTCGGCGGCCAAGGTCTGTTCACTTGGCAGGGATTCGGCCGGCCGCCAGACCCCGGATGCGATCCGCGCCAGCAAGAGTTCGCGAACCTGCTGATAAAGGGGTCGAAATCCTGGACGGTCCGGCTGACGGGGGGCGAGAGGCATGGCGTTGATCTAGTCTCTCTCGGAGAGGATTGTCTATCGTTTGCTGTAATGTATTATATATAAGACTTGATTGGCGAGGCCCGGCGTTGACCCGGTCGCCGCGTTCCGCCGCAAAAGGTAATCGCAACTGGAAAGGACGGCCCTTTGTCTATACCCCACCTCCTCGTCCACAGCCGAAAGGACAATGTCGGCGTTGTCGTCGTCGAAGGCCTGTCGGCTGGAGCCGAAATGCTATGCGTCGTCACGGAAGATAATTCCGATTTCCGTCTGACCGCGCGGCAGACCGCGCCGATCGGACACAAGATCGCCCTCGCCGATCTGAAAAAAGGCGATACGATCCTCAAATATGGCGAAGATATCGGCCGCGCCATCGCCGATATCACGAAGGGCGAGCACGTGCACGTCCACAACATCAAGACCAAGCGCTGGTAGAAGGAACTCCCATGGGACGCGAAACAATCTGGGGCTATCGGCGGGAAAATGGGCGCGTCGGCGTCCGCAACCATGTCGTCATTCTTCCGGTCGACGATATCTCGAACGCCGCGTGCGAGGCGGTGGCTTCGAACATCAAGGGGACGCTCGCCCTCCCCCACGCTTACGGACGATTGCAATTCGGCGAGGACCTTGATCTGCATTTCCGGACGATCATCGGCACGGGCGCCAATCCGAACGTCGCGGCGTGCGTCGTCATCGGCATCGAGCCCGGCTGGACGAAGAAAGTCGTCGATGGAATCGCCGCGACCGGAAAGCCCGTTGTCGGATTTTCGATCGAACAATCCGGCGACCTTGCGACGATCGCCAAGGCGTCGCGCCAGGCGAAGGATTTTCTGCATCTTGTCTCGGAACAACATCGCGTCGAGTGCCCGATTTCGGATCTTTGGGTTTCAACCAAGTGCGGCGAAAGCGACACGACGTCCGGCTGCGGCGCCAATCCGACCGTCGGCAACATGTACGACAAGCTAATCCCGAAAGGGATTTACGGCGTCTTCGGCGAGACCTCGGAACTGACCGGCGCCGAACACCTGTGCAAGATGCGCGCGGCGAACCGGGAAGTCGGCGAAAAATTCATGCGGACTTTTCAGGCATATCAGGATGACGTCATCGAGCAGTTCAAGACGTCGGACCTATCGGAGAGCCAGCCGACAAAAGGCAATATTGAAGGCGGCCTTTCGACCATAGAGGAAAAGGCGATGGGAAATCTCGAAAAGATCGGCCGCGAGGTTCAGTACATCGACGTCCTTGGTCCGGCCGAAGCGCCGGCGAAGGGGCCTGGCATGTATTTCATGGACTCGTCTTCAGCGGCTGCGGAATGCGTGACCTTGATGGCGGCCGCAGGGTTCGCTGTTCATGCCTTTCCGACAGGCCAGGGAAATATCATCGGCCATCCGATCGTCCCTGTTATCAAGCTGACGGCCAATCCGCGAACCGTGCGCACGATGTCGGAGCACATCGACCTCGATGTCTCCGGTATGTTGCGCCGGGATCTGACCTTGAGCCAGTCGGGCGACGCGCTGATCGACATGGTTGCTCGCACCGCGAACGGGCGCGTTACCGCTGCCGAGGCGCTCGGACACCGCGAATTTGTCATGACGAAGCTCTATCGCAGCGCCTGACGCACTCAGCTGGCAGCCTTCGGGAGAATTTGAATGAACGCCGAAGTTTTTGTGGGCGTTGCCGAAATGCAATCGCTCGTCGAATTGGCGTTGACGCGAGCGGGGATCGCGCAGGCCGCGGCGGAATCGACCGCCAGAGCGCTCGTATCAGCCGAGCGCGACGGACAGAAGGGGCATGGTCTCTCGCGCGTTGCAACCTATGCCGAACAGATTCGGTGCGGAAAAGTCCGCGCCGACGCCGTCGCCACAGCCCGACGCATATCGCTGGCGGCGACCTTGGTCGACGCCGCGCATGGCTTCGCCTATCCAGCGATCGACCTTGCGATCGACGAGCTGGTTGCGATGGCGCGCAAATCCGCCGTCGCCGTCGCCGCAATTCGCCGCTCGCATCATTTCGGTCAGGCTGGCGCGCATGTCGAACGCCTTGCCGACGTGGGGCTGATCGCGCTGATTTTCGGCAATTCGCCGAAAGCGATGGCGTTCTGGGGCGGGGCGAAGCCGATGATCGGCACCAATCCGATTGCGTTCGCAGCGCCGCTGCCCGACGGACCGCCGCTGGTCATCGATCTTGCGTTATCCGTCGCCGCACGCGGCAAGGTCCTCGCCGCAAACAAATCCGGCATGACGATTCCGCCAGACTGGGCGCTCGACGAACACGGAAAGCCGACGACGGACGCAGCGGCGGCGCTTAAGGGATCGATGGCCCCCGCCGGCGGCGCCAAGGGCGCGGCGCTGGCGCTGATGATCGAGATTATCGCCGCGGCCGTCACCGGTTCGCATTTTGGGTTCGAGGCCAGCTCGTTTCTCGATGCCGAGGGCGGGCCGCCTAACGTCGGACAAGTCATCATCGCGATTGATCCGAATGCGCTTTCAAACGGCGCCTACTTCTCGCGCATGGCGGCGCTGTTGCGCGCCATGACCGAGGAGGAAGGCGCACGCCAGCCCGGCGCTTCGCGTCTGCGTCACCGCCAGAGCGCTGTGGAGAACGGGCTCGCCGTTCCCGCAATACTGCTCAATGAAATCCGCGCGCTGGCCGGGGATAATGCGTGACGCTCGCCGCCGCCTCGGCTGATATCCGGCACGCCGCACGGCGCCTGGCGCCGGGCGTATTGATGGCGTTCATGATCGCCGCCGCGTCGACCTTCATCTCAGAGCATTACGGCGCGCCGACCATGCTGTTCGCGCTGCTGATCGGAATGGCCTTTCATTTTCTCAGCCTGGAAGGTCGCTGCGTCGATGGCATTCAGTTTACATCTTCCCGACTATTGAAGATCGGCGTGGCGCTGCTTGGCGTGCGCGTGACGTTCGCCGACATTGCGAGTCTCGGCCCCGCGCCCGTGATCATGACGCCCGTTTTGATAATCATGACCCTCGCCGCCGGCGCAGGCGCCGCAAGGCTTTTCGGTCGCGGCCGGCGCTTCGGCGTCCTGACGGCCGGGGCCGTGGCAATTTGCGGCGC
>JBGSVH010000215.1:0-27817 GCA_041753055.1 Parvularculaceae bacterium
AGGTGATGATACGCTCGTCGTCGTCGATGAATTGAGTCAGGCAATTGAGGAGTGTGGTCTTGCCGGAACCCGTGCCGCCGGAAACGACGATATTGCAGCGGACCCGGCCGATGATTTTCAGAACCTCCGCCCCTTCGGGCGTGATCGAGCCGAATTTGACCAGTTGATCGAGGGTCAGCTTGTCCTTCTTGAATTTGCGGATGGTCAGCGCGGGACCGTCGATCGCCAGCGGCGGCGCGATCACATTGACGCGGGAACCATCCAGCAGGCGGGCGTCGCAGATCGGCGAGGATTCGTCGACGCGGCGGCCGACCTGGCTGACGATGCGCTGGCAGATGTTCATCAGCTGCGCGTTGTCGCGGAAGCGCACATTAGTCAGCTGGATTTTTCCACCGACCTCGATAAAGACGCGATTTGCGCCATTGACCATGATGTCGGAGATGTCGTCGCGCGCGAGCAACGGCTCAAGCGGTCCATAACCCAACACGTCGTTGCAGATGTCCTGAAGCAGCGCTTCTTGCTCTGCGATCGACATCTGGACGTTTTTAATTGAGATGATCTCGTTGACGATATCGCGGATTTCTTCCGCCGCCGATTCGGTGTCGAGCTGCGCCAGCTGCGACAGGTCGATCGTATCGATCAGCGCATTGAAGATCGTCGTCTTGGTCTGAAAATATTCATCCGTGCGGCCGCCGATCTCGATCGGCTGCGCTTTTGCGATGGCGGCGACGCGCGGCGGGGCGGCGCCTGCCGACGCTTTCTTTGCGGGCCCGGCCGGCGCGGTGCTGGCGGGTTTGCCAACCGGTTTGGGGGCCGCCGCCGGTTTTGGTTTTGCCGGCGCCGCCTGTGGCGGCGAATCGACCTCTGCCGTTCTGCGTCCGAACATCGTTTATCCTACTTCTTTTTCAAAAGTCCCGCGAAGCTGAAACGGCTCTTCTTCGCCGCGGTTTGGGTTTTGCCAAGGACGGTCGAAGTGAGCTCGCGCAGGCTCTGCGCGGTTTTGGTCTTGGTCCCCACTTCAAGGATCGGCGAAGCGTTTGTCGCCGCCGTGTGGAACAGCTGCGGCTCCCAATTGAACACAACGCTTGGCGTCAGGCCGACATGCTCAGCATATTGCTGCGGCTGCACCGACGATATTTTCGGGTCGAACTGGTTGATCACCAGCAGCGGCGGCGCATCATTCGGACGCGCGCCCGAAATGATATCCACCAGATTCTTCGTGTTCCTGAAAGCGGCAAGGTCCGCCGTCGCGGTGATGACGATCATGTCCGCGGTCTGCAGCAAGCGCTTCGACCACCCGGTCCAAACGTGCGGAACGTCGACAATGATCGTCGGCGCCGCGCCGCGCACGACATCGATGACCGTCTCGAAGGCTTGATCATCGATGTCATAGTCGCGATCGAGAAGGTTCGGCGCGGTGAAAAGGCTCAGGCGATCGGTGTGCTTTTGCAACAGGCGGTCGAGGAGGACGTCGTCAAGACGCTCCGGCGATCCGAGCGCTTCGATCAGGCCCGAAGTCGGGTCCTGCTCGAAATCGAGGCTGGCGGTGCCGAACGGCAGGTCAAGGTCAAGAATGACCGTGTCGCTCTGCATTTCTTCCGCCGAGCACCAGGCGACATTGTGGGCGAGCGTCGATGAGCCCGAGCCCCCGCGCGCGCCAACGAAAGCGATGGTGCGGCCAATCGGCGGCGCCGACGGGTCAACGTAGAGCGTTGCAATCGACTTGATAATTTGCAGGGGCGAGCGCGGCCGGACGATATAATCGCTGATGCCCTGACGCATCAGTTCGCGGTAAAGACCGATATCATTGGCGCGGCCGAGGATGATGACTTTTGTGGACGGATCGCAGACTTCCGCCAGTTCCGCCAGTTGGGCGAACAGTTCAGCGCCGCCGTCAAGCGTTTCGACAATGACCAGATTGGGCGTCGCCGCCGTCTGGAAATGATCAACGGCTTTGGCAAGCCCGCCCATGTGAACGGTCAAATGGGTTTTCGACAGACGGCGGTCGACCGCCGCGCGCTCGAGAAGCGCCGTCGTATCGGGCGTCTCGCAGAAGGCATGGATTGAAATGCGCGGGACAGGACGATGATCTTCATCGCCGTCGTTGAATTCTTCAACATCGAACGATTGATCGTCAGCAAGCGCAAGCGCCTGGCTCGTCGCGACAGCGACGGGCGGCGGCTCTTTTGCCGTCTTCGGCGCGGCGCGCGGCGCCGCTTTTACCGGCGCGGCGCTGACCTCGGCGATTGGTTCCGCCGTCGGCTCGAAACTGAAGTCGTCGGCGTCGGCGACGCCGAGTTCCTCGGCGAGAAGTTCATCGTCGTCGAAATCCTCTTCACCGAGCGCGGCGAGTTCTTCGTCCGACAATTCATCATCAAGCCAGGCGTCGTCCTCGTCGACAGGCTCCGCCGGAACGTAACGGACTTTCGCCGCAAGCAGCGGCCCTCCATCCGGACCAAGACTTGCCGCCGCGTTCGCCGCTCCTTCTTCGTCATGAGCGACGTCGAACGCTTCCTTTGAGGCCTTCCTCATTTCAAACTCCCTCCAGGCGATGCCTGACCCCGGACTTTCATTTACTGATTAGCGACTTTGGAATTGACTTCAGCATCGGTTTTGCTTGACGTCGTTTCGCCTTTGCGGAATTTCGTCACGCCAAGAATGCGCGTCGTCGAGTCCGGATCGGTCATCGCCGCCGGCTCAATCAGATCGTGCGGATCGCCAATCATCGCCGCCAGATTGTTCTGCGTTGCACATCCAAAATTCGGCGTGCGGACGTTGCGATAGTCGCGCTCGCGCATACCTTCCCAGACGCCGCAAGCGCTCGGTGTTGCAACGTAATGCGTGTAGGAAAGGATGATGTCCCGGGTTGACCCTTCGCCGCCGCGATAGTCGGCGGCGGCGATCGACGATGACGGCACGCCGAAACCATCGAGGGCCTTGCGGACGCTGGCGGCTCCTTCAGCGCCGGAGGGCGCCGTGACGGTCAGCGCGCCATGGCCATTGCGCATGTAAGAGTCTGCAAAGGCGCGCAGGCGCGCCTGATCGAGCGACGAAAGTTCGCCGGACGTTTCCGCCATGGTCATCGTCACGGTCTGGCTGTCGACCGAAATCGGATGCTCCTCAGCCAC
The DNA here is from genome assembly GCA_041753055.1 of Parvularculaceae bacterium. Taxonomy (GTDB): domain Bacteria; phylum Pseudomonadota; class Alphaproteobacteria; order Caulobacterales; family Parvularculaceae; genus Amphiplicatus. The sequence continues at coordinate 3,129 of JBGSVH010000215.1, forward strand.
CGTCAGCGCTTGCTCCTGGCCGTTGAAGCCAGCGGCGCAACCGACGGTCGAAACCGCCATGGTCGTGAGGAGAAGCTTTTTCAGGACGTTTGTCATGTGATGCGTCTCCACTAATCGAGGATGAAGCCCATCGGTCCCTGAAGCGTCTTTTCTTCGACGCCGGAACCGGCGAGACCGTAGGTTGCGGCAAGATTGCCCATCATGATTGTCTGCATGTCGCTGGCGGCGACGAAGCCCTTGGCCGGATCGGAGAGCTTTGACTCATGCGTTGGGTCAACGAGATACGGCGTAACGATAATCACCAGTTCGGTTTCCGAATTTTCGTAATCGCGGCTGCGGAAGAGCTGACCGAGAACGGCGATGTCCTTCAGATACGGAATGCCCTGCACCGTCTGGCGCATGTTTTCCTGAAGGAGGCCGGCCATCACGAGGCTGCCGCCCGAAGGCAGTTCGACCGTTGTCTTGGCGCGGCGCACTGTCAGCGACGGAACCGTAAGGCCACTGGTCGAGAATACCGTCGGGTCTGTTCCTTGCAGAACTTCACCGGCAGCTGCCGTCAGGTTGAAGGCGCCCGTCGGATTGCCATTTGCGTCAAGAATAGGGATCAGCGTATCAGGCGGCGGCGGCGTTCCCGGAATGGTCGTCGTCGATCCGCCAAGCGAAAAGTTGTTGAGCGAAGAAATTTCGCTGACTTCGGTCGAAACTTTGATGTTGATGCGGCCTTTTCCAAGAACCAGCGGCGTGAAGCCGAGGCCGACGCCGAATTCCTTGAACTCAAGCGAGATGACGCCGTCGCGCTGGCCGACCGGGATCGGGAACTCGCCGCCGGCGAGGAAGCTTGCGGTTTCGCCCGAAACGGCAGTCAGCGTCGGTTCGGCAAGGGTTTTTACGAGGCCGACGCGCTCAAGCGCCTGGAATGAAACGTTGAAGCCGGAGTCGCCGCCGCCAAAGAGGCGCTGGAATGAGCCGGTGAGGCCGGCAGAGGCGCCTGAAGCGATTGTCGAGGCCGTCGATTCAAACGCGGTGTTGGAGATCGACGTGAAGCCCGACGGATCGATGCCAAGCTGCTTGATCATCGACCGCTGCATTTCAACAACGCGGACCTTGAGCATCACCTGCTCGCGGTCGCGGATTGACATCATGCTGATAACTTTTTTCGGATCGCCGACAAAGCGGCCAGCGATGTCGGCGGCGTCGGCCGCCTGTACGCCGGAGGGAACAGTGCCGCGAAGGACGACATTGTCATTTATTGCTTCCGCGGTGATGCGCGCATCCGGCATCAGGCGCGCGATGAGATCGGTCAGCGCATCGAGATCGCGCTCAACCTGAATTTCAAGGTTGAGGATCTGGCGGCCATTGGCGTCAAAGAAGAAGGCGTTCGCCTGACCGACCTGCAGGCCAAGCAGATAAACCCGTTGCGGCGAACGGATTACCGCGTCGACGACTGACGGCTGCGACACCAGCACATCCGCCGCCGCTTGCGGCAGCTCGACGATTGCCGCCTTGTTGAGCGGCAGGATAATCGACTTCGAAGCAGCGCCCGAACCGCCGAAATTGATGGTTGTCTCAGCGCTTCTTCCCGCGGCCAGGGCCGGTGTCATCGCGCCGGCAGCCAGAGCCGTCAACGCGGCGCCCGCGATACGCATCGCCGCCGCAAGAGTTGAGACTGCAGAAACTCGCATGATAATCCCCTCAACGAACTGGTTACGAGCGGCCATAACGGATCACCTTGATGCTTTGATCGCGACGCTGTTTGGTCGCGCCTTCCGCTTCAGCAAAGACGCTGCGCAGGGCGAAACTCATTTGCCCGCGCGACGCGCGTGAATTGATGAAGAACTCGGCGTCTTCGGGCGACAGCTGCACGGTCGCGTTCGCGCCCTCAATTACCGGTGTTTCCGGGTTCTCCGAGTACACCGTATTGATCGCGAGAACGCGCACATCTTCGAAGATGACTTCGGTGCTTGTCTTGTTGGAATCGCCGGCTTCCGAATAATAGATGTCGACGTGATCGCCCGGCAGGATGAACCCGCTGACGCCGGTTTCAGGCGATATCCGCATCGTCACCGCGCGCATGCCCGGTTCAAGCACTGCTGCGAGAAGTCCCGAACTCCCGGCGCGGACGATTTTCGCTTCGATGATCGGCTCGCCCGCGATAATCGACGTGCGCGCCACCACTTTTTCAAGCTCCGCAGGATCGCCGCCGCTGGCTTCGGTGATGTAGGCCTCCGATAGGGCCTTCTCCGGCCAGTCGACCCATTTGATCGATTCCGCGACAATTCTCTCGCCGCGCTGGAAGTCGCGATCAGCAACGAGCACGCGCACGGTTTTTTCCTGAACTGCCTGCACGACCTGGACGGGCGCGCCCTTGTTGCCGCTCATCATCATGAAGAAGGCTCCGACGCCTGCAACCAGCGCCACGCCTAGAACCGCAATTCGCGTTACGTTCATGTCAATCCTCGCCCTTTCGGGATGCTTCTGCGCCCTGGAATTTCAGTAAATTCTTGTAAGGAGAAGTCCTCAAAACTCTGTTAACCGACTTCATTAACCGCCAAACGCCAATTGAAAGAGCGGTGTTTGGGAAAAGCTAAGGAGTCCGCCGATTGCGATGGCGACAGCGTACGGAATGTCTTTCGGCCGCTGATGCAATCTCATCAGCCAAGGCGCCTGCGCATACACGGGCAGCGCTGGCGCCTTGCGGAACATGATAAGCGCAACTGCGAAGACGCCGCCTGCGAACGCCGTATTAAGCAGGAATGGCGCGAGCGCCGAAGGTCCGATCCACGGCGCACAGGCGGCGATCAGCTTTGCATCGCCGCCGCCGAGGATTTTGCCGGCAAACAATCCAAATCCGACAACCAGCGCAGCACAGGAAAAAAGGAACCCTTCCAGCATCGCCGACGGCGTCGCACCAAGACCAACACCCGCCGCAAAGTAAGAAAGAAAGAGGACAACCGAGACCCAGTTCGGGATCTTGTATTCGTAAAGATCGTTCAACGCCGCGATGATCAGCGCCGCTGGAAAAGCCGAAAGGAATATGAGGGGGATCACAGGCGCGCTCCAGAATTCCGATGAGCGCAAGGTTAGGCGGAGGCGCTTAATATTCGGTTAGACATAAGTTCGGATTGATACAGAAAAAGGAGGCCGAAGCCTCCTTTTCCGACGACAAAACTTGAAGACGAAATTACGACTTCAGGCCGCTCTCGACTTCCGAGAACGTGTTCGTAAGTTCGGTGCCGACCGCGCGAACTGCGGTGATGATCGCAACCGCAATAAGCGCAGCGATCAGGCCGTATTCGATGGCCGTGGCGCCGTCTTCGTCAGTGATGAACTTGTTAATGAGAGCTTTCATGAGTCGACTCCTGCTTGCTACTCTTACTCTTGCACCGCTGAATGGGTGTTACCCCCTCAGACTTCTGCGATCATGCCGCTGACACATTAAAAATCGGTGAAGGATTGAAGGCTTTAAATGAAATAGTTCGTTTACAAACTATTATGGTTAACCAACCAATAAATCAGCGCGCCAGCCGGTTCAACTGAGCAATATCATCGATGATCAGTCCGGGGTAATTGCGGCGCGCAACGCCTGACTGGATCAGTTTTGCAACGGCGCTCGCCGCGTCCGCCTCATCAACATCGGCGCGGTCCGCCAATTCGCGATGCTTCGGCATCCTGGCGATTCGCCATTCGGCGTTGACGGCGTCGCGTTCGATATAGGAACAAAGCGCTGCGTAGACGCGCCGCTCGGGAGAATTTTCCTCCGCCGTGCGGTCGTCGCCCAGAAGGCGCCGCGCAAAATAGACCATCAGGTTCCGCGTCAGCGACGGGCGCTGCGCCGTCATTTCCCTCAGCGTTTCCGCGTCGACTGCAATGACCTTGCTGTCGCGTTCGGCGGTCAGGGAAATGCCGGCCGAAAGCCGCGAATCGCCGCCAATCGCCGCCATTGGAAGGCCGAAAGTCTCACCCGCCGAAATCTCTTCGAACAACATCGCGCCAGTCTTTGAATCGGCATGCGACGCTTTGACCTTGCCTGAATGAACAATCAGGAATTCAGATCCGTCGAACTGACCCATCGCAAAGATCGTCTCGCCAGCTGAATAATCACGAATGGCGCTGACATCCGCCAGCGCCGAAACGACCTGCTCCGGCAAGTCGCGAAAGACCGCCGAGGCGGCGATCGCGCCGGAAGCCGTTACTTCAGACGTTTCGTTATTCTGGACTGGATTGGCAAGCATGAAGGACTCCCTGCGCGATGAAAGGCAGCAAGGCTTTAAGGCTCGGTAAAAGCTAAAATTTTCACGATCTGCAAAGGCGCCCGATAAGATCGGCAATAGTTCGATCGGCGGTCAGGTCTGTGATTGTCGGGGCCGTGATTTAAGGCTTTCTTGACTCATCAGCGATAGGTCTGGACCCTGGACAAAGAGAAAGTGACAGCGATGCGGTTATTCGTTCTTTCCATGGCGGCGAGCGTTCTTGCAACGGCGGCGTCCGCCGAACAAGTCTGGGTGACCATGGATCAGGTCAAGCCCTACTCTTTCAAGCAGGATGTCGCGCAGATCGTCGTCGGCAACCCGGGAATCGCCGATGTTACTGTCAGGGACAAGGGACATGTCTTGCTATTTGGCAAGTCGCCTGGCCTCACCAACATATTCCTCTTTGATGCTGACGGCGCCGAAATCGACAATCTGATTGTTCGCGTTCGCGCGACCAATTCCGACATGTTGACGCTGCAGCGCGGACCGCAACGCTTTACCTACAACTGCATGAACACCTGCGAGCAGACGATTACCGTCGGCGACAGCCCGGAAGCCTTTGGCGCAGTGTCGAGCCAGGTGCAACAGAAGTTCCAGCAGGCCGCCGGCGCAGCAGCGCCGAGCGAATAACCGGAATTTTCTTCCGCTTTGAAAAGGCCCTCTACGGAGGGCCTTTTTGTTGTCAGCCGATCGCCGAAAAGTTGTAAACGCGCGGCCGTTCATGTGGCCGCAATTTTGTCCGGCACCACACCTCAATTGACCGCGCGACAGTCTCCAGCGGCGGCCCGCCGGACTTCAGCACAATCGTGGCGACTAGACGGTCCGCGCCGGCGGCGTGCCGCGACACGGAAACCGCGCAGGAGCCGATATCGGGATGCTCGGCAATCTTACGCGCGATCCGTTCGGGAAACACGTTGACGGCGCCGATCTGCACCGCCCCGTCGCGACGGCCGCCAAGACGAAACCGGCGATCGCCGTCCCAAGCAAACATGTCCATCGGCGTCACATCAATTCCAGCGCCCGTTGGCGTTGTTCGGCGGAGATTGTCGCCATTACGGCGCCATTGGTCGAACAACGCAAAGGGATCGCTCGGCGCGTCGCGCCAGCCGATCAGGCCATTTTCAGTCGACCCGTAAATTTCACGCTGCGCGCCAAATCCCGCCTGACGGATCTCCGCCGACAGGTCAGGCGTCATCGGTTCGCCGAAAAACACCGCCATCGAATTGTCGGGCGCGTACACGCCCTGGGCGATAATATACCGCCAAAGACTTGGCGTTGCGATCAGGGCGTCGCCAAAGGCGAGGAATTTCGTCAAATCGTCTGGCGCCATCGTCCGTGCATCAATCGATGGCGCCTGCAGGAGATTGGGCGTCAAGACCGACAGCGCGAATCCAATCAGGCTGTGCGGCGAAACCAGCGAGAGGATGCGCCGCCGCCCATAAAGCAGATTGGCGGCCGACGCCGCGTCAGAATAGACGATGTCGGCGGAATGGGTGATCTGACGCGCTTCATCCCCGGCGGCGGAAAACGAAAATACCGTCAACTGCTGCGCGACTGCGGCGGCGACGCCGTCGACCCAGTCGCCGAGCGTGACCGCCTTTGAATTGGCGGGCGTTTGCGCGCCGTGACCAAAAAACCGGTAAAGCCTGGCAAGGCAAGCAGCCGCCTCTTGCGCCGTCAGTTCCATGCCCTCGTCGCCGAATAAATTGGTCTCGGCTGACCAGCTGGCGCCTGTCTGGGTGTCGATGTGACGATCAAAGCGCACACCCAACTCATCGACTACGAGCGCGGCGGCAATTGATGCGATCTGATCTCGCTGCAGAACAAATGCCTTCACGCCCGCTCTCCGTTCAGTTCCTCATCGCCGACCTCTTGCGCGACCCGGCGCCGGTAGGCGGCGATCAGCCTGCAGGCCGCCGGCTCGACGTCTGACCCGGCCACGCCGTCAACCGTTCCGCGCACAACACCGATAAGGCTGTTCGTCAGCAGAGGTAACGACGAAGACAGCGCCGCAGGGTCAACCGGACCCTCCCGCACCGGCATGCCGAGCGTTCTTGCCTCTTCAAGCAGGATCGCGCGCACGACGCCCGGCATGGCGCCTTCGGAAACCGGCGGCGTTTGCAGGCCCGCTTCCGTCAGGAAAAAGATATTGGCGGCGCTCACCGACGCAACGCGCCCCAGCTCATTCAGCATGATCGCTTCATCGGCGCCAGCCGCCGCCGCCTCGGCGCGCGCCAGAAAATTCTCGGCATAAGCGCCGGCGCATTTGAAGGAATTCGTCGCAGAGCCGGTCCAGCGGCAGCGCCCTGAAACCATCAAGCGAAAAAGAGGCGGCGGATTTCCGATTGACGTTGTCGTCATCACCAGTTGCGCCCGCGCTTCCGGGGACGGCGCGAGACCCCGCGGTCCGCCAACGCGTGACACCGTTATGCGGCTGGCCGCATCGCCTCGAAGCCCGCTTTTTTCAGCAAGCTCGCTGATCGCGGAACGGATCTCGTGCTCGTCGAGAGTGAGAGGGATTGCAAGACGTTCGAGGCCATGGGCAAGCCGCGCCAGATGCCGGTCGAGAAACGCCGGCGCGCCGCGCCGGACAAGTATCGTCTCAAACACCGCATCGCCGATCAACCAGCCGCGATCTGCAACCGAAATCGCTGCGGCGCCGTCAACAAATTCTCCATCGCGCCAGACGATCACGCCGCCACTCTCCGCGATATCTGCTTCAGGAAATTCCCGATCAGCACCCGCCCGGATGGCGTAAGCAGCGATTCCGGGTGGAACTGGACGCCCCACCATGGCGCCGTTTGATGACGCACCGCCATCAATTCGCCGTGCTGGCTGGAGGCGCACGCCTGGAGAGGGCCGCCGGCGGCAATTTCAGAAACAAGCGAATGGTACCGGCCAGCTTGCATCGGATTTTCAACGCCCGCGAAAATGCCGTGGCCGTCATGTTGGATCAGGCTTGCTTCCCCATGCAGCGGTTCCCTGGCGCGGACCGTTCGGCCACCGAACGCTTCCACCAGGCATTGATGCCCGAGGCAGACGCCCAGGAGCGGCGTCGAATGGTTCAGCTGACGGATAATCGCCGTCGACACGCCGGCTTCCGACGGCGTTCGCGGCCCAGGCGATATGATGACGGCGTCCGGCGACAACTGCAGCAGATCTTCAACGGGACCCGCATCGTTTCGCACAACGAGCGCCTCGCAGCCCGCTTCGCGAACATAGCGCGCAAGATTATGCACAAACGAATCGTAATTATCGATGATCAAGATCATTGCGCGACGTTCAATCCGATACAGCGCAGCAGGTGCTGCGCCTTGGCGAGTGTCTCATCATACTCCGTTTGCGGATCGCTGCGAAGGGTAACGCCGCCGCCGACGGGGATCGAGATTTTTTCCCGTTCGACGACCGCCATTCTGATTGCCACCGAAAGATCCGCGCCGCCGCGATCGTCAAAATATCCGATCGCGCCGCAATAGGGGCCCCGGCCGGACCGCTCAATTTCGGCGATTGCTTTCATCGCCTCGATCTTCGGAGCGCCGGTAACGGATCCGCATGGAAACAGAACGCCAAACGCGTCGGCGGCGCTAAGTCCCTCGCGAAGAACACCGCTGATGCGCGAAACAAGATGATGGACGGTCGCGTGACTGACCGCCTCGCAGACCGCCTCTTCAATGACCGTATGATCTGCGCAAAGGCGCGACAGGTCATTGCGCGTCAGGTCAGCGATCATGATGTTCTCGGCGCGCTCCTTTGGATCCCGGACCAGCGCTTCGAGCGCCTCCAGATCTTGTTCGGCATTGGCGCTGCGAGGTTTTGTGCCTTTAATCGGCTCGGCGACAATTGAAAACCCGCCTGCGGCGCGCGGGCGAACTGCAAAGAATCGCTCGGGCGACAGCGACAGGATTTGCGTAGAGCCATGCTGCAAGAATGCGCCAAAGGAAGCGCTGCTGTCGACCGATGCGGCTTTGAACAGCGCGAAGGCGTCAATTTCGCCGCTCGCACGCGCCTCAAGCCGTTGCGAGATGTTCGCCTGAAAAAGATCTCCGGCGCGAATTTTTTCAATAACGGCGGCGACCGCCGCGTTATATGCTTCGCGGGTGAAATTCGAGCTGAGGCGTGCGAAATCGAAGTCAGGTTCCTGACAAGACGCGCCTTCATTCTTCAGCACATCTCCAAGCGCGTCGACCGCGGCCGTCGTTCGCCCGACGAGGTAAGCGCGGCGCGACGACCTGTCGAAGGCGGCGATGGCGTCATAGGCGGCGAATGAAAAATCCGGGAGACAATAGGGCGTCGCCGGACCCACAGAACGCGGCTCGATCGCGCCGCCGCATTCATATCCGGCAAAACCGACACACCCCGACGCCAACGGCGCGCCGCAATCGGTTGAGCCATCGGTCTGGCGCTCCGCCAGAAGGTTGGCCAGCGCCTTAAATGGCGACGCGCTGACGCGCTCGTCATCAATCCTGGTTTCACCTCGCGCGCTTTCAATGCGCCGGACGGGATTTGCGGCGATGAAGGACCAGCCGGCATCGCGCGCCGCATCGCCGCCATGCAACAGCGCCGCGCCCGGCCGCGACGCAATTGCCGCAAAAGCATCGACGGGCGAACGCCAGGCGATTTCTACCTGCTTCAACATACTTCGCGGCCGCGTTCCTCGTATCAATCTTGCGCTCTGGTTTTATCGGACAAATATGCCTAGTTGGCTTTCATGACCCTTCGGGAGAAGTGAAATATGAGCGGCGGCGCCGAGTTGCAAGCGACCACCCCTCCCCCGCTTGAAACGGGCAGTCGTTCCGGCGGCGGCGCGGGGATTTTTTACAGTCTGGCGCTTGCAACGCTGATTGCGGCAATCGCCTATTTCGGGCGCACGATCTTCATACCCGTCATCATCGCCGGGTTTCTCGGTTTTCTCATCTTCACGCTGAAGGAGACCATTCGCAAGGGTCCGCTGATCGGCCGCTTTCTTCCAAACTGGCTTTGCTATTTGTTCGCTTTCGCGCTGATCATTTCAATCTTTCTGTTGTTCATCGAGATTATTCGCAACAATGTCGAAGCGCTGATAGCCGCGGCGCCGCTCTATGAGGAGCGCCTGAGGTCCTTCACCCAGGACGGCATCAAATATCTCGACAGTGTCGGCGCGCTTCCCAAAAATCTCGTCGGCGGCGTCGATCAGCTGCGATCGGCGGGTCTCTCGATGATCAACCCCGCGCTCGCGCAAGTCGGCTCGACCGCCCGTTCCTTCGCCGGAAATTCCGTGACGATCTTTCTGTATACGGTGTTTATGCTTCTCGAACGCGGGCGCATCTTCAAGAAGATCAATCTGCTGAACAGCAATGTCGAGCGGCGGCAGGCCGTCAACGACACCATCGCCGATATTGCATCCCTGGTGAGGCAATACATTACCGTCAAGACCGTTACGAACCTCATTACCGCCGCCCTCAGTTATATCATCATGATCTTTGTCGGCGTCGATTTCGCCGGCTTTTGGGCGCTGCTGATCTTCGCCCTCAATTTCATTCCGATTGTCGGCGCCGCCAGCGCCATTTCACTGCCGGTTATTCTCTCGCTCGTGCAGCCTGACGGCGGCGGCGTACAAACCGCCGGCCTTGCCCTCGTTTTGCTCGTCGGCGCCGAACAGACCATGAGTTCGGCGATCGAACCGAGGCTGATTGGCAAGAGCCTCAATCTAAGCCCGCTTGTCATTCTGCTGTCTTTGGCGGTCTGGGGGACGCTCTGGGGGTTCGCCGGGATGCTGCTCGCGGTGCCGATCACGGTGACGATCATGATCATATTGACGCAGTTTCATTCAACGCGGCCGATCGCCATTCTGCTCTCCGACAGCGGTCAGATTGCGCCGCTGAAACATGCGCCGCTATCGACCGGACTTCGCACTGGTGACGCCGTCAATTGATTGCATTCAGCCGGCGCGGCGCTTTTCGGCATTCGCGGCGCCGGCGCGCAAGGACGCCTTGAAATAATCGGCGAGAAGTTCGCACTCGTAACGCCGGCCGGATCCCTTCCGCCACGCAAGCCCGATCGTCCGCGCCGGCGAAGGCGCGGCAAGGCGCGTCACAGCAAGACCCGCATTCGCAGCAAGACCCGAGTCGACCGCCATTTTGGGAAGCAGCGTCGCGCCCAAACCCGCACGCACCATTTGCGTCAGGGTAAAGAGGCTCGTCGCTGCAAACGTCCCCGAAACATCATCCTGACGCAGCTGACACGCATCAAGCGCGTGTTCGCGCATGCAATGACCGTCCTCAAGCAGCAAAAGATGCGCGCCCTTGAGATCTGCAGATTTGATCGACTTGCGCCGGGCGAGCGGGCTGCCGACCGGCGCCGCCACCAAAAACGGGTCTTCGCCGATCTCGATCCACTCAGCGCCCGGAAGATCATAGGGAAACGCAAGAAGCGCCGCGTCGATTGAACCTTCGGCAAGCCGGTCCGACAAGGACGCCGTCAGGTCCTCGCGCAGGAAGAGTTCAAGCTTTGGAAATTTCTTCGCAAGACCGGGCGTCGTCAACGGCAGAAGGAAGGGGGCAACGGTCGGGATGACGCCCAGATTGAAGGGGCCGTCAAGCGGCTTTTGCTCTGACGCCGAACGCGCCAGATCTTCCGCCTCGGCGAGAAGTCTGGCAGCGCGCTGCGCGACATCCTTGCCTGCGGGCGTCAGCGAAAAGCGCCGGGTCGAGCGGTCGACGAGCTGGCGATTGAGGACGCTTTCGAGTTCCTTGATGGCGGAGGACAAGGTTGACTGGGACACCAGGCAGTCCCCCGCCGCTTTCGAAAAGGACCCCCGGCGCACTAGCGCCAGAAAAAATTGCAATTGGCGAAGGGTCGGCAATGGAATCATGGGGGCCCTGCAATCGAGTAAATTGATAGATGCCTTAGATATTATCTATTTGATAAATTCTCAAGGCCGCCCTATCTACCGCCTTGCCGAGCGGCGATTACCGAGGCCGACGGCGACATGCATCAACCTGAGAGGAGAATTTCATGCTCGGAGTGGGCGATCGGCTTCCCGATTTTCGCGTCACCGGCGTCAAGCCGAAATTCAACAGCCACGAAGAAAACGGCCAGTCCGCCTTCGAAGAAATCACGCAGGACAGTTTTTCTGGCAAGTGGAAAGTCATCTATTTTTACCCGAAGGACTTCACCTTTGTCTGCCCGACGGAGATCGCCGAGTTTGGCCGGCTCGCAAAGGAATTCGCCGATCGCGACGCGGTCGTTCTCGGCGGCAGTTCCGATAACGAATTCTGCAAGCTTGCCTGGCGCCGCGATCATGCGGATCTGAAAAGCCATCCGGCATGGCAATTCGCCGACACGACGGGCGCGCTGATTGACGGCCTTGGCATTCGCTCCGAAGCCGGCGTGGCGCTCCGCGCCACCTTCATTGTCGATCCGCACAATGTCATCCAGCACGTTTACGTCAACAACCTCAATGTCGGGCGCAATCCGCAAGACACGCTGCGGGTTCTCGACGCACTGCAGACGGACGAGCTTTGCCCGTGCAACCGCCCGGTCGGCGGGGACACGCTCTAAACCTGAAGAGACCAGAAATCGGGCGCGCCTCAACAGCATTGGCGCGCCCTTTTTGCGCCCGAAAATGGAGGAACCGATGAGCCTTGATGCACTACGCGACAGCATTCCCGATTACGCCAAAGACATTCGTTTGAACCTTGGCACGCTCGCCTCGGAAACGACTCTGTCCGATCAGCAAAAATTCGGAACCTTTCTGGCCTCGGCCTATGGCGCGCGCAACCCGTCGGTGATCAAGGCGATCACCGCATGGACCGAAGACAAATTGTCGGACGAGGCGAAGACGGCTGCGAAAGCCGCGGCCGCGATCATGGCGATGAACAATGTTTACTACCGCGCGACGCATCTGATGGCGGATGACGAATATCAGAAAATGCCGGCGCGACTGCGGATGAATGTCATTGGCGCGCCCGGCGTCGACAAGGTTGATTTCGAGCTATGGGCGCTGGCGGTGTCCGCCATCAATGGCTGCGGCATGTGCCTCGACAGCCACGCCAAAATTGTCCGCAAGGCTGGGCTGACGGCCGACCAGGTTCAGGCGGCGCTGAGGATTGCAGCGGCGGTCAGCGCGGCGGCGGCGGTGATGGATGCGGAAGCCGTCTAATCGAGACGCGGCGCCCGAAACAGTACGCGACGTCGCCAGTCATGGTGGCGCGAAACTGCCGGTCGCGCTCGCCTGTTGATTGGAGTTGTGTCTGCTTTAAGGTCTTTGGAACGCGCCGGGATCTGATGGCCGGCGGAACCTTGGAGAACGGCGTTGCCGCACGAATCCCAGTCCGTCCTGACCGATGACAATTTGCGTCTCGACCTGCGCAAGGTCGCGGGCGGCGCGAGAGCGCCGGTTCTCTGCATCCCGGGGCTTACCCGCAACGCTGCCGATTTTGACGATTTTGCGCCCGCCATAGCCGGAACCGGGCGGGACGTCTATTCGATATCGCTGCGCGGCCGCGGGCGGTCGGACTACGATCCGGCCTATGTCAATTATGTTCCGGGAACCTATGTTCGGGACGTCCTTGCCGCCCTTGATCAGATTGGCGTTGACCGTGCGGTTTTCGTCGGCACTTCGCTTGGCGGGATCGTGACGATGCTGACGGCAATGTCTGCGCCGGACCGCATTGCAGCCGCCATAATCAACGATGTCGGGCCGGAACTGGCGCCCGAAGGGATCATGCGGATTGCGGGATATGTCGGCGCCCGCGCGGCCAATGGCGCTGCCGGCGCCGCGAGCCTTGCTGACGCCGTAGCCCAAATTCGCGCCATCAATGAAGTTGCCTTTCCGGGGCAAGACAATTCGTTCTGGGAGAAATTTGCGCGGCGGACATTTGATCAGCAGGCGGATGGTGGATGGAAATTGGCCTATGATCCGAATATCGGCCGGGCGATGCAGGAAGCGGGGCCGGCGCCCGATCTCTGGGCGCCGTTCGGCGCTCTTGCATCAATTGAGACGCTGATAGTGCGCGGCGCCATCAGCGATCTGCTGACGCCGCCGATTATCGCAAAGATGCGTGAGGCGCGGCCCGGATTCGACTATTGCGAAGTCGCCAATGTCGGGCACGCGCCGACATTGACCGAATCCGACGCAATGCATGCGATCGTCAAATTTCTGCAGAAAATAGACTGATCTCAATTCTGGTGAATGCCGCATTCGGTCTTTTCAAGACCGCGCCAGCGGCCGGCGCGCGCATCGTCGCCAGGCGCGGTTGGAGCCGTGCAGGGCCAGCAGCCAATTGATGAAAATCCGGTCTCGACCAGCGGATGCGGCGGCAGTTCATGCGCCGTCATATAGGCGGCAATGTCAGACGCCGACCACCGCGCCAGCGGGTTGATTTTGAGGTGCGGCGGCGCCGCCTGCACGATCGGCAGGTGCGAACGGAGATTGCCGTGCATGCGCTTGCGGCCGGTAATCCATGCATCAAATCCTTCAAGCGCCCTGGCGAGCGGACGGACCTTGCGCAGCGAACAGCAGGCATCGTTGTCGCGGCGCCATAGATCGCCTTTTGGATCGACCGAGGCGATTTCCGCCGTGTCGGGGCGAATGGACCTGACATCGGTCAAACCAAGACGATGCGTCAGGTCTTCGCGGTAGCCCCCGGTCTGGACAAAATGTTTCCCGGTATCGATGAAAAACACCGGTAGCGCCGGATTGACTGCTGCAACGAGGTGGAGGAGCGCCGCCGATTCCGCACCAAACGACGAGACGAGCGCAATCCGGCCGGCAAATTCGTCAATCGACGCCGCCAGTATTTCCTGCGCCGGCATCGCCGCCGCTGCACGGTCAAGCGCGCTTGCTCGCTCGTCCAGCGACGGCGCGGCGCGGGGTCCCCTTGGTGCGAGAGCGAGAGCAGCGGGCATGGGGTTTATGTCAAGCCGCCGCACGGTTGAGCGACCGCAGACGTCCGATGGAAACCGCGCCATCCGCCGCCGGCTGATAATAAGATGAGTAAGAGCCGATCGCTCTCCTGAACCCATCAACATCGCCGCCGCCGATGTCGAGCGCATCAAATCCAGACCGCACCATGAACAGCGCCTGATCGCACAAGACCTCGCCGCGCGCGCGAATTTCGCCCTTGAAGCCAAGGCGCTCGCGCAGGATACGCGCCTGACTGTAGGCGCGGCCGTCCATGAAGCTCGGAAATTCGAGAATGACAGCATCAAATTGACGAATGACATCGCCTAGCGATTCGATGTCTTCGGTGTTCGGGACAGCGAGTTCAAACCGCCCTGCTTCCGGTCTGACGCCGTCGCGCCATTCGGCGAGCGAAATTTCCTGGCCCCGCGGCAGATCGTCAACGTCTAACCCCGCGTCAGTTACTCTGAGCGTCGCCATAGAGGACCTCCTTGAATGGATCAGCGCCAAGCCGGCGATAGGCGTCAAGAAACCGTTCGCCGCCAATGCGCACGCCTTTGTAATAGTCGATGAGACGGCTGACAGCGTCGACAATTTCGGTTGAAGAAAAGCCGCGTCCGGTAATCGCGCCAAGGCTTGCGTCTTCGGCGCCGGAACCGCCAAGCATGATCTGATAGAATTCCTCGCCTTTTTTATCGACGCCAAGAATGCCGATGTGACCGACATGGTGGTGACCGCAGGCGTTGATGCAGCCGGATATCTTGATCTTCAGCTCGCCAATATCCGCCGCCTCCCTGGCGTCAGCGAATCGCTCCGCGATGCGCGTTGCAACAGGAATTGAGCGCGTGTTGGCGAGGTCGCAATAATCGAGGCCCGGGCAAGAGATAATGTCACTGACAAGGCCGACATTCGCGGTCGCAAGATTGACGTCATCAAGCGCCCGCCAGACCGCGAGCAGGTCTTCTTTTCTCACATGCGGCAGGCACAGATTCTGTTCGTGCGTCGCCCGCACCTCGTCGAACGAATAGCGCTCGGCGATGTCGGCGACAGCCTCCATCTGATCCGCGGTGATGTCGCCAGGCGCAAGGCCGATCGGCTTCAGGGAAATGTTGGCGATGGCGTATCCCTGCTGACGGTGCTCAACCACATTGGTCGACACCCAGCGATCAAACGCCGCATTGTCGGCGCGCTCGGCGGCAAGGGTCGGCGCCGCGCTGGATGCCCTTTCAAACCGCGGAGGCGCAAAATGGCGGCGAATGCGGAGCACTTCTTCAATCGTCGCGTCGAGACGGTCCTTGTCGGACTTTGCCCACTCTTCTTCGACCTGACGGCGAAACTCTTCGGGGTCAACCGCGACAAGAATTTTGATCCGCGCCTTGTATTTGTTATCACGCCTGCCGAAGCGGTTATACACGCGCATGACGGCTTCGAGATAGGACAACAGGTGCGCTTCGGGGAGGAATTCGCGCACGGTCTCCGCGACATAGGGCGTTCGCCCGAGACCGCCGCCGACCAGCACCTCGAAACCGCGATCGCCGTCATCATTTTTGTAAAGTCTGAGGCCAATGTCGTGAACGCGAATGGCGGCGCGGTCCTTGTCGCTAGCCGTCACCGCGATTTTGAACTTGCGCGGCAGGAAAGAAAACTCCGGATGCAGGCTCGACCATTGCCGGATGACTTCCGACCAGATGCGCGGGTCATCAACCTCGTCGGCGACGGCGCCGGCATAGGGGTCTGACGTGACATTGCGGATGCAGTTGCCGGATGTCTGGATCGCGTGCATTTCGACATCGGCGAGATCATCGAGGATATCGGGCACGTCGATGAGCGCGGGCCAGTTGTACTGAATGTTCTGCCGCGTGGTGAAATGGCCGTACCCCTTGTCGTACTTCCGCGCGATATGGGCGAGCTGACGCATTTGACGCGACGACATGGCGCCATAGGGAATGGCGACACGCAGCATATAGGCATGAAGCTGCAGATAAAGTCCGTTCATCAGCCGCAACGGCTTGAACTGCTCTTCGGTGAGATCACCCGAAAGCCGGCGCGACACCTGTCCGCGGAATTCAGTGACGCGCTCGCGCACAAAGGTTTCGTCAAACTGGTCATAGCGGTACATCAGAGCGCTCCGATACCGAGGCGCTTTTCAACGCGCGCAACCCACGCCCCGACAGAAGCAAACGCATTCAGATCAAATCCGCCCTCGTGCGCCACGCGCGTGTAAGCGACGAGAGAAATATCGGCGAGCGAAAATTCGTCGCCGGCGATCCACTTTGCCGCGCCAAGCTGTGTTTCCATGCGTGACAGCGCCGCGAGCCCCTTGTCGAGCAGCTTCGGATCGAGTTCCGGTTCAGGCTTGTTGAGATAGGTTTTCAAAAACCGCCGGACGGCGATATAGGGCTCGTGGCTATATTGTTCCCAGAAAAGCCACTCATAGACTTTCGCACGCTCGAACGCCTTGTTCGGCAACAACCCGCCGTCGTGCTTCTCGTTGAGATACAAGATGATCGCATTCGATTGCGCCAGCGCATGGCCCTTTGGCGTCAACAGAAGCGGAACCTGCCCGGCCGGATTGAGGGCGAGAAATTCGCCGGTCCGCGTCTCTCCCTTCAGGATATTCGTCTCTATCCATTCATAATCTGCGCCCAGCAAGTCGAGCGTCCATTTCACCTTGAGACAATTGCCGCTGACGGCGTCGCCGTAAATCCTATAGCCGCTCATCCAGAGCCTCCGCCTGCTTGCCGAGATCGCGGCGTATCGTCGGCCCGTTGCGGCGAATGGATTCCCGCAAGGCTTCGCGCCCAACCGGGCCGCTTTCTTCAGCCTCGATCAGATAGGCGTTGGCGATGACGGACATATCCGCAAGCGTTGTCGCGAGTTCGCCGTCTGCGCGATCATTATCGAAAAGCGCCGCATGCTCAAAGCGCTCGACCAACGCGCCGTCTCTGGCGACGTAGACGACAACGCCGTCCGACAGCCGGTTAGCGGTGATTGCCTTCATGCTGCTCTCCACGCCGCAGCGGCGTTTGCCGCCAGCGCGCCGGCCGCCATTGCCGCAACCTCGCCGATTACAAGCAAAGCCGGGCCGTTGAGTTGTCCGTCGCGGACGAGATCGCCGAGATCCGCGAGCCGGCCTTTGACGATCTTTTCGTTTTCGGTCGTGCCGTTTTCAATAATTGCAACCGGCGTAGAAGCGGCGCGGCCATGCTTGATCAATTGAGCGCTGATCGCATCCGCCTTGCCGACGCCCATATAGACAACGAGCGTATGGCCAAGCCTTGCCAGCGCGCCCCAATCAAGATCGGGGTCGCTGTCGCCTTTCGCGTGGCCGGTGACAAAGGTTACCGCCTGCGAATAATCGCGGTGGGTGAGCGGCATGGCGGCGGCGGCGGCGCAGCCAATTGCAGCGGTAATGCCCGGCGTGACAAAAACCGGGATCCCGGCGTTTCTGACAGCGTCAAATTCTTCGCCGCCGCGGCCGAAAACAAAAGGATCGCCGCCCTTGAGCCGCACGACAATTTTTCCTTCGCGTGCAAAGCGGATCAGCTTCGCCTCAATTTCTTCCTGCGGAACGGCGTGTGCGGCTTTGGCCTTGCCGACATAGAGCCGCAGCGCGTCGCGCCGCGCCAGAGCAAGGACGCCGTCGCCGACAAGACGGTCATAAAGAATAACGTCCGCTGATTGTAGCAGCCGCAACGCCTTCAATGTCAGCAGTTCAGGATCGCCGGGGCCAGCGCCGACAATGTGGACGACGCCGGTGGTTGTCTCATCCGGCGATCGATTGAGGGCTTCGATCATCGCCTCGCGCGCGCCGCACTCGTCATTGGCAATAACGCGTGACGCGATTGGGCCGTCAATGATCTTTTCCCAGAAGGCGCGGCGCTGAGCCGGATCAATTTTCGCGGCGACGGCATGACGAAAGGAACGCGCGAACGCGCCGAGTTTTGAAAGACGCTGCGGCAGCAGGGCTTCGATCTTTTCCCGGATACGCCGGCCGAGCACCGGCGCGGCGCCGCCGGTTGAAATGGCGACGACAATGTCGCCGCGATCGACGATTGATGGGGTGATGAAATCCGAGAGGCTGGCGCAATCAACGACATTGACGGGGACACAAGCCGCGCGCGCTACGGCGGCGAGGTTTGCGGCTTGCGCTTCATCGTCGACGGCGATGAAGGCGAGCGCGGCGCCGGCAAAAACATCGGGGGCAGGGGTGCGCGCGTCGAAGTCGGCGCGCTCGCCCCATTCGGCGACGAGTGCAGGGTCGAGCCCGGAAGCGACATAAACGATCCTGGCGCCAGCGTCAGCGGCAAGACGCGCCTTACGGGACGCGGCCTCGCCGCTGCCGGCGATAATGACCTTTCTGTCGGTCAGAGTGTGGAAGGCTGGAAAGGTCTTCATCGATGTTTAGTTTTTCTATTTAATTGAGGTTGGCTGTTTTTCCGAAGTTGGGCTCACCACGGCATATGGGGGGATGGTATGGGGATTTTGAAGCGAATCCTGCTGAGCTATTTGTTAGATTGACTAACGCCGCCCAGAAATTTGCCGGGATTCCGGTAGCGAGGGCCGGATGGCGCGCCCTCACAAAGTCGTGTTAGATTTCCTGAAGACAAACTCGACGCCCTGGCCTATGGTCCCGCGGCGAAAACGCCAATTCATGGTGACTTATGAAAAGCCTGCCGCCCCTGAACGCGCTCAAGGTCTTTGAATCCGCCGCAAGGCACTTGAGTTTTACTAAAGCAGCAGATGAGCTTCATGTGACGCCGGGCGCGGTCAGCCAGCAGATCAAGTCGCTGGAGGACTATATCGGCGGACGGCTGTTCCGCCGCACCAAGCGGGCGCTGCTCCTGACCGATTCGGCGCAGGCGAGCCTGCCGATCCTCAGGGAGGCGTTCGACAAACTGGAGGAAGCCTCGCGCATCCTGACCGCGCGCGGCGATTCAAAGCGGCTGACCGTATCGGTTGCGCCGTCGCTGGCGGCCAAATGGCTGGTGCCGCGGCTAGACCGCTTTCACGAACGCATGCCGGAGATCGAGGTTTGGATTTCCGCCGATATGGAGGTTGTCGATTTCGCCATCGACGATATCGACCTTGCCATCCGTTATGGCGCGGGACGCTACGCCAGTCTTGAATCAGAATTGCTGATGGAAGAATCGATCCTGCCGGTGTGCAGTCCGCGCCTGTTGCAAGGTGAGCACCCGATCCGGACGCCGCACGATCTTGCACATCATCCGCTGCTTCACGACGGCAGCCCGGACCAGGACGACACCGCGCCGACCAACTGGGCGATGTGGCTGAAGGCGGCGGGCGTCACCGATATCGACGGCAAGCGCGGCGCCAAATTCAACCAGTCGAGCCTTGTCATTGAAGCGGCGGTCGCCGGCAAGGGCGTCGCCCTCGCCAAATCGACAATTGCGCTCGCCGATCTTGAAGCTGGCAGGCTGGTTGCGCCGTTCGATCTGACGACGCCGTCGAATTTTTCCTATTACCTTGTCCACCCGGCGTCGAAATCGCGCCATCCGGCGGTCAAGGCGTTCAAGAAATGGCTACATGAAGAAGCGGCGGCGACGGCCGGCGCAAGTTCAGCAGCGCGCATCGCCGCGCAATAAAAAAAGCCGCTCGCGCCTTGGGGGAGAAAGAACGCGAGCGGCCCTGCGTAAGCAACCTGAGGGGGGAGAACCGGTTGCTCTTGCTGTGTTTGACATAAGCGCAACAAGCCTCAATTCAACTGGCGCCGCGCGTTCCTGCAATACACTAATGTGCATTGTGCATCACGCTTTCGCGACGGCGCCGTTTGGCCGCAATTGCAGCGTATCAAGGGCGGCGCAGGTCGCTTCAAACACCAGCATCGTCGAGGCATGACGCTGCGGATAATCGCGGATGGCGACGAGCGCTTCGAGGTCCTTCCAGCGCGCGCCAAGCCTTGGGTCCGAACCCGGCGGATCGCCGCCTTCCTTCAGCATGGCGCGCATCCGGTCGCGGAGTGCATAAAGCTCGTCCGCGCTGGCGCCGATGATATTGCGCGCGACGATCGAAGCCGACGCCTGTCCGAGCGCGCAGGCCCTGGCCTCCATGCCAAAATCAGCAACGCGCCCATCCCGCATGACAAGATCGACGGAAACTTCCGATCCGCAGACGCGGCTGATCTTTGTCGCGCTGGCGTCAGGCGCGGCGAGACGGCGCGCCGGCGGGATCGCGCCGGCCGCTTCAAGAATGCGCTCGCTGTAAAGATCGCTCAGCATCAGGCCTTTTATCGCTGCTCCTAATTGAGATCAAACAGCAGGAATTCGGTCCCGTCGGCGAGCGCCTTTACCGACAAAACGCTTTCGTCGGCGATCTTGGCGCCGTCGCCCGCCTGCATGGTAAGGCCGCTGATTTCAAGGCCGCCTCTGGCAAGCTGCAGCCAGCCGAATCGGCCTGGCGCGAAACGATGCTCGATCGTCTCGTCCTCGTCAACAACACTTGCGTACAAGTCCGTAGGCTGATTGATTTTGATCGAACCGCCGCGCCCGTCACCAGAAGCGACAAGCGCAAGGCCGCCCCGCCGCGCCGCAGTGAAATCCTTCTGCTCGTAACGCGGCGTGTAGTTCGCCGCATCCGGCAGCAGCCAGATCTGCAATAGATGCACGGGATCTTCCTTCGACGCATTATATTCGCTGTGCGTGACGCCCGACCCGGCGCACATATATTGAACCTCGCCAGGGCGAATAACCCCGCCGCCGCCGAGTTTTCCCCTTCCCCCCTCGCCATTGCCCGCTTCGATATTGCCGGTCGAATCCTTGTGCTCAAGTGCGCCGTCGAGAACATAGGTGATGATTTCCATGTCGCGGTGCGAATGCGGAGGGAACCCCGCGCCGGGCGCGATCCGGTCTTCGTTGATGACGCGCAAGCTCCGATAGCCCATATGATCGGGATGGTGGTAATTGGCGAAAGAAAATGAATGGCGCGCATCGAGCCAGCCGTGATTGGCGTGGCCGCGATCGATCGCTTTCCGGATGAGGATCATGATGGGCTCCGTGTCAGGGGAAATTCAATGACGAGGGATATGGGCGGCGCGCCGCCAAATTCCAGCGCCGTTGCGGTCACGGATGAGTGATGCGCGGGCTGGGCGGCGGCGCCGGACAATTGCATGATTGTCCGTATCCTGCGGATTGGTTCCGGCTTCTGCCTCTCCGGCAATCCCGGTTCCATGCGGAGGCCAGCGGTTTTGTCCGTATTTGACGGCGCGCCCGCGCAGGCGAAAAATTCGTGTGTTCCGGGATTTTGCCTTACCGTCTGGTCGATCATTGCGCTCGCCTTTCCGTTCTTTGCAGCAGTGACAGTGTAGGGCCTGCGCCCTGGTGTAGGACGGATTTTTATTTGCGAACGAAATCAGCGGCCTAGACCTTCAGGCGATAAATCTGGGTTGCCCGAAGGTCCAGTCTTTGGTTGGTCGCGTCAGATCTTGCGAAAAACCGATGATTCCACTTTTTCGCTCGACGCTTCACGCAAATGGCGCGGTTTTTGAGCGCGGTTGAGAATCAGGCCAATGAACAGCTGTCAGCTTTTCAGGTGCGCAATGTCCATTGAACTCGTCGGCTCAAAAGCCAATCCGTCGAAATTCGACTGTTACGACGACCTTGCGGAAGATGAACCGTATTTCGTCATCCGGGCCGACGACCCGCTTTCGGATTCGCTGATTGAGCTGCACGCCTATATCGGCGCGGGACAAGCCGGCGCCGCGCACAACAAGCTCGCCGAGATCATGGCGCTGACCGCAACGCGCGCGCCGCGCCCTTCCGACTCGCCGAAATACCGCGAGACCTTCGCCATCAGCCAAGCGATGGAAGCCTGGCGGTCAGCGAAGTAGACGCGCAAGGCGGGATAGGCCCCCGGCCTAAGCGCAACGGCATCGCTTTGGGGCGGCTAGAGCAAGCTCTTAGAATTAGGGCGTTTTCTGCGATCAACCGGATTCCACTTGATCGGAAAACGCCCTAGCGCGGTTGCGCGTACGCCTATGACCGCGAAGAGATCATAATATGTCGCGATCACTACCAGCATTGTCAGGTAGAACGCACGGTCTTTGTCAAATCCAGAAAGCGCGGCGAACACCGCCACGCCGAACGCCAGACCAACACCCACCGCATATTCCAAGTTCCGCCTCGTTTTGGGGCGCCGCACCATTTCCCCCGTCCGGTCTTCAAAAACCGGAGAGGGAACTGGGTGCTATCGCCGCCTCAGGCGGCTTTGCCGGACGCTGGGCTTGCGCCGACCGAAGCAGCGGCCGGCGTGCAGCCGCACGCAGCCGGCTGGGCGGTTTGGGTCTTGGATGCACGCTGGCAGTTTGCGCCGCATTTGCATGACGGCGCGCAGTTGCAGGGATTGCATTGGCAGGTGTTGGTCATTGGATCCTCCTCGGTTTCCGGTTGCAGAAGACCGTCATTTGGGATCGTCCTGCCTTCGATACTTGAACGGAAGGGCTAGAGCAGACGAAGGGCGCCGGGCGTTATCCCGAACATCCTTCGAAACGTTCGGCTGAAATGCGCTGAATCGGCAAAGCCCGCTTGGTGCGCGACCTGCGTCAGCGATGCGCCAGCCGCAAAGCATTCAACCGCCCGCGTCAACCGTAACCAGAGGAGATAGGTTTTGAAAGGTAAGCCCGTTTGTTCGACAAAGAGATGCCGCAAGCGGCTTGCGGAAAGGCCGCCAACCGCCAGCGCGTCGGACAGACTTATTGGCGCGTCAATCTGCTCAGCCGCCCAAGCAATCACCCTGCAGATGCGCGGATCCGGCGTCTCAGTGAAAACGCCAGCGCCCAAAGTCGACACCAGCTCGCGGCCAAGGCCGATCAGCGCAGTGTTGTTGCGCGCAGGGGCGCGGTAAGCCGCCGCTATCCGCTCACGGAGACCGGACAGAATTTCAACTGGAAGAGCGGCCATATCGGCGCCGCCAAGAAATCGCCGGGCGACAGCGAGGCCGGCGCGGCTCTCCGGATCAACGAAAAGGTGCGCGACCAGCCCCTCGGCGTCGAAGAGGTGCGGGGTGTCCGCCGCAACCGCTATCGCGTCACTTCGCATATGCGCATCGCTCGTACTCAGTGAAAAAGCGCCGCCAAGAGAGAGCGTCACCTGGATAGCGTGATGGGCGTGAAAATCGGTCCGCCGCGGCTTAGCCGCTTTGGCGGCGGCGGCATCGACAACCCAAAGGCTGGCGCCTCCCCATGCGACGATCCAGACTGACGCCAATTTCTCCATCCCGCGACATTACACCAGTTTCGCGGAAACCGCGCTCAGATTCAGCCCGTTGGTTTTGGCGGGGACGAACGATTTATCGAAGGAGCGTGGACCGCTTTCGACGTAGCAAGCCTTCGCGCCGCGTCAAAACCCCCGGAGCGGCATCCCCGCCGGCCGCTGCAGCCAGTTGTCGGCGGGGTAATGCGCGGAGCGTTCGATCATGTGGAGCGTATAGGCCATGCGCGCCTTCGCCGAGCGGTTGGCGCGGCTCATATGCGGGGTTCTTCCGGAGAAAATGACGAGATCGCCGATTGCGGCGGGCGCTGCAACGCGACGATCTTCCGGGTACGGATCGCTGGACAATTCAACCATTTCGGTTCCGCCGTTGATGCGGCGGAAGACCCGGCGCAACGGCCCCTTGTGTTCGCCCGGGATGAATTCCATGCAGCCATTCTCAAGCGTCGCCGCGTCGAGCGCGAGCCAGAAGCCGACGCAGCTTTCAGGTTCGGTCATCAGGAAGGTTGAATCCTGATGACAGGTGACCTCGCCGCCGATCCCTGGCGGCTTCATGATCACCATTGATTGCAGCAACACTGGATTGACAAAACCGGCGCCGCACGCCGCATGTTCCATCCGCTTTGAATGCGAGAACGCCGAAAAAACCGGATCGAGATCGTGCAGGGCATGGCCGATCTTGTTGACGCTTTCGCGCTTTGGGCGCTGCAGCCGGCCGCCCGCTTCAAACGCCTCTTCCTCCAGAAAGAAACTGATATTGCCGCCGGAATTCAGGAAATAATCGTCTTCCGCATGCGCCTGCGTCGTTGTCGAGAACACCGTGCGGTGCGCGTCGATATCGAAGCCGTCGATAAGTTCAAAGGCGCGCCGCTTCAGCGCCGCGCAGTCTGCGCGCGAAGCAAATCCTTCGAGAATGAGAACGCCGGCGTCAGCGAACGCCGCGCGCATCTCGGGCGTCAACGCCAGATCGTCCGGAAACTGAAAACGCGCCAGCGCCGTCATTCGTTCCTATCCATCGGACTTTACCGGATTGTCGGGTATGACTTCCGTCGGGGCAAGGAGAATGATCGCCGCCGCAGCCGCGAGCAGGATGAGAAGCGCCGCGACATTGATGCGGATGGCGTGTTTCGCCGAGCGCTTTTCAAGCCAGGTGCGCGGGCGCACGCCTTTCCAGAAATAGACGCCCTGCGCCGCCAGCATGATCGATAGGATATTGACGGTGAGAAGAAGCGCCGCGCGCACCGCAAATCCGATCTCTCCCGCGCCGAGAAACAGACCGATCGCGGCGGCGGGCGGCAGCAGTGCGACGGCGACCATGACGCCGACGAGCGC
>JBGSVH010000216.1:0-46990 GCA_041753055.1 Parvularculaceae bacterium
GCGCATGATCGGTCACCTCAAGATCAACCGCGCCGTCGCAACCCGTTACGACAAGCTCGCCAGATCATTCCTCGATGCGCTACACATCGCAGCCATTCGCAAGTGTCTACGAACTGCAACTTTGTAAACAGGGCCTAGCCCGCAGTCGGCTTTTTACTGCACTACAGCTGCCAGAGCCGCCACGAGGTGATCGATCTGCGCGTCGGTGTGAAGCGGCGTCGGCGTAATCCTCAGGCGCTCCGTTCCCTTTGGCACAGTCGGATAATTGATCGGCTGCAAATAGACCCCGAATTCCGACAGCAATCGATCAGACGTCGCCTTGCAAAGCTTGGCCTCACCAATCGGAATGGGCACAATATGGCTGTCATTGACGGAACGTCGGACCCCGGCGCGATCAAGCTTCCCACGCACAGCCGCGACATTGCGGCGCTGTGCTGCTCGTTCAACATGCGATTGGCGAAGATGGCGAACCGAGGCTAATGCGCCGGCAACTACAGCCGGCGGCAATGCGGTTGAGAAGATGAACCCGGGCGCAAAACTTCGAACCGCATCGATGCAAAGCGCGTCGCCTGCGATATAGCCGCCGAAAACGCCGAACGCCTTGCCGAGCGTTCCCTGGATAATGTCAATGCGATGGGCGACGCCGTCGCGTTCGCAAACGCCTCCCCCTTGCGGGCCATACATCCCGACAGCATGGACCTCATCAAGATAGGTGAAGGCCCCGTATTTCTCAGCGAGGTCACAAATGG
Source organism: Parvularculaceae bacterium (assembly GCA_041753055.1). Classification (GTDB taxonomy): domain Bacteria; phylum Pseudomonadota; class Alphaproteobacteria; order Caulobacterales; family Parvularculaceae; genus Amphiplicatus. Next base: position 750 of record JBGSVH010000216.1, read on the forward strand.
CGTTGATCGGCGCAATGCTGCCATCCATCGAATAGACGCTCTCAAAGGCGATGAGCTTGCCGCGCCGGGCGGGTTCGGCCTTCAAGAGGCGTTCCAGATCTTCGAGATCATTATGGCGCCAGATGCGTTTTTCAGCGCCCGAATTACGGATGCCGGCAATCATCGAGGCGTGATTATCGGCATCTGAAAATATGACGCAATCGCTGAATAGGCGGCCAAGCGTCGACAACGCCGCTTCATTGGCCGCGTAGCCGGAATTGAAAATCAGCGCCGCCTGCTTGCTGTGAAAACTTGCTAGTTCCGCTTCAAGCTTATCGTGAAAAACGGTGGTGCCGGCAATGTTGCGCGTCCCGCCGGCGCCGGCGCCGTAATGATCAATGGCGCTGACCATTGCGGATTTGACAATGTCGCTTTGACCCATCCCGAGATAATCGTTCGAGCACCAGACAACGGCATCGCGAACGACGTCTGAAGTTGGGATCGCGTGAATTGATTTCCTGCCGTAATATTTGCCGAAGTCCGGGGAAAACCCGTGCGCCGTTACGGTCGGGAAAGCGCCGGCCCGGCGCTCCATATTAGCGAAATAACGGTATTCGCCACGGCTGGCCGCTTCCTTCAGCTTTTCATGAAGAAGCGTTTCATATTGGTCGAACATAGCCGCAAGTCTTCCTCTCGGCTCAAAAATCCAGTCGGTATCCGCCAATAAGATAGTAGCCTTTACCGTCTCGGTATCGAGCAGATTATCCGTTTTTGTCCACTCGCCGCCGCCCGCAAGCTCACGCTGTATGAGCCGCGACGGGAGGCAATTCAACCTAATCGGCGCTGCCGACAAGGCCGGTCTGATCGACCCCCAAGATGACCGGGCCAGGCGCTGACGCCCAGCAGCGTCTGGCGAACGCACCGGCAGCCGCCCGATCGGCCCGCGAGTGACATCCCTTCAACGCGAATATTTCTCCCCGGCGCGACGGCTTCATTATTTCGGCCGTAAATCCCTGATCCGCTTCGCCTTCCCTGCGGATCGCTCGACCTTGTCCGGCTCGACGATGTCGATGGCGGTTGAAATCCCAATCATGGTCTTGATGTGATGGCGCAATGATTTTGCGGCGACAGTAGCTTCATCCGGGCTCGCCCCATCGCGACGTTCAACCACAATCTTGAGCTCGTCCATGCGGTCCGGCCGCGTCACTTCGAGAACGTAATGCGGCGAAAGCGCAGGCTCTTTCAGGATCTGCTCTTCGATCTGTGTTGGAAAAACATTGACGCCTCTGATGATCAGCATGTCGTCGGTGCGGCCGGAGATGCGTTCCATGCGCCGCATCGTTCTCGCGGTTCCCGGGAGCAATCGCGTCAGATCGCGCGTGCGATAGCGAATAATCGGCATCGCTTCCTTGGTCAGCGAGGTAAAGACCAACTCGCCCAATTCGCCGTCGGGAAGCGGCGCACCGGTGTCCGGATCGATGACCTCCGGATAAAAGTGATCTTCCCAGATGGTAAGGCCGTCCTTGGTCTCGACGCATTCATTGGCGACCCCGGGGCCCATCACCTCGGAAAGCCCATAAATATCGACCGCATCGATGGCGAAAGCGTCTTCGATTTCCGTGCGCATCGCATCGGTCCACGGCTCGGCGCCAAAAATGCCGATTTTCAGAGAGGACTGGCGCGGATCGATTCCCTGGCGTCGAAATTCGTCGAGGATCGCCAGCATGTAAGTCGGCGTCACCATGATGATGTCCGGCTCAAAATCCTGGATCAGTTGCACCTGTTTCTCGGTCTGGCCGCCCGACATCGGAATGACCGTGCAGCCAAGCGCTTCGGCGCCATAGTGGGCGCCGAGACCGCCGGTGAAGAGGCCATAACCATAGGCGACGTGGACTTTCATCCCGGGCCGCCCGCCCGCCGCACGGATCGAGCGCGCGACCATCGATGACCATGTCTCAATATCCTTCTTCGTATATCCGACGACCGTCGGTTTTCCGGTCGTCCCAGAAGAGGCGTGGATGCGAACGACCTTCGACTGAGGCACGGCGAAGAAACCGAAAGGATAGTTGGCGCGCAAATCCGCTTTGGTCGTAAACGGAAACCTCGCAAGGTCGTCAAGCCCGGTCAGACTGTCCGGCGTTGTTCCGGCCGCATCAAAGGCGGCGCGATAATGTCTTGAATTCGCATAAGCATGCGCCAGCGACGCTTTCAACCGCTCGAGTTGCAGCGCCGACAAGTCAGCGCGAGAAAGAGATTCGCCATCGTCAAGTGATGGTTTGTAACCGCTAGACGTCACCGCTTTTGCCTTTCCATTCGCGCGCGCGCAATTCCTTGCGGATGATCTTGCCGCTGATCGTCTTTGGAAGGCTGTCGACAAACTCGACCTTGCGAGGATATTTATAGGGGGCGGTCACGCGCTTGACGTGCTCCTGCAGTTCACGGGCAAGCGCGTCTGATCCGGCAACGCCTTTCACTAAAACAACAAAGGCTTTCACGACCTCGCCGCGTGTTTCATCGGGACTCGCGACCACGGCGGATTCTGCGACCGCCTTGTGCTCGATCAGCGCGCTTTCTACCTCGAACGGTCCGATGCGGTATCCCGCCGAAATGATCACGTCATCGCCGCGACCAACGAACCAAAAATAGCCGTCCTCGTCGCGATAGGCGCGATCGCCGGTGAGATACCAGGCGCCGCGCCTGGTCGCCTCGGTGCGTTCCTCATCGTTCTTGTATTCAAGGAAGAGACCCTGCGGCGGCGGATCGAGCGACACCGCAACATCTCCTTCAACATTGGCTGTAAGGCGCTCGCCCTTGTCACCAATAATATCGAGATCAACGCCCGGCGCCGGCAAGCCCATTGAACCCGCCTTGACCGGCATTCCGTCAAAGACGCCGCAAAGAATTGTCGTCTCGGTCTGGCCATACCCTTCGCAGATCTGAAGCCCGGTTTTTTCGCGCCATTGTTCGATGACTTCGGGATTGAGCGGTTCGCCGGCGCTGACACAGTGTTTCAACCTGGCGAATTTCCGCAATTCAAGCGGTTGCTTGACCAACATGCGATAGGCGGTCGGCGGCGCACAAAGCACCGTCACTGGAAATTTCTCAAGACCGTCAAGAACACGGACGGGGTCAACCGCATCGGCATGCAACGCAAAAATCCCGGCGCCGCAAAGCCAGGGCGCAAACAGCGACGACCATGCGCCTTTCGCCCAGCCGGTGTCGGAGACATTCCAGACGAGGTCGCCCGGTCCGACGCGCAGCCAGAATTTTCCAGTTGTCTCATGGCCAAGCGGGTAAGCGCAGCCATGGACGGTCATCTTCGGATTGCCCGTCGTCCCTGACGTGAAATACCAGAGCGCTGCATCATTGGCGCGCGTGTCAGCACAGTCTTCGAATGGGTCGGACTGCGCCGCATCGTAACGCGTCCAGCCCGTGCGGTCGGCGTCAACGATGATCTGTTTTCCGCCCCATGACGTTTCAGCAATCGCCTCTTCCGCTCGAACGGCGCAAGGCGCGTTGGTGATGATCGCCGCCGCCCCCGTCGCATTCATCCGGTAAGCAAAATCTTTCTTCATCAACTGGGTCGTACCGGGCGAGACAATGACGCCAAGTTGCAGACATCCCAGTATGATCTCCCACCAGGCCTGCTCACGCGACAGGACCAGAAGCACGCTGTCGCCGCGCCGAAGGCCGAGCGTGCGCAGAAAACCCGCTGCGCGGTTGGCGCGTGATAGCAGGTCAGAGAATGAAAAAATCTCCTCGCGCCCGTCTGACGACGTCCAATAGAGCGCCGTCGAATCGGCGTGGTCGCGCGCTTTCGCGCAAACAACATCGCGCACGAAATTGAACCGCAGCGGGCGCCGCCATTCAAAGGCGCTCCGCTCAGCGAGGTAAGCGTCAGCGGTTGGCATCAAACCCTTTCCAATTTTTCAGGGTCAGCTGTTCACCGAACATGAATCAAGCGCCGCTTTTGTGCCGTCACTGGCGGCGTCATAAGCCTCCTGATCGCTGGAATAGGCGTCTGCAAGCGACGTCAGTTCATCCTTGAGCGTTCCGTCGCTGTCCGCTTTGTCGGCGAGGCACGCACACTGAGCATCGACGTCGCCGGCCGTCCCCCATTCATCCGACACGCGCTGACACATTTCTCCAAACGATTCCGCGTTTGCCGCCGGCGCGAGAACCAACGGCGAAAGCGCCGCTATGGTGATGATAGCTACCCGCATTTGACCCTCTCCCTTACTTCGCCATGTTGAGAACGCGCACCTGAGTGAATTCGGCGAGCCCTTCGAGGCCCTGCTCGACGCCGATTCCCGATTGTTTCGACCCGGCCATCGGAATGTGCGGCCCTATGGTGATGTGCTGATTGATCCAGACAGTTCCGGCGTCAATCTGTTCTGCGACGCGCTTTGCGCGATTAAAGTCCGAAGACCAGACGGATCCGCCAAGCCCGAATTGCGTCGAGTTGGCGCGTTCGATGACATCGCCCTCGTCCTTGAAGCGGATCAATGGAATTACTGGCCCGAATTGCTCTTCATCGACAATGCGATTGCCTTCTTTGACGTTAGTGACAATCGCCGGCTTGATGAAAAAACCGCTCCGGCCGCCGCTCTCGCCGCCAACAACCGTACCGCCTTCTTTTTTCGTGCTCTCAATGAGGCCTTTCACTTTTTCAAATTGCGCCTTGTTTTGCAACGGCCCGACGCGCGTGCCTTGCTTTGTTCCGTCGTCAACGACGACATCCTTGGCAATTGCCGCCATGGCGCTCGCCATCTCGTCATAGATTGCATCTTGTACATAAATGCGCTTGGCCGCCATACAAACCTGGCCGCAATTCAGCATCGCCGCATCAAATATTTTCGGCGCTACATCCTTCACTATGACGTCATCAAGCACGATAGCGACGTCATTGCCGCCAAGCTCGAGTGTCAGCCGCTTCAACGTATCGGCGCCGCTCTTCATGATCTTGCGGCCGGTGTCGACGGACCCCGTGAAGGAAACTTTGGCGACGTCCGGGTGGCTCGTGAGATAGGGCCCAAGATCGTTGTCGTCCGCGATAATGTTGATGACGCCCGGCGGTACGATGTCCTTGATGATGGCGCCGAACTTCAGCGTCGCCGCCGGCGTTGTCGGCGCGGGCTTCAGGACAATCGTATTTCCAGCAACAAGCGCCGGGCCGATTTTCCATGCGGCAAGCACCAGCGGGAAATTCCAAGCGACGATCCCGACAACAACGCCAAGAGGCTTCCTGTGAACTTCGACACGCGCCGCATCGTCGTCCTGTACTACCTTCGTCTCCAGACTCAACGTCGCGTAATGGCGCAGATAGCCTTCCGTCCATGCGACCTCGCCTTGCGCTTCCGGCAACGGCTTTCCCTGTTCGGCGGTCAAAATGCGCGCAAGCTCGGCTGCATTATCCCGGACAGCGTCAGCAATTTTGACGACGATCGCCTGGCGCTTTTCAATCGGCGTTTTCGCCCACGCCGGAAATGCGGCTTTGGCTGCGGCGATGGCGTCAGCCGCCTGTTTTTGCGACGCGCGCTCAACGGTAGCGAAAACTTCTTCCGTCGCCGGATTGATCACTTTCAGTTTCTCGGCGCCGTCGACGAGTTTGCCGCCGATCAGCATTGGAAAGTCGCCCATGGTCAGTCTCCTTGTTTTCCAGGTCAGCCGGCGCGCGAACTCGGCGCCGCCAATTCTTTCGCCATTGCCTCGCGCATGACGAATTTCTGAATCTTTCCGGTCACGGTCATCGGATAGTCATCGACAATCCGGACATAGCGCGGAACCTTGTAATGCGCGATCTGCCCCTTGCAGAACCCGCGTATCTCTTCTTCGCCCACTGACGCGCCAGTTCGCAATTTTACCCAGGCGCAGACTTCTTCGCCATATTTTGCGTCCGGCACGCCGAAGACCTGAACATCCGTCACCGCGGGGTGCGTGTAAAGAAATTCCTCGATCTCGCGCGGATAAACATTCTCGCCGCCACGAATGATCATATCCTTGACGCGGCCGGTGATGCTGCAATAGCCGTCCGCATCCATGACGGCGAGATCGCCGGTGTGCATCCAGCCGCCATCGTCGATCGCCTCGCGCGTCCGGTCGGCGTCATCCCAATAACCGCGCATGACTGAATAGCCGCGCGTCAGAAGTTCGCCCTGCTGGCCGCGCGGCAGCGTTCGCCCGTCGGCGCCGACAATTTTCACTTCGACAAAGGGGTGAATGCGGCCGACCGTCGATACGCGCTTTTCAAGCCCGTCGTCCGGCATTGACTGGAAGCTGACCGGGCTCGTTTCCGTCATGCCGTAACAGATCGTCACGTCCTTCATATTCATGTCGGCAATAACGTGGCGCATCACTTCGACCGGGCACGGCGCACCAGCCATAACGCCGGTTCTGAGACTTGAAAGATCACGGTCTTTAAAGCTCGGATGATCAAGCTCGGCGATAAACATCGTCGGCACGCCGTAAAGCGCGGTGCAACGTTCCTGCTCGACCGCGTCAAGAACGCTGCTTGGTTCGAACGCCTCGCCCGGAAACACCATCGCCGCGCCGTGCGTTATGCATCCAAGGACGCCCATCACCATGCCGAAGCAATGATAAAGCGGCACCGGAATGCAAAGTTTATCCTCGTCCGTGAACCCCTGGCGCGCCGCGACAAAACGACCATTATTGAGAATGTTATTATGGGTGAGCGTTGCCCCTTTGGGAAATCCAGTCGTCCCACTCGTGAACTGAATGTTGACCGGATCGTCCGGCGACAGCGTCGCGCAGATGTCGCTCACCTTGCTGCGCAATCCCGCGGTCGCAAGATTGCTGACGTCCGAAAATCGCCGAAATCCTTCAACCGGCTCATTGCTGATGACAATCGACTCTTCGAGCTGCGGTAGCTTTTCCGCGCCCATCGACCTGACCATGCCGACGTAGTCGCTGGTCTTGAATGATTTGGCGAGAATGAGCGCCCGGCACCCGACCTTGTTAAGGACATAGTCAAGCTCGGAGACCCTGTATGCCGGGTTGATATTGACGAGGATCAATCCAATCCGCGCCGTCGCCAACTGCGCGATCACCCACTCAGAATTATTTGGCGACCAGATGCCGATCCGCTCGCCTCGCTTCAAGTCCAGGGCAAGAAGACCCGCGGCGAAATCATCCACCGCCGCCGCCAGTTCCGAATAGGTGAGCCGGACACCCTGATGGAGCGAAATCAGAGCGGGGCGACCGCCATGACGCTCAACCGTTTGGCCAAGCGCTTGCCCGATCGTTTGGTATAGCAGCGGCGCCTCGGAAACACCGCAGACATAGCTTTCAGCGGTCGCGTTCATTTCCACCCAATTTGCGGACGGCGCCGGGTGCCGTCCGCTATCCACGAAGTCAGGCCGGCCTGTGTTAGAATGTGACGTTCAAATTGACGCCATACATCCGCGGCCGCCCGTAATATTGTTCGACGAGACCAAACAATCCGCCATTCGTCAAATTGCCAGACAGGTCAAAAGTCTGAACGATATATTTCCTGTCAAACATGTTTTGAACGAAACCGCGAACACTGAACATTTCGCTTGGCGCAATCCATGTCACCGAAGCATTGCCGAGGAAATAGGCGCCTTGCCTCGACGCCCGGAAGTTCGTCAGGGCGAAGAAGTGCTCGGAACGGTACTGGCCATCCGTCTGCAGCGCTATGCTGCCGGCGTCGCCGAGCGGAAATTCATAACGGACAAGTGCGTTAAGATTCCATTTTGGCGTTTGCACCGGCCTTTGCTTGCCGCCGGGAATGAGCGCGCTCAGCGTCACCGGAACAGGATTCATCGGGTCTGTGATGTTGTCGATGACCGTAGCGTCTTGGGTGACGCCGAGGATATTCGTCACTTCGGCGTCGGTGTAGCCAACGCCAAAATGGTAGTCGAGGCCTTTGGCCGCCGATCCTTCAAATTCAACTTCGAAGCCTTTGTTCTTACAATCGGCATTCAAGGTGAAGGTATCGAGGCCAAGGATCGAGAACGCCTGGCAATTCTTGTAGTCGTAATAATAAGTCGACGCATTGAGCCGCGCCCTGCCGAGGTCAAGCTTGACGCCAACTTCATAAGCGTCGAGCTTTTCCGGATCATAAGTCATGAACTCCGGAGAAATGAAGAACGGCGTCGGCAGCAAGGGTGCGTTGTAGCCGCCGCTTTTCACACCGCGGTTCCAGCTGGCGTAGGCGAGAACGCCGTCGGACGGTTTCCAGTTTAACTGCGCGCGCGCCGCAAAATTGGTATCGTGGCGGCTATCAACGAAGGTCGGGAACGCCGGACCGACATCGACAATGCGCGGATCCAGGCTGCTGCCGATATCCTCCGGGAACAGCGACGCGAAGTCATCGTATGAATAATCTTTCTTCTCGTTGATGTACCGAACGCCGCCAATAAGCGTGAACTGATCCGTCAGATCATAATCAAACTGACCAAAGATCGACCACGATCTGGTGTCAAGCGAATAGGGATTTCTGACCCCGTTAAAACCTGCAACGCCGACCGGCCCGAAGATTGCGGCGAAAAGATCGGTCGCCTTGGCGCCGTTGGAGTCATTGATGTCGATATCAAGGTAATAGAAGCCGAGCACCCATTTCAACTTTTCGGCATCCCCGGCAAGACGAAGTTCCTGCGAAAACTGGTCGGCGTCAGTTGTCAGAAAGAAGTTAAAGTAATTCGCCGGTGAGGCATCCGAGTCTTCGATATAATCACGTTCTACAGACTGGAAATCGGTAATGCTGGTCAGCGTTCCGAGCCCCATCTTCCAGTCGAACCGCCCGGTCGCACCCCAAGTGTTTGTTTCATTGTGACCGGTGAAATCGTAGTCGCCTGCATAGACGTCGCCATCGAGATCGACATAACCACCAAGGTCGCCGTTTGGAACGCCAGGCGTGTAATCGCCGGTCGGCAAGATGGCGGACGCATATTCAAAGAAACCAGTGCGGATATTCTGATCGCCAAAGCGCGCGTTCAGCAGCAGGTCGAAATTATCGCTCGGCTCGAAGCGGAGCTGAATGCGGCCTGCGGATTCGTTCGCATTGTTGAGGTCCCTGCCGGGCGCGAGCCGGTTGGTGGCGTAACCATCGCCCTGATGAGTCGCGAGCGATACGCGCGCCGACAGCATGTCGCCCATCGGAATATTGACGGCGCCTTGCGCCTTCCAGCGGTTGAAATTGCCATAAGAGATATTGCCATAACCGCTAAACTCATCGGTGTTCGGCTTGACCGTCAGATAATGAACGAGACCGCCGGTCGCGTTGCGGCCGAACAGCGTGCCCTGCGGTCCCCGCAGAATTTCGACGCGATCGATGTCGAACAACAGAAAGCCGGCGCCCGACATCTGTGAGATGTAAGTTTCGTCGACGTAAATCGCGACAGGGCTTTCCACGTTTGAGGTGAAATCGTTATTGGCGACGCCGCGAATGCCGACGGCGTAATTCGCCTCGCCGTTTGGCTGGAGCGTCGCAACGCCCGCCGCAAGCGCTGTCACTTCCTGCGCATTGGTGTAGCCAAGGGCTTCCATCTGTTCGCCGGACATTGTCGTAATCGATATGCCGACATCCTGCGCGCTCTCTTCGCGTTTTTGCGCTGTGACGACGACTTCGTCGTCAAAGATGCCCTGCGCCGCCGCACCGCCCGCCGTCACGAGACCGATGACGGCCGTCGCGCCAAACAGTGCGCTTTTCCGGACCATTGAATTGTAGCTTGCCATTTCGTCCCTCCCGTTACCTATTCGCCCAGTTGACTTGTCATTCCCCGCTTGCCGTCATTGGCTGACCGGCGGTGAATTTTCCAATCAGCGCCTCCCGCATGCGCGCTGCATCGCTGACAAGCGGGTGCGCCCTGCCTGCCGCAATCTCTTCAGATGTGAATGGTTCAAAGTCCGCCGGTACGTGCTCGCTGTCAAACGTCGCGAGCGTCCAGTTCAGCAATTCCGCCAATTGTGCATTGTTGAGGCCGGCATTGGTGACACCGGGAACCCGTGTTAGAAACTCCCGCCCACCGTCAACCGACAGAAACCGCGCGACTTCATGCGCCATCGCCGGCGCGCCGCCTTCGGTGCCAGTCGCATCGGGTTTGTGGCAGCCCTGACAATTCAGCATCCAGTTCATCTTCGCCCGTTGCGCGCTGACGCCGCCTGCCGGCTCTTCGGCTGCGGCGGCTGTCGTCATGACAAGCGCGAGAGCGAGAAATTTCATTTCTCACCGTCCACAACTGCTGGCGGCGCCTCAAAGACGCCGGCCCTGATTGCGTGCACGGCGTTCGGATTGGCGTTCACAAAGCGCGCGCGGATCGCCGCGACTTCTTCCGCGGTAAAAGCGCGCGGCGGCGCTTTGATCGGTGCGGCGCCCGCGTCGTTCAAGGTGATCGCGTAATTCAGAACCGCCGCGATATCGGCGTCGGTAAGGCCCGCCTGCGCCGGCATGATCCCTCTGATCTTGCGGCCGTCCACCTCGATTTCGCCCATCAATCCGGCCGAAACCGCCATCACCAGATAGTCCCGGCCCGTGTCATTCAAAGCGGCCTTGTCGACGCGGCCGGCAAGCGCCGGAAAGGCGCCCGGAACGCCTTGCCCATTCGGCAAATGACACGCGGCACAGCGTTGATAAATTTTCGCGCCATGGTCCGCGGGTGCGCCCTGCGCCGCTGCCGACAGGGGCGAGGCGACAAGGCAGGCGACAAGCATCATCGGCAACAGGCGCATCAGCCCTGTCCGTCTTTCAGTGCGACCCCGATGATGACTGCCGTCGAACAGGTGTAGGCAGCCGTCGATGTTCCAAGGCACCAATTGATGTCATTGTTCAGTTGCGGCCGCGTCATCGGCCGCTCGCCCTCATTGCGATTGCACAGGCACCGCCCGCAGGCGGGTTTGCCGCAGCAATCGTTGTAGGAAATAATGTAATTTACATCGTCCGCCGGATTGCGGCAGGTGCCGATCCAGGTGATCGGCGACATCTCCGTACCCGGAGGACAGGCATTCTGGGAGCCGCCGCAGCAGCTGCAGAGAAAACCGTCAATACCGCAATAGCGCCAGTAATCGCAGCTCGCGGGATCGCCCGGATCCATCGGATTGCCGGTTGATTGGGGAGTAACCCCGTCATATCCCGATCCGCTTGCTGGACCCGAGGCCCGCGCTACCGGAAGCACAGGAAACATTGCGCCGCCGGTAATAAGACCGCCGATTGTCGCCAGAACCCCGCGCCGCGAATTCATGCGCGCAAGGCCCCGGACCATGCCTTCGCTGAGTTTGTCGATATTGTTCATGCGCCGATCCTCTGCTGATGGTCATGCGACGTTTCTGCGCGTCGCGCGGCAAATTCCTGAAGCGAGGCGACGCCCCGCTCCTTGGCTTCGAAAAGACTTTCAAGATGCTCGCGACTGTTGACGAGACCCATGCTCGCAACCTTGCCGCCTTCGTCGACAAGCACCGCATAGGGCAACTTGCCGACGCCGAATGAACGGCCGAGCGCTTCGGACAATACGTAGGGAAACTCGTCCAGCCTTTCGCGCTTTTGAAACGCCCGGTGCTTGTCGGCGTCGCCGCCATCGCTCGCAAGAATGACCGACAGCCAGTCATGTTCAGCGCGCGCGATCGAACTGACAACCGGTAGCAGTGTCTTGCAAATCGGGCAGTCAGGCGACAAGAAGAAAAACAACTGGCCGCGTCCGCCGCCGACGGCGACGGGACGGCCGTCAATTGCTGTCAGCGACAGCGGCGGCGCAACATCGCCAACCTTGAGCCGCTGATTGACAGAAAGCGCGCCGGCGGGGGCGATCCGCTCGTGCAGCACGCCAATCTGGCGGGCAAGCGCGAAACAAACAACACCGAGAGCCAGCACCATGACGCCTAAAAGGACCTGCGAAACAATCAGCGCCGGGATCATCTTACTGACTCCATGGCGCCAAATCGCGCGGCATTTGCAATGAGGCTCTCGCCGGTAACGTAGAGAACGCCAATCGCCAGAACAAATAAACCGACCGACGAATAGTCGAGTATTGAAAGCGCGCGGTCAGATACCGGAATCGCGGCGATCAAGGCGGCCGCCGTCAGAACGCCGTTTCGAACCAGCAGCAGCGGCGTCAGACGAGAGCCGCCGCCAAAACTGCAGCCACAGTCGATCGCCGTTCTTCCGCGAAGGATGTTGACGCCGATCGCCGCGCCATAGCCGGCAAACAACAGGGCGGCGCCAACGGCGGCAATCGAGCGGAGCGACGCGGCGAGTAAACCAGCCGCAATCGCCGCCTCAATCACAATGACAGCAGTAACCACAATTGGCGAAAAAGCGGACGGTGCAATCTGATAATCGCGCACGACATCGGCAAACGCGCGCGGCGCCATCAGCTTGTGCGCCGCCGACGCCGCCAGCAAAGCAGCGAGCGAGAGACTGAACGCCAAGGATATCGCCGGATCGAGTATCACTACGTCCTTCTTACTTGTTTGCAATCGCTGCGAATGGCGTCAGCACCATCTGGCCGCCAATGCGGCGCAGGAATTCTCCGGAATTGGCTTTGAAAACATCGAGCGACATGTCGAGATTGACCGCCACAAGATAAGGATCGTCGCCTGCCGTCACTTCGATGATCTGGCTGTCGCCGCGCAGCTTGATCTTGTTGATCACATCGTGGGAGACCGGGTCCAGAACCCAGACTTCATCGCCACCGGAATCGTGATCATGGTCGGTTTCCGTCCGCCGCGTCAGCAGATAGAGTTTCCCGGCGTCATCATAAGCCGTCAATTGCCAGCCGGATGGCAGGCGCTTGCCTGACGATTTGTCACCTTTGCCAAGGCCAATACGGTCGCGCCAAGATTTCTTCGCCGACGCTTCGACGCTCGCCATTTCAATCTGCCAGGCTTCACCAACGACCGCTTCGTCGCCATTAAGATCAATCGGCTGGATCCGGCCATTATAGGTGGGGAAATAGGCGACACCATTGATAATTGCCGGCCGTGTGAAGATCGGATCGGCGTCAATATCGTTGAACGGTTCGCTCATTTTCTGACCGACCGGCTTTCCAGCGGCGTCAAGTTTGGTCGATACGACGCCGCCATTGCCACAGAGGCTGGCGAACCCGCCCCCTTTCAAGGCGAAAGCGTGAACGCATCCCGGAATATCGACGTCGCCAACAACGCGGCGCTTTACCAGATCAACGACGGTTACTGAAGCCGCCGGCGTAAAATTGAAAATATAGGCGAAATGCTCGTCCGCAGAGAGCTGGAATGCGCCGCGTTCTGTCAGAACTTGCGCGCGTTTCGCGCCTGGAAGAACAATTTCCCCCACCGCATTCAGGGTATTTTTGTCGTAGATCGTCAAAACATCCGTGCGTTCGCCGCGGTGGCCGCGCGCGTAAAATGTTTCGACGACATAAAGTTCAGGCCGCGTCTTGGCCGCTGCAAAAAAACCAAATTGCGCCGCGCCGATAATACCGCGTTCATGATCGGTTTCCGAACCGACATCCGCAATCACCACCTTCCCGCTTTCGATGCCGAAGAAATTGGGGTCCACGAGATAGACAAAGCTGTCGGGAAATTCCGCGGGCAAGGTCCTTACCGCGGGCGTCGGCTCGACTGGCAGTTCAGCCACCGCCGGCGCTGCTACAACGGCGAAAAACATCAAGCAGGCGGGTAGCCCAATCCGGCTAACTGCAATCCGGTCAATTGCCATGACGCCCCTTCTCCCTTTCGGTATGCTGCAATGCAGCAAAATCAGTAATTTCTTCTAGGACCCTTGTCCTAGATCAAACTCTGCCGCCCTTACCGCAGTGCGTCAAGCGGCAAGGGCATCGCGCATTCAATCCACAGCAAAGTGCGGGTTTTTCGCCTCAGTCATGAGGCCGCGCGCCGTTCGCTGGTCCTTGCGGCGACCTTGAGCCCGCGAATCGTCGCGGCGTCGATCGTCCGCACGAGGGACAAGAAGCTGTAGGCGGCGACATTTGCAATCATCGGTCCGGTCGCCGCTTTTTCCCGTCGGTATCCGATGAACATGGTTTGGCCTTCAATCGAGGCTGAAATAAACAGCGCAAGTAGATCGCGGTCTTTTTTCTGGAGGTCGGGACGTATTTCAGCAATAACGCGAGCGAAGGCATTTCGCTCGACTTCGTAAATACTACTCATCTCTTTGGCGGCGAAATCATCATGGCTCGCCAGCGCCCAAAGCGCCGGGAAAAACCCGGTCGTTTCCTTGGTCGCGAGGTCCCCGACAACAAAACGGATCATTTCTTCAAGCCGCTCGTCAGGCGAACGCTCTTTATCTCCGGCGATGCGGTCAAAATCCTCGACATAGCCCTGGATAACCGCCTCAAGGAGATCGTGAAGCAGATCTTCCTTGTTGGCGTAATAATAAGAGAGATTGCCAACAGTCATTTTTGCGCGGTCGGCAACATTACGCATGGTAAGGCGCGGATAGCCCTCGTCGATAAGGACGTCGCGCGCCGCAGTCAAAATCGAGGCGACGGCAATTTGCCCGCGGGGGGACGCCGAATTGTCGCGTTTCTGCGGTCTGAGTTTTCGCATGATCGCCCTTTTGGCGCAGTCTTCTTCCCGAACTCGGCCAACTTGACCCATCCAAAGAAGAATCGCAACATATTGGACAGAAGTCCTAGATCACACTTTTGCGCCGCCTGTCATTTCAATTGAAAGAATTATCATGACAAAACCGTTCGCCTCGTCCGCTGACCTTTCGGAAAAGCGCGAAACGCTTGAGGTGCTGGCGGAGGGCGTCTACGCGCTGACAGCAGAAGGCGATCCCAATGTCGGCGCCATTGAAGGCGAGGATTTTCTCGTTGCATTCGAAGCGCGCGCAACACCGGTCGCCGCCCGCGCCTGGCTGGACGAATTGCGCAAGAAAACCGACAAGCCGGTTCGCTATCTCGTGCTTTCGCATTATCACGCGGTGCGCGTCCTTGGCGCTTCGGCGTTTAACGCCGGCGAGATCATCGCGCACGAGACAACGCGCAAATTGATCAATGAACGCGGCATGGAAGACTGGGCGTCCGAATTCGGGCGCATGCCGCGCCTGTTCCGCGACCCGGACTCGATCCCCGGCCTGACCCATCCGCCGGTTGTCTTCAACGACAGGCTGACAATTGAACTTGGCGGCGATCGCGGCGACCTTATTCTTCAATATTGCGGGCGCGGTCATACCGGCGGCGATGTTGTCGCCTGGCTTCCAAAGCACAAGGTTCTATTCGCAGGCGACCTCGTCGAAGCACAAGCTGCGCTTTATACCGGCGACGCATTTCACATGGACTGGGCGGCGGCGACGCTCGACAACGTCAAGGCGTTTGGCGCCGAGGCGCTGGTCGGCGGACGGGGTGCTGTGGCGCGAGGGCGCAAAGAGGTGGACGCTGCTATTGAACAGACGCGCGACTTCCTGCTCGCGATGCAGCGCGAAGTCGGCGGCGTTCACGGAAACGGCGGAACCGTCAAGGACGCTTTCGAGGCCGCGCACAAGGCGCTATCGCCAAAATTCGGCAAGTGGCCGATTTTCGAACATTGCATGCCGTTCAATGTGCAACGCCTCTGGGACGAATATTCCGGGCTTGACTGGCCGGTGATCTGGACAGCCGAACGCGACCGCGAGGTCTGGGCGAAATTGCAGGGCTGACGAGCCGATGGCGAAGCCGTGACCAGAACTGACAACATCCCAATCTGGAAGCAATACGGCGCGACCCGGCTGCCGCCACGATTGGCGCAGGGTGTTGAATCGCTTGAGACTGTGATTGTCGGCGGCGGGCCGATCGGCCTGTCGCTGGCGCTCGACATGGGACGCAGGGGCCTGAAAGCTGTTGTCGTCAACGCATTGCCGTTCATCGCTCGCGGGTCTAAGGCAATCTGCTTTTCAAAGCGTTCGCTTGAAATTTTTGACCGGCTCGGGATCGGCGACCGCTTGCTGGACAAAGGCGTCATCTGGGAAAAAGGGAAGGTCTTCTGGAAGGGCGCCGCCGAGCCGATCTACGAGTTCGACCTGCTGCCGGTCAAAGCGCAGAAATTCCCCGCTTTCATCAATATCCAGCAATATTACGTCGAAGAATATCTCCTCGACGAAATAGCGAAACATCCAAATATCGAAATCCGCTGGGGCCATGAGGTTATTGGCGTCACGCCGCGCAGTGACGGCGTACTGGTCGACGTCTCAACCTCTGACGGCCCCTATTCAATCGAGGCCGGCTATCTACTCGCCTGCGACGGCAACAAATCGGCGGTCCGCACAATGATGGGCCTCGACTTTGTCGGGCGCATCTTTGAAGACAATTTTCTCATTGCCGATGTCAGGTTCAAACAGGAACGACCGGCGGAGCGCTGGTTCCATTTCGACCCGCCCTGGCCCGGCGCCTCAAGCCTCGTTCACAAACAGCCGGATGGCGTCTGGAGACTCGATTTCCAGCTCGGATGGAACATCGACCGGAACGAAGCAATCAAGCCCGAAAACGTCACGCCGTTTGTGCGCGGCATGCTCGGCCCCGATGTCGATTTCGAATTCGAATGGCTGTCGATTTACACATTTCAGTGCCGCCGCATGGAACGCTTCGTTCATGACCACGTGATCTTTGCCGGCGACGCGGCGCATCTGGTTTCGCCCTTCGGCGCGCGCGGCTGCAATGGCGGGCTGCAGGATATCGACAATCTCGCCTGGAAGCTCGAACGCGTGCTGGCTGGACGGTCGCCGGCAGCGCTGCTTGAAACCTATAATGACGAAGCGATCACGGTCGCCGACGTCAATATATTGAACTCGACGCGCGCAACCGACTTCATGACGCCGAAATCAAAAGTGGCGACAGCTTTTCGTGACGCGGTTCTTGAACTTGCGCGCGATCACGAATTCGCGCGTCCCTTCGTCAATTCCGGGCGGCTTTCGCAGGCCGTTCCCTATGAAGGGTCAATTCTCTCGACGCCAGACGCCGATCTGTTCGACGCCGGCCCGAAACCGGGCGCGCCGTGTATCGACGCACCGTTGAACGGCCAACAGCCGTGGCTTCTT
Source organism: Parvularculaceae bacterium (assembly GCA_041753055.1). Taxonomy (GTDB): domain Bacteria; phylum Pseudomonadota; class Alphaproteobacteria; order Caulobacterales; family Parvularculaceae; genus Amphiplicatus. The sequence goes on from JBGSVH010000216.1 coordinate 17,713, forward strand.
GGCGCCCTGGGCGATCAATTCAAGCTGCTGGTATTCACCGATGAAGCGAGCGCCGGCAGTAATGAACTCTCATCGCTCGCGGAGACGCTCGCCGTCATTCACGTACCGCTGAACGAATTTGCGAGAGCCCGTTATGATGCGGGTGACGGCGTTGCTTATCTGATCCGCCCGGATCAGCACGTTGCGGCGCGCTGGAAAAACCCTGACGCGGCGGCAATCAGGGACGCGCTGCAGCGTGCGACTGGTAATGGAGATAAAAGATGACTTTGACGCTCAAGCCCAACGTCACGGCGCCGGACGACATTTATGAAGCGATTATCGCGATGCATGAGGGCCTCACCGAGGACGAAAGCACAAAGGTCAACGCCCGGCTGATCGTTATTCTCGCCAATCATATCGGCGATGCGGAGGTGATCAGACAAGCGGCGAACGCCGCGCGCGGCGCCGGCCGCTAGAAAACCAGCCGATCAGTAAAATTCAATTGGATACGCCAGAAAGCCGCGAAATCTTGCGCGGCCGCCGCGCCTTGCTTCGCCCGACCGCCGGAAGTGCGGAACGCGCGCCAGAAAACGGCCCATTGCAATCTGCGCTTCAACGCGCGCCAGTGACATCCCGGCGCAGGCGTGCATGCCGCCACCGAAAGCCAGATGCCGGTTCGGCGTGCGCGCAATATCGAGCCGGTCCGGATCTGGAAACTGCGACGGGTCACGGTTGGCGGCGCCAATACCAAGCGTCACCAGCGCGCCAGGCTCCATTGTCACGCCGCCGATCTCAAGCTGTTCGGTCACGCGCCGATTGCCAAGCTGATTGGAACTCTCAAATCGCAGAAACTCTTCAACCGCCGTATCGATCAGCGCCGGCTCATCGCGCAGGCGCTGCAGCTCCGAGGGATGGTCCAGCAGCGCTGCAATCGCATTGCCGATGAGATTGGTTGTTGTTTCATGCCCCGCGTTCAATAGAAAGATGCAATTCTGGATCAGCTCGACATCGCTGAGCCGTTCGCCTTCGGCGGTGCGTTCCGCGACCAGCATCCCCAGCACATCGCCGCCGGCAAGTCTTCCTTGCCGAAACCGCTCGATATGCGCCGCAAGAAATTCAGAAAATTCATCGACCGACCGGTTTCCCCAGTCGAGCGCATCCTTGCTTGGCGCCGGTTCAAGCGCGCCAAGAATCGCGAGCGACCAGTTGCGCAGCGGCGTGCGCTCTTCTTTCGGGATAGCCAGCATGTCGCCGATGATTTCGACGGGAAGCTGCGTCGCAAAATCAGTGACGACATCCATGCCGCCGCGCGCCAGCGCCGTATCAAGAAGGCCTTCGACGAGCGCGGAAAATCGCGGTTCGAGAATCTTGACGGCGCGAGGCGTAAAGGCGGGCGCCAGCAATTTTCTGACCCGCGTGTGATAGGGTGGATCATTAAACACCAGACTTGTGGTGTGATGGAGATAGAGCGGGCTGTCGCCGAATTTTGGCTTGAATTCTATCTTCTTGTCGGAACTGAACCGCCGGTCGCGATAAACGCTTGCAAGATCATCGTATCGCGTCAGGAAATAACTTCCGTCCGGTTGGCGATGAACGGGGTCACGCTCGCGCAGCGCGCGGTAAACCGGATATGGATTGTCGAAAAACGCCTTGTCGACATTGCGCAAATCAAACGAGGCGATCCAGTCGGTTCCTGCCATGATCAATCCTGTGTCGCCCAACCCCCGATTAGCTTAGTCTCAGCCCGCCGCCGCGTAAAAGTTCTTTTGCATGACCGATTTGCCGATCGACGAGGTTATTCCAGCGATTTGCGCGTCGCTCGCCGGCGGGAGCCGCCTTATTCTGGCCGCGCCGCCGGGCGCGGGCAAGACAACGCGCGCGCCATTGGCGCTGCTTGAAGAGGCCTGGCTCAAGGGAAAAACAATTCTCCTGCTTGAACCGCGCCGGATTGCAGCGCGCATGGCGGCGCAGCGGATGGCCGCGACCTTGGGCGAAAGCGTCGGCGGTGTTGTCGGCCTGACCACGCGCGTTGACCGCAAGGTCTCCGCTGACATGCGCATTGAGGTGATTACCGACGGCCTTTTCACCCGCCGAATCCTGTCGGACCCGGAACTTTCCGGCGTCGGCGCTGTCCTCTTTGATGAATTTCACGAGCGCTCGCTCAATCTCGATCTTGGTCTCGCGCTCGCCATCGATGCGCAGGACGGACTGCGGCCCGACCTTCGCATCGTCCTGATGTCGGCAACGCTTGACACCGCGCGCATCGCCAAGGCGATTGCAGCGCCAGTGGTTGAAAGCGATGGCCGGATTCATCCGGTTTCGACGATTTACCTCGGCCGCGCCAGCGATCGCATCGAGGATCAGGCGGCGCGCGCCGCAAGGCGGGCCCTGCGCGAACAGACCGGGTCAATTCTCGTCTTCCTGCCCGGCCAGGGCGAAATCCTGCGGACCGCCGAGCGCCTTGATGATCTTGCGGACAATATTATCGTCGCGCCGCTCTTTGGCGCCCTGTCGCCGGGCGAACAGGACCGCGCGGTTTCTCCCGCGCCGCCGGGAATGCGAAAGATTGTGCTCTCAACGGATATCGCCGAAAGTTCGCTTACAATCGAAGGGGTCGACACCGTCATCGACGCCGGCCTGGCGCGTGTCGCAGAATTCGACGCATCATCGGCAAGCCCGACATTGACAACGCGGCGCGCCGCGCGCGCCAATGTCGATCAGCGCCGCGGCCGCGCCGGCCGCATGGGTCCCGGCGTCTGTTATCGATTGTGGGATGAGGAAGCAACGCGCGGCTTTGCGGCGGAGCCAACTCCGGAGATTCTCACGGCGAATCTTTCGAGCCTCGTCTTGTCGCTGGCCGAATGGGGCGAGCGCGACGCAAGCCGGCTAACGTGGGTCGACGCGCCGCCCGCAGGCCGTCTCGCCGCGGCCAGAGATGAACTGCGCGCCTTTGGCGCAATCGACCAGCATGGATCGCTGACCGAGCGCGGCCGCGACATGGCGAGGCTTCCGCTGCAACCGCGTCTTGCCGCAATGATCGCCGGTGCGCGTGAGCCGTCAGCACGCGCCCTCGCCGCCGAAATTGCCGCACTTGTCAGTGAACGCGGGCTCGGCGGCGACAGCGTTGATTTGCGCGACCGCCTGGAAAATTTTCGCCGCGATGGGTCGGCGCGCGCCCGGTCATTGCGCGATCAGGCGTCGCAATGGGCGAAACGCGCAACGCCGGCGCCGATAGCGCAATCCGGCCGCGCTATCGCCGAAGCCCTGCCGTCAATGATTGCCCGCGCCAAACCGGGCGAACATGGACAATTCTTGCTGGCGAACGGCCGCGCTGCACAATTGGACAAGTCGACGCCGCTTGCGGGAGAACAATGGCTCGCGGTCGCCGACATGATCGGTTCAGCCGCAAATCCGCGCATTCTCGCGGCGGCGCCGCTGGCGGACGCCGATGCATTGCAATTGGGCGGCGTCAAAACCATTGAGACGGCGGAATTTGACGTTGCGCGCGGAACGTTCAAGGCACGGCGAGTCAAGCGCCTCGGCGCGATCGTCCTGTCGGAAACACCGCTGCCGACGCCATCCGGCGACGCGGCCTTGACAGCAATCCTGGAAGCGCTCCGTCTTCACGGCCTCGGGCTTCTCGAAAACGCAACCGCCATTCGCGAGACGCAGGCGCGCCTTGCCCTCGCGCGATCGGAATTCGGCGAGGACTGGCCCGAATTCAGTGACGGGATGCTGACCGATCGCGCCGGTGAATGGTTGGCGCCGCTGCTCGGCGATCCGCCAAGCCTGTCGCGCCCGTCGGCGGAACAGCTGCAGCGCGGCGTGATGGGTCTTCTTGACTGGTCAGCGTCTCGTACGCTTGACGAAATTGCTCCCTTGTCGATTGCGACACCGGCGGGGCGTCAGCTCGGAGTCGACTATCTCGCGGATGGCGGCCCAATTGTTGAGGCGCGCGTTCAGGAATTTTACGGCCTCGCCATTCATCCGGCGATCCTGCGCGGCAGAAGACCGTTGACGATATCGCTGTTGTCGCCAGCGCGCCGCCAGATTGCGCTGACGAAAGATCTCCCGGGGTTTTGGTCGGGCGGCTATCGTGACATGGCGAAGGATATGCGCAGCCAATATCCAAAACATGACTGGCCCGACGACCCGGCGGCGGCGACGCCGCATGAAGGCAAGACAAAGGCGCGCCTGAAGCCGCTTGCGTAACGCTATTCGATCGCCGTCATCGCCGCTTCGATGATGCTGAGGCCTTCCTTCACTTCGGCCGCGGTGATGGTCAGTGGCGGCGCGATGCGGTTGGTGTTGCCATAAAGTCCGCCACGCCCGATCAGCAGCCCGCGCGACTTTGTCTCCTCAAGCAGCGCCAGCGACGCTGCGGCATTCGGTTTCATGGTACCGGGTTCGACGAATTCGAGCCCTTGCATCAGCCCCTTGCCGCGAACGTCGCCGATGGTCTTTGACTTTGCCGCAATCCGGACAAGACCATCGCGCAATTCCTGGCCCCGCTCGGCGGCGTTTCTCTGCAGCCCATGTTTCTTGAGGTAGCGCAGCGTCGCCAGCGCGCCGCGTGTCGACAAGGGATTGCCGCCAAAGGTCGACAGCGAATTCGCTTTGAAGCAATTCATCACCTCGGCCCGCGCAACAAGGCCGCCAATCGCAAGACCGTTGCCGAGGCCCTTGGCGAAAGTCAGAATATCGGGCGTCACGCCGTGGGCTTGGTATCCCCAGAAATGCTCGCCGGTTCGTCCCCAGCCCGTCTGCACTTCATCGCTGATGAAGAGAATGCCGCGGTCTTTCAGAACTTTCTGGAAATCGCCGAAGAGACCATCAGGCGGCGTTCCAAATCCGCCTACTCCGGTGATCGGTTCAGCGATCAGACAGGCGACGTCGCCGGCGGTTGCAACATCGAGAATTTCTTTCAGGTCGGTAACGCAGGCGTCGATATAGTCCAGACCCTTCAGATGCGCGAAGGGGCTGCGATAGGGATAGCTGCCGTGAACATAATTCACCATGAAGGGCGACAGCGATGACGCCGACCAGGTCGAGTGCCCGGTGACCGGCATCGTCGACATGGTTCTGCCGTGATAAGAATAGCGCATCGCCAGCACCTGATTGGAGCGGCGATAGGTTGTCGCCAGCATCAGGGCTGCATCATTGGCTTCACTCCCGGACGAGGTAAAAAAAACGCGCGCATCAGGAATGCCGGAAAGCGACGCAATCTCTTCAGCGAGTTCAATCTGCGATTCGATGAGATACAAGGTCGAAGTGTGGAGCATCTTGCCAGCCTGATCGCGGATCTCCTCGACGATCTCGGGCACGTTGTATCCGATCATGTTGGTGAGGATGCCGGCGAAGAAATCGAGATACTCGTTGCCGTCCGCATCGCGAACGCGGCGCCCGTCGCCGGAAACCAGCGAAATCGGGTCCTTGTAATAAAGAGAGAGCCAGGACGGCATGACCGAGCGATGACGATCAAGCAAAGGCGGCGTATTGATGAGGCTCATGGACTGCTCCGGTTTCGGCGTTGATCAGGCGGGGAGTTCCCCGGCGCGCTTGCGCGCATTGTGTTCGTGTTTGGCCATCATGTTCAGTTCAATGAAGAAGAAACAGACGATCCACAAAAAGGCGTCCCAGCCGTAAACCGGCTCGCCAAGCGCCAGCCAGTAAATCACCGCCGCGACCAATACAATCCAGAACGGAAACTGGGCGATATGAAGCGTTCGAAGGATCTTCGGCGTCGCCCGCCGTGTGACCCGCATGAAAATCTCTATTTCAATCAGCACGCCGAGAAGTATCCATACGCCGGCGTTGACGATGTCGAGCCACTTCAATTGCTGTATCAGGCTGAACCCATGAGGAGAGGCAAACATCTTGAGGTCGGCGTTGTAAAACGCGGCCGCGGCAAGGCCCCGGCAATTGCCGGCGTCAAGCGGCGCATATTCATCAAGCGTCGCTGCAAATTGCGCGCCGGTTCCAACCAGCGAACAGGGGTCCGGCCCTGAATAGCGCGCAAATCCCCGAAGCATGTCGAGCCCGCCAACATAGCCGTAAAACGAATAGACGATGCCCGCCCAGAAAAGCAGCGTGATCGCGCCAATCAGCGGGCCGACCCAGCGTTCGTAGCGCACCGGCGGCGTATAGGACGTTTCGATTTCGAACATCATCAGAAGACCGATCCACGCGAACGAATCGATGGCGTCCGCGTAAGCGACAACAAGATCACCAAGAGAGGCGCCGTGTTTGAAAGTCGCGGCCTCGGCTGCGCTGTTCACCTCGTAGAAAAAGCCCAGATTGACGACCAGCAACGCGTACATCGTGTATTTGAACGAGTTGTAGACGATGCCGCTTCTGATCTGCATGGCGCAATATGGCGTTTCAACGATGGGCGGCGGCACGGCGCCGCGCGCGCCAATGCCTGACCTTTCGCACGGTCATCCGATCAGCACAACGCGAAAGACCTTAGCCGCCAAAATCATAGGTCATCCGCACGCCGAAGGTGCGCGGACGCGACGGGCCGAAATAATGCGCGGGAAGAATTGATCCGCCTTCCGCCGCGCCCGTGTAGTAGAGCGCATTGGTCAGGTTTTCGACATAACCCGTGACCGACCAGCCGGCGTTGGCGGCATACCCGAGTCGCAGCGCAAGTTCGGCGTATCCGTCATTTTGCGCCTCCGGAAGACGCAGCAAGCCGCCATAGGTGTCGGTCTGGCCGAAGAGTTCGGCTGACGCCTTGATTGAACCCGGCCCGACTGGCGCGTTGAAGCGCAGCACCGCCGAGCCCGAGAATTTCGGCACCGCCGGTTGCGGCTGGCCTTCACAGGCGAGCGTTCCGTCGCACAGCGCCTGCGCTGAGGTTACTTCCGAATCCGCCCACGCGCCTGTCAGCATCAAATCGAAGTTGGGGCCGAGCGGCGCAGTCGCCGATCCTTCAACGCCCCAGCCGTTCACCTTGCCAACATTGTCGACGAGGATGCCGCCGCCGACGCCCGGTACGATGACCTGAAGGTCTTTATATATATAGTAATAGACGTTGGCGTCGAGCTTGATCGCGCCGAGCGAACCCTTGGCGCCAACCTCATACGACCAGGCTTTTTCCGGCTCGAACGTGTTCGGCGTCGCATCGCCCGGATTGAGATTGAGGCAGCTTGTGCTGAACGGGCCGCAATAGGTAAGCGCACTCTGGGCGATGGTGAAACTTCCAAAGCCGCCTGATTTGAAGCCGCGCGTCGCGCTTCCGAAAATCATCCAGTCATCGCTTGGATGCCAGCGCGCAATGAAGCGCGGCGTAAACGCGTCCCAGCTTTGCTTGTCGGTGAGGTAATCGGTCGAAGTGAAACCGAGGGCGAAATACGGCCCCAGCTGGCTTGAGACCGGCAGCGCCCAGATTCCAAAATCCTTGACATCCTTGGAATAGCGAAGGCCGACGCCGATATCGAATTTGGGGCTCAATTCATAAGTCGTGTCGATATAGGCGGCCCAGCCGTGATAACGGCCGCGCACGCGGTTTTGCTCAAGCAGCCCGTCCGGGCTAGGCATGAAGGCGTAATAGTAATAGGCGAAATAGTCCGTGCAGTTCGAAAAGCCGTAATAGCTGAGATAATAGTTGCACATCACATCTTCATTGCCGTGCTGCGAGAACAACACGTCGATATCTTCGTGATAATACGACGCGCCGACATACCACGAGAACGGCCCTTCATTGTCGGACAGGAGCCGCAATTCCTGCTCGAAATACTGGCCTTCCTGATCTTGCGCGTAGTCATTGATGTTAAGCGGCGTACCGTCGAAATCCTCCGCGTATTGGTAGCTGTGGTCCTTGAAACCGGTGAGCGATGTCAGGGTAACGCCGCCAAGATCGAAATTCATCTCAAGACCAGCGCTGAATATGGTGGCGTCGTCTTTTTCGCCCAGGCCAAGATCACTATCGATATCGCGGCCGTCGCCGCGCATCGACACGCCAAATATACTGACGAGATTGTCCCAGCTGTCGCCAAGCTCAGTTGCGCGATAAACCGAGCCCGACTGTTCACGCCGTTCGTATTCGATCGTCAAAAGCGCGTCGAAGCCCGTATCTTCATAGAGCGCCGAGAAACGCCCGGCACCCTTGTTGAACCCAATCAGCGGATCGGCGTTCGGATAAAAGAGGTTATCGACATATCCGTCTTCCTTGCCGCCATAACCGGAAAGCCGGACCGCAAATTTTTCTGAAAACGGAATGTTGATCGCCGCCTCGCCGACGACGCGTCCGCGCTCGCCGATGTCGAGTTCCGCATAGCCGCCAAAGGCGTCGAGTTTCGGCCTGGCGGTGATGACGTTAATGGCGCCGCCAATGGCATTGCGGCCAAAGAGGAAACCTTGCGGGCCGCGCAGCACTTCAGCGCGCTCGATGTCGTAGAGGGTCGTGACAACGGCGCCGTTGCGCCCCTGATAAAGGCCATTCTTGAAGAACGGCACCGACGGGTCGCCGCCAACGCCAAAGTCGTTGGTCGAGATGCCTCGCACATTGATGTAGTCGATGAAACTGTCGAAGGTGTTGCCGGTGACGCCGGGCGTGAAGGTCACCAGATCCTTGACGTCGTCAAGATTGACGTCGCGGACAAACTCGCCGCCGAAGGCCGAAATGGCGAGCGGCACATCCTGAATGGACTGAGAGCGCTTCTGCGCGGTGACGACAATTTCGTCATCCTGCGCGAAAGCGGGCGAAACCATCAGCGCGAGAGACAGTGAAAGCGCCGAACTTCGCGCAAGCGCGCCCCGCATCGACCGGATCTTAGCGCCAGTTTTCAACATCGTGCCGACCCTTCCTCAAAAGAAAAACGGACCCGGCCCCCCCGGCTCTCCGAATCGCCTGCATTTTTTATAGAGGGCTTGAGGCCGCTGACAAATGAATTGACCCTCCACGACAATCTTTAGGCTACGGTGTGGCCCAAGAACGACACTGGCAAAAAACATTATTAGTAAGTGATATCAGGTAGTTAACGCATTATTTTCCGGAATGCCTGATGGCCGGCTGCGGTGCGATCGCGGCCGGTATTCGTGATCACACCCTGACGGTCATCGGCCCTCTCAGACGACGCCGGCCGCGGCCAATGCCGCCCGCGTCGGCTCAAGATGACGCTCATAGCGGCGCCAGCGCCCGACCGAGCGCGTGTGCGCCCGCTCGCGAACCTGGACGGCGCTGGCAGTCGCGACCGAGGCGTCCTGTTCGTAAAAATGCAGGCAAGCGTCTTCCCAGGGAAGGCCGAGGAATTCGATCAGCCGGCGCGCCTGCGGCTCGATATCCGTCACGCTTTCTTCGTAGGAAACGTCGAGAAAGCGACCCGGAAACAGCCGCCGCCAGTGGTCCATCAAGCGGCGATAGCGGCTGTAATGGCGCGCCATTTCGCCTTGGTCATAGGAATGAAAATAGGCGTCGGCGAAAAGCTGCTTGAAACTCGAAAAGCAACTGTCCATCGGATCACGGGTCACATGCACGATGCGCGCATTCGGCAGCGCCGTCAGGATAAGCGGCAAGTAGAGATAGTTTCCCGGCAGTTTATCGACAAAACGCGCGGCGCTGCTGCGCATTGTCATTGAGGCGCGCAAATACTCTTCGCCAAGCGCCTTTGGATCAACCATCGCCCAGTCGCGGACGGATTCATCGACGGTCTTGTCATCGCCGGCCTTTGACAGGCGCCGGACCGAAAGCCGGAACTGCTGCAACTCTCCGGCTGATTCAGCCATGGAATGGCTGGTGATGATCCGTTCTATGAGGGTCGTTCCGGTGCGCGGCTGGCCTACCACAAAGATCGGCGACGGATCGTCCGCTCCTTCCCTTTTCTCGGCCGCCCAGTCCGCCGAAAAGATATTACGAAGCGCGACGAACAATCGTTCCTCGCCGGCCTCATCATAATCGACAAGCGAGCGTTTGGCGCGTGCGCCAAGATCAAAGGCGGCGAACGCTTTGTCCCAGTCGCCGCAATCTTCGAATTCCTTGCCGGCGGCGTAACCGAGAAACGCCGCTGACTGCGCGGGCGCGGCCGCGGCGCGCGCCGCCAGATCGTCAGCCCGCTGCGGTGTTGCTGCCTTGACGATCGACGACAGCAGCCATTGCCCTTGAGCGACGCGATCATTGCGTTTCAGCAGTTTTTCAAGGACCAACCGGGCTTCGTCCATCTCACCGAGAAACATCAACGCGGTTGCAAGATTGACCGCATAGTCGTCGTTTTCCGGCGCCTTGCGGCAAGCGAGTTCATACCAGCGTTTTGCCTGCTTCTGATCGCCAAGCAATGACGCGACGACGCCGGCGATATCGGCGACCGGCGCATCATCGACGCCGGCCCGGACCGCCGCCGTCAGCGCCATTTCCGCGCGCGCCGGTTGGCCAAGTCGCATGAAAAGCCGCGCCAGCTGCACCCACGCCGCGGCGTGGGTCTCGTCGATTTTCGTGACCGTGCCAAAGGCCCGCACCGCGGTTTTCTTGTCGTCGAGATCAAGCGCGACGAGACCGACAAGGAAATGCGCTTCGGGCAGATCCGGCGCGGCAGTGATAGCTTTTTTGCAGATCAGCGCCGCATCGCGTGGCCGCCCTTGTTGCAAGGCTGCAAAACCGTCCCGCAACAATGACGCGACTGTTGGATCGGGCGGCGGCCGTTTCGCCATGTAGCATTACCCCTAACGGTTGGCCAGATGCGCGGCTCCATTGTATTAGACGCCATAATCGTCTGAGATGGAACTGCGCAAGCTAGCGTCGGCGAAGAGGGCAATGACATGAAACACGGGAACATGAAACAGGGAGACATGAAACGGGGGCGAATGATTGCGGTTGGATTTCTTGCAGCGCTGGCCGCCAGCTGCGCCACATCCGAAGGCGGCGGCGCTGACGTCATTCTTTCCGGCGGCAAGATCTACACCGCAAATAAGGACCGTTCCTTCGTCGAAGCAATCGCCGTCCGCGGCGACGAAATCGTCTTTGCCGGAAGCGCAGACAAGGCCGCCAGATTTGCGCGGCCGGAGACAAAAACAATCGACCTTGCGGGGCGTCTCGTCCTTCCCGGTTTGCACGATGCCCATATTCACCCTGTCGGCGCCATGGAAGTCGACACCTGCACGATCGACAAGACGGCGATGACGTTGGTCGAGCTTTCGAAATTCGTCGGTTCGTGCGTCGCGCGCTTTTCACCAGCGCCGGGCGAATGGCTGTTTGTCGAACTCTGGGAATTTGAACGCGGCAACCAGCCAGGCGCCCAGTTCAAGACGATCCGCGCAGCCCTTGACGCCGCCGCGCCCGAAAATCCGGTCTTGCTCGAAGGCACCGACGGCCATCACTTCGCGGTCAATTCACTGGCCCTTGCGACAGCGAAAAGCGATTCAGGCGAAACCGTCGGCCTCAACAAGGCGACACTGAAGACCGACTTTGCCGATCTTGCACAATATGTTGGCGTCGATGCATCGGGCGAACCAAACGGCAAATTGACCGAAAGCTATATTTACGGACGGCTCGATACCGAAGCGATGCAGCGCGCCGAAGCGGCCAAGCGCCTTGCCCATCCAGAACGGTTGATGGATGTGACGTTGCCGCGCGGCATTACCTCATTCATGGACGCCGCCGCCGACCCGAACACATTGCCGATTTACGACGCCCTAGTCGCCCGTGGCGAATTCCACGCACGCGCAACGCTGGCGCTCTATTTTGATCCGAGCGCTTATCAGCAAGACGACGGAAGCGTCGATTACGTCTCGCTGCTCGCAAAGGCCGGCGCCATTCGCGACAAATACGCCGCGTCACCGTTGATCCGGGCTGATTATCTGAAACTCTTTGCCGACGGCGTGCTGGAAGGCGATCCGCTCAGCGTTCCGCCGACCTTGCCGAATGGGGCGCTGTCCCGGGATTATCTGCAACCGATCTTCACCAATGAAGGCGGCGCAGTTCGCGTCACGGGCTACGTCGATCTCAACTCGGAAACCTGCCTCAAAGCGCGCGCCGTCGCCAACGGGAATGCGCCGGTTGATGCCGCAGCCTTTATCAAGGCCAACGGCTTTCATCCGCTGCAATGCATCATCAGCGCTGGCGTCTTGCAGCACCCAGAAAGCGTCATTCGCGACTATGTCAATCTTGGCGACAAAGCCGGCTTCACCTTCCACATCCATGCGATCGGCGACCGCGCCGTCGAAGCATCGCTTGATGCAATCGAAAACGCGCAGACGGACCACAAATCCAAAACCCGCCACATCGTCACGCATCTGCAATTGGTGCGGCCGGAGGATATTGCACGCTTCAAGACGCTCGGCGCTTACGCGTCGCTGACTTTCGCCTGGGCGACAATTGATCCGCAATATGATCTGTCGGTGATCCCGTTCGTCGATCGCATCGACGGGCCAGGCGGCATTTATGACTTGACCGGCTATTACATGAAGAACGCCTATCCGGCTGAATCAATCCGCAAGGCGGGCGGCGTCATCATCGCGGGGTCCGACGCGCCGGTCGACACCCGCGACCCGCGACCCTTCGAGAATATCGAAGGCGCCGTCACCCGCGATCTTCACCGGGCCGGCGCGCTCAACGCCGCCGAAGCACTGTCGATTTATGACGCCGTTGACGCCTATACGATCAACGCCGCCAAAGCATTGAAGCAGGACAGCGCCGTCGGATCGCTTGAAGCCGGGAAAAAAGCTGACTTCATCATTGTCGATCAGGATATCTTTGACCTTGCCGACGGCGGCGGCGCCGACAAGATTGGCGAAACACAGGTTCTTGAAACCTGGTTCGGCGGGCAGGAAGTCTATTCAAAGGCAGCTCCCGCGGAATAGGATTGCATCCCCGTCTATTTGAGCCGTTCCGCCTCGCCGATCCAGCGCATCCCCTCGAGAATATCGAGGCGGATCGCTGTTTCGAATTTCTTGCGGTCGCCAACCGCGAGCGCGTCAATTGCTTCCTTGTGCTGATCAACCATGGTCGCAGCGCCAATGAGGGTGACGACAACTCGCATGAACGGGCCCGTTTGCAGCCACAGGCTTTCAACGACGCCGAGAAGAACCGGCGCTTTGGCGGCTTCATAGAGCGTGAAATGAAACTCGCTGTTGGCCTTGCTGTAGGCGGTGACGTCGCCGCGCTCGATAGCGGCGTCGAGCCGCTTGTCGGTTTTTGACAGCCGCGCAATCAGCGCCGCCCGCGCGCGCGCGTTGCCTTGCGTTTGATCAAAAGCGCGGGCGGCAAGACGCGGCTCCAGCAATGAGCGCGCTTCGGTAAGTTCTTCGACCCGGCCCGGCGTCATCCGTGTGATGACGATGCGGCGCGTTGGCGTCAGTTCGAGCGCGCCAAGCGCCACCAGCCGGCGAATGGCTTCTCGCGCCGGCATGGCGCTCACCGAAAATTCAGCTGCGAGGGTTCTTACCGAAAGCGCCTTGCCCGGCTCCAGCTGCCCGTCAATGATGGCGCGGCGCAACCGGGCATAGACTTCTTCGTGGACGACCGGCGCCTTTTTACCCGCGCCCGCTTTTTTTGCGCTCGGTGTGTTTCCAGCCGTTTTCTGATACCGCGTAACCGCCAAGTCCGCACCCCACAGGATTAACCCTGCCCCGCCACAATGCAGAAATTACAGGGCGCCCAATGTTCAGCATTAGCGGTTGTAATTGCAAGATTTTTTCGCCGTCTTGCCAATTTCATCCCGCCTCTGTAAATGTGATCACACTCTCCTTGCGCCGCCGCCTTTCCGTGCAGCGCACCAGGGACGCAATGCGGCGCCGCGGGCGCAGCATCGGCGCGAGGGGCCGCAAAGGCGGGAGTGAACGGTCAGGGGGGCGCCGTCAGACGACGGCCCTCAAGGCGGAAACAATGGACTTTAAAGAACTCGAAGATTGGCTGCGGCGCAATCGCGTCACCGATGTTGCTTGCCTGGTGCCCGATATTACCGGCACGGCGCGCGGCAAAACGATGACGCCGGCGCTGTTTTTGAATGGCATGAAAAACCACAGTCTGCGGATTCCGGAAACGGTCTACGCCATCAGCGTCCACGGTGAGATTGAGTTCAGCAATCATGTGGTGACAACCGAACGCGACCTTGTCATGGCGCCAGACACGTCAACCTTGCACCTGGCGCCCTGGAGCAACGACCCGACGGCTTGTTTGATCTGCGACTCGACGACGGACCAGGGCGTACCAACGCCGTTCGCGCCGCGTCAGATCCTGCGCAACGTCGTCAATCTCTATGCGCAACAGGGGTGGACGCCAATCGTCGGCCCAGAGATCGAGTTTTATCTGATCGAGAAATTCAAGGACGTCATTCTTGAGCCGCGCGCGCCTGAAGGCCGTTCGGGCCGTCCGGAATTCGGTCAGCACGTCTACAGCCTCGACGCGATCGACGAGTTCGACCGTCTGTGGGAGGAGCTGTATCAGTTCTGCGAAATACAGCGCGTCGATCTCGACACGCTCATTCATGAAGACGGGCCATGCCAGTTTGAGGTCAACATCCGCCACAATGAAGCAATCAATGTTGCGGATCAGATGTTTTTGTTTAAGCGCCTGACAAGGCAGGTTGCGCTGCGCCACAACATGTTCGTCACTTTCATGGCGAAGCCCTATGCGGAATGCAGCGGCAGCTCCATCCACATGCACCAGAGCGTCATTGATTCAAAAACCAAGAAGAACATCTTCGCCAACGCGGACGGATCGGACAGCGACCTGTTCCGTCATTATCTTGGCGGACTGCAGGCCTATCTGCCGGCGGCGATGCCGCTGCTGGCGCCTTACACCAATTCGTTCAACCGCTTTGAAGCGTTCATGAGCGCGCCGACCAACACGCATTGGAGCCGGGAAAACCGTACTGTCGGGCTGCGCGTGCCGGCGAGCAGTCCTGAGGCGCGCCGGGTTGAAAACCGTATCGCCGGCGCCGACATCAATCCCTATCTCGGCGTCGCCGCGTCGCTCGTCTGCGGCTACATCGGCATGATGGAGAAAGTCGAGCCGCGCGAAGAGTATCTCGGCGAAGGCTATCAGGACCGCGAACGGCCTTTGCCGAAATCGCTGATGGACAGCGTCGAAAACTTTACAAGGTCGAAACCGCTGCGCGAAGCGCTCGGCGAGAGCTTCGTTGACACCTATTGCACCATCAAGCGCGCGGAGTACGAACATCGGTCATCCGTCCTCAGCCCTTGGGACGTGCGCTTCCTGATGACCAACGTCTGATCGGCAATAAACGTTTTTCACAACAACTGGAATTCCCATGACAGTTTCGAATTACACCCAGCATATTCGCGGGCTCGACAACGCCAATCATCTGCATCCCTTCACCACGCATCATGAATTGCGCGAGAACGGTCCGCGCGTCATTACTCACGCCGAAGGCGTCTACATCCATGATTCCGAGGGCAACAAGATCCTCGACGGCATGGCGGGCCTGTGGTGCGTCCAGCTCGGCTATGGTGATGAGGAACTGGCGCGCGTCGCCTATGACACGCTGAAGAAGCTCTCCTATTACAACCTGTTCTTCCAGACGACGACGCCATACGCTGCCGAACTCGCGACGCTCATTGCGTCGAAAACGCCGCCCGGCCTCGACCAGATCCTGTTTTCCTCGTCCGGCTCGGAAGCGAATGACAGCGCGCTGAAACTCATCTGGTATTACTGGAACCTGATGGGCAAGCCGGCCAAGAAGGCGATCATCAGCCGCGAGCGCGCTTATCACGGGTCAACCGTCGCCGGCGCCAGTCTCTCCGGCCTTCCCTTCATGCAGGGGATCTTCGATCTGCCGCTGCCGCGCATTCATCATATCGGCCCAACGCCCTGCTATTACCAATATGGCGAGGCGGGCGAGAGCGAAGGTGAATTTGCCATGCGCGCCGCCAAAGCGCTTGAAGACAAGATTCTCGAACTTGGCGCCGACAATGTCGCCGCTTTCGTCGGCGAACCGGTGATGGGCGCCGGCGGGCTGATGACTCCGCCCGACGGGTACTGGCAGGAGATCGAGCGCATATGCCGTAAATATGATGTGCTGTTGTGGTCGGATGAAGTGATTTGCGGCTTTGGCCGCACCGGCTTGTGGTTTGGCTGCCAGACTTATGGGTTCACACCCGACATCATGACAATGGCGAAGGGCATGTCGAGCGGCTACGTGCCTATTTCCGCCGTTGCGCTTAATGCCCGCGTCAGCAAGCCGATCATCGAATCGGATTCGGAAATGGCGCACGGCTATACTTATTCCGGCCATCCGGTCGCTTGCGCGGTGGCCACACGAAACATCGAGATGCTGTCGGAACGCGAACTTGTTGGCGCTCGCGGCAAGGCGGCCTCGGCGCGGTTTCAATCGAAGCTGAAGGCGCTGGAGGATCACCCGCTGGTCGGCGAGACGCGCGGCGTCGGATTGCTGGGCGCGATTGAACTGGTCAAGAACAAGAAGACGAAGGAGCGTTACTCCGCATCCGGCGCCACCGGCGTCATTTGCCGCGGCCATTGCTTCGCGTCCGGCGTTGTCATGCGCGCCGTCGGCGAAACCATGTTCCTCTGCCCGCCCCTTGTCATCAGCGACGGCGAAATCGACGAATTGTTCACCCTTGTAAAAAAGGCGCTGGACCTTACGCTGCGCGATGTCACCAACGGCTGACGCCGGGCGCGAACTCACGAGAAAATCCATGGCAGACACCGCCGTATCAAATATTGCCGACGAAGCGCGCGCCTTTCTTGACGCGGCGCCGGATCTGAAATTCGTCGACGCCTTTCTCGCCGATCTCAACGGCGTCCTGCGCGGCAAGCGCATACCGGCAAAAGGCGCGATGAAGCTTTTTCAGGGCGGGCTTCGGCTGCCGCGCTCGCTCATCGGCGTTGATATCTGGGGAACCGACGTATTCGACAATGGCCTTGTCGTTGACACAGGCGATGGCGACGGCGTCTGCATCGCAATTGAGCCGGGTCTGATGCCGGTGCCGTGGGCGCGCCAGCCGACCGCACAGACCCTGATGATGATGGCCAAAGCCGATGGCGCGCCGTTTCTCGCCGACCCGCGCCAGCTGCTCGCGGAAATGCAGAACCGGCTCGCAGCGAAGGGATTGCATCCGGTCGCCGCCCTTGAACTTGAATTCTATCTTCTGTCCGGAAAGACAGATGAAAACGGCCGGCCGCTGACGCCGACCTCGAAATTCAACGGGCGCCGCGTCGTCGACGGCCGCGTCTACGCGATGAGCGAACTTGACGCCTATTCGGATTTTTTCAGCGACCTTTATGCCGCTTCGGACGCGCTTGGCCTGCCGCTCGACACCGCCGTCATCGAGGCGGGTCCCAGCCAGTTTGAAGTAAACCTGAAACACCAGGCGAATGTCTGCCGCGCCGCCGATCAGGCGCTGCTGCTGAAGCGCGCCATCAAGGGCGTTGCGGAAAAGCACGGACACGTTGCCTCGTTCATGGCCAAACCCTTTGGCGATCTCCCCGGCAACGGCATGCATGTTCATATGAGCATGCTTGATGCAAAAGGCGCCAACGCCTTTGACGGCGACGGCGACAAGGGCGGCGCGCTTTTCATGAATGCGATCGCCGGGCTAATCGCGACCGCTCCGGAAGCGATGATCTTCTTTGCGCCGCACTTGAATTCCTGGCGTCGTTTTCAGGAATCATCGCATGCGCCGACGCGCGCGACCTGGGGGTATGAAAACCGTACGGCGGCAATCCGCGTTCCCGGCGACACCGGCGCCAATCGCCGCTTTGAACACCGTATTTCCGGCGCCGACGCCAATCCTTATCTGGTGCTCGCCGCGCTGCTCGGCGGCGTGCTGCACGGCCTCGACAAAAAACTCACGCCGCCGCCGCCGCTGGAAGGAAACGCCTACAAAGCGGAAGCGCCGAAACTGGCGCTCGGCTGGAAAGCGGCGCTTGACGCCTATGCGTCCGGCGATGTGCTGGCGCCGATGTTCGGCGCGTTGATGACGCGCGTTTTCACCGCGTGCAAACGTCAGGAAATGGCAGTCGCCGACAAACGCGTCACTGATTTTGAATACGACAGTTACCTGCTGGCGTTTTGACCGCTATGACGCAATCAATCCCTCATGTCGGTTCCTATTACGCGGCGACCGCAGCGCCGACGCCGGCGCGACCGCCGCTGCAAGAAAAGATCAGCGCTGACGTCTGCGTCATCGGCGGCGGCTTTTCAGGTGTCGCGGCTGCGCTGACGCTTGCCGAGCGCGGCGTCGACGTCGTGCTGCTCGAAGCCAACCGCATCGGCTGGGGCGCCTCCGGCCGTAATGGCGGACAGGTTCTTCCCGGCTGGTCCGGCGACGGCGAGATGGTGAAACAGCTTGGCGCCCGCGCGACGGATTTTTTGCGCCGCACGCGCTATCGCGGCAACGACATTATCGAGGCGCGCCTCAAAAAATACGCGATCGACTGCGATTATGTTCACGGCGCGGCGACCGTCGCCTTGAGCGCCAAGCACATGCGGGCGCTGGAGGCGGAATATGAACGCGAGAAGGCTGACGGATCCGCCGGCCATTTCGAACTGGTCGATGCGGAGGCCCTGAAAAACCACGTTGTCTCGGACATCTATCTCGGCGGGCTTATCGACCGCCGCGCGGCGCACTGCCACCCGCTCAACCTTTGCCTTGGCGAAGCGCGCGCGGCCGAAGGGCTTGGCGTCAGGATTTTCGAAGGGTCGAAAGTCGACGCGATCAGGCATGGCGAACCGGCAGTCATTTCGACAGCTTCTGGCGAGGTCACGGCGCGGATCGTCATTGTTGCCGGCAACGCCTATCACAAGCTCGAACAGAAAAAACTCGGCGGCTATATGCTGCCGGCGCAAACCTTCACGATTGCAACGGAATCGATCGGCGCCAACCGCGCAAAAGGCGTTCTTCCCGACAATCTCGGCGTTTGTGACGCCAACTGGGCGCTTGATTATTTTCGCCGGTCGGCCGACCACCGCATCCTTTTTGGCGGGCTTTGCACCTATAATAATCGCGATGTTCCGGACATTGCGGGGACGTTGTTACCGCGCTTGAAACGCATTTTTCCGCAGCTTGAAGACGTCAAGGCTGAATTCGGATGGGGCGGCGCGATCGCCATTCCGTTAAACCGCGTACCGCTGATCGGGCGCTCGGCGCCAAACGTTTTCTATGTGCAGGGCTATTCAGGCCACGGCGTCAATTGCAGTCATATCGCCGGTGAAATCCTCAGCGATGCGGTTGCGGCGAAATTTGACGGCATTGATCTTTTTGAATCGGTAAAGCATTTCAAGATCCCGGCGGCGGACGCGATCGGCAATCCGATGCTGGCGCTCGGCATGACCTGGTTCCGGATGCGCGACGCGCTGGGCGTTTAAGCTCTTTGGGACTTTCTGCCGAGCCAGCGCTCCAGCATGCCTACCTTGATCAAGACCTCGCCGATCAGAATGACGATGACAACGCCGATCAGCGTTTCCGTCTGCAGACCGTCACCCGGCACGTAAATGAATAAGGCGATTGCAAACAGCAAAGTGGTTGCGCAAAGCGCTGCAAGGATGCACGCGAAAATGCGTCCGCCCGGCGCCTTGAACGGGCGCGGCGCATCGGCGTCAATGAAACGCAGGCGCGCAAATGCGACGACCAGGGCGACATAGGGCATCATGAAAATCGCCGCGCTGAACGAGAACAGCGACCAGAAGAGATCGCTGTTCGAAGTCGCAATGCGGCCGTAAAGAATAAGCACGACTGTGCAGACAATACCCATCAGCACCGCCGCGCCGATCGGACCGCCATGACGCGGATGACGGATAGCGAAAAGGCTCGGCAATTCGCCTTCGACAGCGGCCTCCGCCGTTGCCCGGTTGCAGCCCATCGCCCAGGTCGCGCCATTGGAAAAGAACGTATAGAGCGCAGCGATTCCAAGACCCATGACAATGACGTCGCCGCCGGGCGTCCCGGCGAAGAAAAGCGCCAGGGTATCAATCAATCCTTCGACGATGTTGATGTCGCCGGCCGGAATGGCGGCAAGGATGCCCACTGTCGCCAGCATGTAAAAGGCGAGCACCAGAACGCCGGAGATGATGACGCTGAACGGCACGTCACGCGCCGGGTGTTTGATTTCACCGCTCGCGGCGCAGACAAGTTCGAACCCGACCATGCCGTAAACGATCGCCGGCACATAACGCAGCCCCTCAGTCCAGCGCGGCTGGAACGCCTCAAAGCTGAGCGGGTTGGCGAAACCGTTGACTTGCCCATATCGCCATCCGGCGACAATCAGTACGCCGAAGATAATCATCTTGAACAAGGCGCCGATATTTGGAACCCATTTGCCAATCTGCAATCCGAGAATATCGAGAAGCGCCGTCAGCCAGGCAAGCGCAATACCGATCCAGATCTGCTGCGACAGCGATAACTCAACCTCAAACAGCCGCGCAAAAACGCCGGCAAACAGGATGAAAATCGACGGCAGCCAGATTGCGGTATTGACCCAATAGGCCCAGACCGCGCGCGCCGCCCAATGCCGTCCAAGGCCGCGGCGAATCCAGACATAAAGCCCGCCTTCCTCAGGATACGTCGTTCCAAGCTCCGAGGTGATGAGGCCGATCGGGAACAGGAAAAAACAACCAAGAAACAGCCACCAGAAGAGGCTGGAAGCGCCAATCGACGCCGACGCCGCCAGCGTATCGAGAAGCAGGATCGCCGACACGGTGAACAGCACAAGGTCGGGCAGACCAAAGACCTTTGGCAGGATTTTCGTGGATGACATCTGACCATCACGCAGCGCCGCCGAAGCGAATGCCCGCCGCGCCCTCTCCCGGTCAGTTCGCCAGATTTCGGGCGGGCTGGCAACTGGTCACAACCGGACGGTCATAGTCTTTCGGACGATAAATCTGGATCGCCCGAAGGTTCAGTCTTTGGTTGGTCGCATCGGGTTTGCGAAAAACCGGTGATTCCACTTTTTCGCCCGACGCTCTAGCCGATCGCTTCCATCGCCAGCGATCGTTCGTGGTCGGATTCGATTGATTGTGCGGCCTTGCGCAAGGCAGTCCGGACATCGTCCGTTTCCGGCGCCTCGGACGCCAACGCTTCCAGCGCCAGGCGACGTTCGTGGTCGCTGTCGATACCGGTCGTCGCGGCGATCAGCGCCAGCCAATGCGTCGAGCTTTCATCAAATTCGCCAGCAACCGCTTCAACAACGAGCCGGCGGTCATGAGCTGATTCAATCGACCCGATCGCTGCAATGGCCGCCGCGCTGACATCAGCCTTGCTGACGCGCGATCCAGCCGCTTCAATCGCCAGACGCAGCTCGTAGTCGCCTTCAATGCGCTGGGCGGCGACCTCAAGCGCGCGCGCCACGTCAGCGTCGCGCAGATGGTCGTTTTCAAGCAGCGATGAAACGGCGAGGCGAATTTCGTGATCATCCTCGATTTCACCGATCAGTGACACCGCAACGCCAAAATTGCGCCCACTCATCGCCTTGTCGGAAAGATCGTCAATGATGAGCCGGAGTTCATGATCGCCTTCAATGGTCTTGGCGACTTCAAGGATATCGGCAATCGCCGCATCATCCAGGTCTTCGGTCCTTAGCAGACCGGTGATGGCGCTGCGCTTTGAATAATCACTGTCGAGACCTTTGATGCGCGCGGCAAGCGTCCTGACATCGGCGCTGGTCAGCGGCGCTGCGCCGGCAAGCGCCTCAATATAGGCGCCAATCGCGTGCGATCCGGCCAATTGCGCGATCTCGTCAATAACCGCTGCTTTTCCGCCGGACGCCAGCATCGCCTTGACGCGGTCTTCAGCGTTGACCCCTGAACTGCGGGCGAAAAGCTGCAAAAGATCGGCGGCCGCTTTGTCGGCCTCCGGTCCATGCGGCAGGACATGATCGTCAACGGTTACGGTCGCGCCGATCACGCCGTTTGCGCTTTCGAAGACCGCCTTGCGCTCGACGCCCTTGTCTTTTGAGGTGATCTCAAGCTTTCTTTTCAGCGCCGTCAGGGAGCGTCCGTCATCGGCGAATGAAAAATCACCCTTCCATTCCGCGGAAACATTGAGCCCGTCATCTTTCAGGTGAAACGAGCCGCTATCGCCGCCGCCAATATTGATGATGTGAAAGCCGTCGCCGTCTTCGTGCGCTTTCGCGATCCGCGGCGCCACCAACGTAAAAACGCCGGCGGCGAGGAGCGAAAAGCCCGCCCCCACGCCAAACGCGGTCAAATGGCTGCGCATCATTTCTCCGTCCCGTCCGTATCGTCCAAAGAATCCTTAGCAGATCGGCGCGACGAGGCAAAACCGCCAATACGACGAGCCGAGCGCGTCAGACGACAAAGCCAACGATTTCCTTGACCTCGGCGACCGTTTTCTCGGCGACCGCCGCCGCCCGCTCGGCGCCGTCCATGAGGACACGACGCAGATAGCCGGGGTCAGCTTCTAGGCGGCGAAGTTCAGCGCCGATGGGCGCGATTTTTTCGACCACCAGTTCGGCCAGCGCCGGCTTGAACTTGCCGAAGCCCGCGCCCCCGAATTCGGCGAGCACCTCGTCATCGGTCTTGCCCGACAAAGCCGAATAGACGCCAACGAGATTTGCCGCCTCCGGCCGATTTTCCAGTCCGGCGATTTCAGAGGGCAAGGGTTCAGGATCGGTCTTCGCCCTTTTGATTTTCTTCGCAATCGCGTCGGCGTCGTCTGTCAGATAGATCGTCGCCTGATCGGACGGATCCGACTTCGACATCTTCGCCGTACCGTCGCGCAGTGACATGATCCTTGCGCCCGAATTGCCGAACTGGCCTTTTATCAGCGGTTCCGGCAACGGGAAGAAATCTTCCGCATCAAACTCGCGGTTAAATTTTCCGGCGATATCGCGTGACAGTTCGAGATGCTGTTTCTGGTCTTCGCCAACCGGCACATGGGTCGCCTTGTAAACGAGAATATCAGCCGCCTGCAGTACAGGATAAGTGTATAGCCCGACTGAGGCGCGTTCCTTGTCCTTGCCGGCCTTGTCTTTGAACTGCGTCATGCGGTCGAGCCAGCCAAGCCGCGCGACGCAATTGAAAATCCACGCGAGTTCGGCATGCGCGTGTACGGCGGACTGATGAAAGACTGTCGCGATTTTGGGGTCAACGCCAGCTGCGAGATATGACGCGGCAATATGATAGGTCTGAGCCCGCAGTTTCTTCGGATCCTGCCAGACCGTAATCGCATGCATGTCGACGACGCAGTAAAAGCAGTCGTGCCTGGTTTGAAGTTCGACGAATTTCCGGATGGCCCCGAGATAATTGCCGAGATGCATGCCGCCCGACGGCTGGATGCCCGATAGCACCCGCTCCGGACCCTGATAGCCGGTCATGTGGCTGTCCTTAGAAGCTTTTGCGGTTTCTGGAATAGGCCTTGTAGTCGCTGAGGCGGACGCCGCCAAGGGCGACGAGCGCTGCGGAATAGACAATCACCCCCGCCGTCGCAATCAGGATGATCGCGGCCCAATAGCGGCCGAACACAATGTCGGAGAGACTTTCCGTGTGTTGGAGCGCGAACCAGACAAAGCCGGCCATCGCGGCAGTCGCCGCCAGAATTCTTGGCGCTCGGGCCGTCAGCCTGTCGTCGGCGCGGAACTGTCCGCGTCGCCACAGATTGAACGCCAGTTGAAAGACCTGCAGCCAGGCGGCGAAGACCGTTGCAAAAGCGACCGCAAGAAAGCCAAAAATTGGAAACAGGATGAGCGCGAGACCTGTGTTAACGCCAATCGAGACCAGTGCGTAATTCATTGGCGCGCGCGTATCTTCCCGTGCGAAAAACGCCGGCGCGAAAATCCGCTGCCAGACGAAGGCGGGAAGGCCCCATCCGTAAATCGCCAGCGCCCAGCCGGTCCACTGGACGTCGTCATGGGTAAAGGCGGAACTGCGGCCGCCGAACAGCGACAGGGCGTCGGTTGCAAATCCAATGAACAAGGCGCTGCAGATCGGCGCCGCCATGATGATGAACGCCGCCGCCGCCGGAAGCGTCAGCACCGCCGACAATTCAAGCGAGCGATTGATGGCGTGCAGCGCGCCCTGTTCGTCGCCTTCCTTGATGCGCCGCGACAGCATCGGCAGCAGCACGACGCCAAGCGCGGTGCCCACGACCGCCAGCGGCAACTGGTAGAGCTGGTCGGCGTTCATCAGCCACGAAACGGCGCCCGGCTGCTGCGAGGCGATGTTGGTGCCGATAATGATATTGATTTGGGTGGCGCCCGCCGAAAGAAAGCCCGGCGCGCCAAGCACAAACAACCGCTTGACGCCCGGCGTCAGTCGCGGAACGCGAAATTTCAAAAGATATCCCTGGCGTTTGGCGCCCCAGACCAGCAACCACAGCTGCAAAAAACCGCTGATCGCCGTCGCCCAGGCAAGCGCTTCGCCGGTTACATGAATCTCGCCGCCGGCAAAAAGCAGGATCGCCCCGATCTGGCAGAAATTCAACAACAGTGGCGCGCCGGCATAAGCCATGAAGCGATCAAGCGAATTCAAAACGCCCGACAACAGCCCGACCATCGACATGCAGGCGAGATAGGGAAACATGATCCGGAGATAGAGCGTCGTCAGGTCGAATTTCTCCGGGTCGTCGGCAAAGCCCGATGCAATGAGATGCACGAAAAGCGGCGCGGCAATTTCAACGACAATCGTGAACGCCAGCAGGATCGAAAGCAGCGTGGCCATCACTTCTTCGGCGAATAATTTCGCCGCCGCCTTGTCGCCGTCGATCAGCTTTCCCTGAAACAGCGGAACAAACGCCGCCTGAAAGGCGCCTTCGGCGAACAGGCGCCGGAACATGTTCGGCAAACGGAACGCCGCCCAGAAGGCGTCGGCGACCGGGTTGCCGCCCGCCCCGATAACGCCGGCAATCAAGACCTGCCGCGCGAATCCCATGACCCGGCTCGCCATGGTCATGCCGCTGACCGTCGCCAGTGATTTGAAGAGATTACCGCTCATCGACACTCGCGTTTTTCCAGCAGAATTGAGCCGGGAATGGGCGGACATTCCGCCGGATTGATGACCCCGGCGTTAACGCAGTTCGCCATTGCTTCAAACAGCGGTCTTGAGGGCGGGTTTTTTTCCATCGCCAAGGACTGCCAGGAGGCGTTTTTCGATATTCTGCATCAGCCGGCTGTCGGTGACCTTTTCGCCATCTTTGGTCTGAAGATAGAAGACGTCTACGGCGCGCTCTCCATAAGTTGCAATATGCGCGGAGAGGATATCAACGCCGAGTTCTGAAAGTTCGGAGGTGAGGCGATAGAGAAGCCCCGGACGATCGCGTCCTTCCGCTTCGACGACCAGCGCCTCATCGGAAGCGTCAGGCAGCAACCGGACCAGTGGCGGCACGCTGAAGATGCCGCGCCTGTCGCCGATCCTGCGTCCGAGCGCCGGCGGCGCCGCAGGCTTTTGTTTTGCCGCGGCGAGAAGCGCCTTGTGCAAGGCGCGGACAAACCCGGCGAGCGCGTCGCCCGACTGGCCTTCCGGCGGCTGGATCGTGAAGACGTCGATGATCTTGCCGTCGTCAAGAGTGAGCGCGTGAACGCTCCTGACATTGCCGCCGGCGCTGGCGATGACGCCGGCGAGGTCGGCGAACAACCCGGCGCGGTCATCGGCGTAAACGATCGCCTCAACATCATCGTCGTAAATTGACGCGGCGACGCCGCAAGCGTCAGCGCTGCGCGCAAGTTCGGCGAAACGCGTAAAAGTTTCCGGATCGACGAGGGCAAGCGTCGCATCGGAAAGGCGCCGCATGAACGCCGCCCGCTCGGTTTTCGTCCAATCGGAAAGCAGGGTCTCCGCCTCTTTGCGGGTCTTTTCGTCCCGCCCGCTCATCCATTTTTGCAACGCCGGACCGCCGCCCCTGATCGACGCTTGCGCGCCGTAATAGAGCGCTGAAATCTGCTTGCGCGTCCATTCATCCCAGGCGTCGTCGCTCACCGCCCGCAAATGGCAGACCGTCAGAACCAGCAGAAGATTCAGACGGTCCTGCGTTCCCACTTCCGCAGCGAATTCAGCGATCGCACGCGCTTCGCCGAGATTGCGCCGATGCGCGACGCTCACCATCAACAACGGGCGGGCGGCGCACCAGGCGATGTTCGCCGCATCGTCATCGCTTGCGCCAAGCCGGCGCGAAACGCGCCCAATTAACGATTGCGCGCCTTCAACTGTCTGCTCCTTCAACGACCACCCGGCCTGATGCAACAGAACAGCGACGTAGTACGACGTCACGCACGAACAATTTTCAAGGATGCCAGTCGCTATCGGATGCTCAGCCGCGAACGCGCCGTTTCGAATTTTCGACAAGATA
Source organism: Parvularculaceae bacterium (assembly GCA_041753055.1). Lineage (GTDB taxonomy): Bacteria > Pseudomonadota > Alphaproteobacteria > Caulobacterales > Parvularculaceae > Amphiplicatus. Next base: position 43,906 of record JBGSVH010000216.1, read on the forward strand.
CCGACCGACTGAAAGATGTGTTCGTCGAGCGAGAAACGGCGATAAAGGCCGTACTCAATCCGGCCGGTGATCTGACCAAAGGACGGAATATACTTTCCCAGCAGTCCGGTCTCGGACATCACGCGCAAGAGCTTGACAGGATCCTTCGCCGTCTCGATTGATGCGACAAAAACCCTGGCGATGTCCGGGTTGCGGCGGACTTCGCTGGTGATGTTGATCGAATTCTTCGAAATAAGCGCCAGTGCGTCAGGATGAAAATCGATCTCTGGTTTTTTGGCAAAAGCGCGAAAATACCGGAAGAGGTCAAGCGGCGTTTTCGAGGCCGCGCTGGCGCTTGCAAAATCGAGTCGGCCATTCTTGATGCGCAGGTTGATTTTACCGCCCGCTTCGTCGGTCGAAAGCGCTTTTGGCAATGGTGTCGGCGCGCGATCAAGCAGCTTGGCGTTTTCTTCTTCAAGGCGCGCCCAGAAAATGCGCGTCAACCGGCCAATCTCAACTGCCGTGACGAAGTAATGCTTCATCATTCGTTCCGCCGCGGTCATGTCGGCCCTGTCCGCATAACCGAGCCGTTCGGCCAGCGCCGGCTGAATATCAAAGGTCAACCGCTCGTCCGCGACGCCCCGCAAATCGTGGAGATGGACGCGGAGCGACAGCAGGAATCGTTCCGCCTTCTTCAGCGACTCCACTTCTTCAGGGCGGAAAATCGCACCGCGTTTTGGCGCCTCGCTGAGCGAGCGGCCATAAAGCGCGCGATAAATCCAGCCGATGACGTGGATGTCGCGAAGGCCGCCCTTTCCTTCCTTGAGGTCCGGCTCGGACAGATACCGCGACTGAATGGAGTTGTCGTGACGCAACTCCTGTTCGATGCGCTTGGCCTTTACGAATTTCGACTTCGTCCGCCAGCGAAGCAAATCCAGCTTGGAAGTAAAATCCTTGAAGAGCTTTTCATCGCCGGCAACGAGGCGCGCGTCGAGAAACGCGGTCATCGCCGTCATCTCGGTGGATGCAAGCCGCACCGCCGACGACGGCGTGTGAACGCCCTGCCCGACGGTAAGGCTTGCGTCCCACAAGGGATACAAAATGCCATTGACGAACGTCTTGAGCGCTTCGTCGCCGACGCCGGAATGCAGGATCAACAAATCGATATCCGACAACGGCGCCAGCTGGCCGCGGCCATAACCGCCCGTTGCAACGATTGCGATTTTTGTTTTGGGCGGCAGCGCCGCCATTCCATGCGCAGCGATTGTCCGCAGCGCTTCGTCCATCACCTGCGACAGCTTCGATACGATCGCATCGCCCCTGGAATATTGTTCGAGCGCCGCCCGCCGCGCTTCGCTCAGGGCTTTCTTCAGCGCCAGCCCGACATCGCCAAAGCTCTGTCCGGATCGTTCTCTTTCGAGCGCCGCGGTCAAACGCGCCGCGATAGCGCCGGATTTCAGGATAAGGGTTGATTCGCTCAACTAAATGACCCAATCGACCGAGGCAGACTCATACCCGCCATGCGCCTGTTGCGTTGCAGCAAATCAATCAGGTTCCAGCATCGATTTCAATTGGTAGATCGCATCAAGCGCCTGTTTCGGCGATAATTTATCCGGATCGAGTGCTTTGAGCGCATCGTGAAGCCGGGTGTCTTCCGGCGCCGGGTCGGACGCGCCGGTGGCGAACAGGGGTAGATCGTCAATAACCCCGGCGCGGCGCCGGTTCGCTTCAAGCTGTTTGAGGAGGACGCCCGCCCGCTCAATGACCTCGCGCGGCAATCCGGCGAGCCGCGCGACCGCAACCCCGTAAGACCGGTCCGCCGGCCCCTGCCCCACTTCATGCAGAAAGACGACGTCGCCCTTGTACTCCTTGACCTGCATCGACACATTTTGAAGCCGCGGCAGTTTTTCCGATAGCGCCGTCAACTCGTGATAATGCGTTGCAAAGAGGCCGCGGCACCGGTTTTTGTCATGCAGGTGTTCAACCGCCGCCCAGGCGATCGACATGCCGTCAAAGGTCGAGGTGCCGCGCCCGATTTCATCCAGCACCACAAGCGAGCGCGGGCCCGCCTGATTGAGGATCGCCGCCGTCTCGATCATCTCGACCATGAAGGTCGAACGACCGCGCGCAATGTCGTCGGACGCGCCGACGCGTGAAAAAACCCGGTCCGCCGCCCCGACATGGGCCGAACTCGCCGGCACAAATCCGCCAGCCTGCGCGAGAATGGCGATCAGCGCATTCTGGCGCAGAAAGGTCGACTTGCCCGCCATATTCGGCCCGGTCACCAGCCAGACGAACGCCGTCTTTTCGTCGCCGAGCCGGCAATCATTGGCGACAAAACGGGCGGCGTTGGCGCGCCGCGCCGCGACTTCAACAACGGGATGGCGTCCGCCAAGGATCTCAAACGCAAGACTGTCGTCGACTTTCGGCCGGGTGTAATTTTCATCCGTCGCCAGCACGGCAAAGGACGCCGCCACATCGATGGCGGCCGCCGCATCGGCCGCGGCGGCGATATCTTCACTGCGCGCAACGATCCGGGCAGTGAGATCAGCGAAAATCTCAAGCTCGCGCGCCAGCGCTTCGTCGCGCGCACGCGCGATCCGCGAATCAAGGTCGGCAAGCTCGCCGGTTGTGAAGCGCACCGCGCTGGCGAGCGTCTGGCGATGAATGAACAGCGCCGATTGCGGGCCCGAAAGCAGGACGTCGCCGGAAGATGGCGGCGTTTCGACAAAATAGCCGAGCACATTGTTGTGGCGGATCTTCAGCGCTTTGACGCCGGTCGCCTCGCGATATTGCGCTTCGAGCCCTGCGATGACGCGCCGCGATTCATCGCGCAAGGTCATGGCGGCGTCGAGGCCCGGATCATAACCCTTGGCGATGAAGCCGCCGTCGCGCGCCAGCATTGGCGGATTGTCCGCGAGCGCTTCGGCCAGCATCCGGATCAATTCCGAAAACCCGGCGCCCCCGCGCGCTTCCAGGGCGATGACGGCGCTGCGCAATTCCTCATTGAGATCGCTATTCGCCAGCACAGCGGCGATCGCGCGCGCGGCGACGAGCCCGTCGCGGATCGCCAGAAGGTCACGCGGGCCGCCGCGGCCCAGCGCAA
>JBGSVH010000217.1:0-6815 GCA_041753055.1 Parvularculaceae bacterium
GCGCATGATCGGTCACCTCAAGATCAACCGCGCCGTCGCAACCCGTTACGACAAGCTCGCCAGATCATTCCTCGATGCGCTACACATCGCAGCCATTCGCAAGTGTCTACGAACTGCAACTTTGTAAACAGGGCCTAGCCCAAACGCGGGAACATTGAGCACCGCTCAATGCGCTGGTTACGGCCTCAGCCTTCGCCCCTGATAGCGCAGGGACTACTAGGCGCGCTAACGCCTAACCCCGGCTAGGGTCGTTCCGGAGAACGCTGCCGAAGCGGGGGCTGTATCCAGAATGGCGCCGATTATGATGGGAGTCGAACGATTGTTATTCGATCGCTTGTTGCGGCTTTGAGAAAGACGCCAGAAGCAGAGGAAACATCAGATGAGCCTGCTTCCGAAGATTGAAGCGGTATTCAAATTCGCCAAGGTAGGTCGGTAGGTGCTTTTGCGAAACCCAGACATGGGTTCCGTTGATCCCGCGCTTGAACCAGCCCCAGAACGCTTCAATCGTGTTGGTGTGGATCGGCCCGCGAACATACTCGCCAGCCTTATGGTTCACGGTCCCGTGCTGATAGCCGTAGTCGCGAAGGTTCATAAAGGCTTTGGCTTCATCGGTTGCGAGGGCGGCTCCCGGCGTCACCATTTCGGTCAGCGCCATGGTGACCGTCGTTTCACGGCGGTCCTTAATAACGCGCGTAATGACTTCGCCGCCGCGCTCAACCGCGCCAAGGACGATTGCCTTGTCGTCTTGTCCGCGCTTGTCCTTGCCGCCGACGAACGCCTTGTCGGCTTCAACGGGTTTGCGTCCGGGTCCGCCGATAGGTCCGTTGCCGTCAACCCAGCCCATATACTGGCGAAGCTGGTCAGCGATGCGCCACGCGCATTTGTAAGTCACGCCAAGCTGGCGCTGGATTTCCTTGGCGGAAACGCCATTGCGCGTCGTCGTGTAGAGGAACATGGCGTAGTACCACTTCTGGAGCGGCGTATGGCTGCGATAGAACGGGGTTCCGGCCATCGGGTGGATATGGTTGCCGCAATTGCAGGTGTAGGCGGGCATTTTGGTGAGTCGTTTCCAGCCGCCGACAATCCCGCAGCGGTGGCAACCCGGCTCTGCGCCGTAGCGGGTGCGGAAAAGGTGCTCCAGACAAGCATCATCGTCCGGGAACATCTTGAAAAACTGCTGAATATTCATCGACTTAGCCATGTTCGCCTCCATGGCTAGAATATAGGCAGTTAATGAGCATACGTCAAGGGGATATATGCGGGCCATACCGCGCAGAACACATTTGGAACAGATTGATATTCAACTTTGAAAACAATGCGGTAACGCCGCTTGCAAAGGGAGAACAAAAAGGGTACACAAGGCTTCACGATTGACGGGACGGGTCCCGTTGGGCAAGGGAGGCATTGATGGCTAAGACGGCTTTGCGGTTGGTGGAAGGGGACGGCGTGGACAAGAAAAAGGCGCTCGAGGCGGCGATCTCCCAGATCGACAAGGCGTTCGGCAAGGGCTCGCTGATGCGGCTCGGCGACCGCGAGGTTGTCGATATTGAATCGATTTCAACCGGCTCTCTCGGGCTCGACATCGCGCTCGGCATTGGCGGCTTGCCGAAAGGCCGGATCGTCGAGATCTACGGGCCGGAAAGCTCCGGCAAGACGACGTTGGCGCTGCAGGTCGCGGCCGAGGCGCAGAAAAAAGGCGGCGTTGCCGCCTTCATCGACGCCGAACACGCGCTCGATCCGATCTATGCGCAAAAGCTCGGCGTCAATTTGAGCGATCTGCTGATTTCACAACCCGACACCGGCGAGCAGGCGCTTGAAATCGCCGACACGCTGGTGCGCTCGGGCGCTGTCGACATTCTCATCATCGACTCGGTCGCCGCGCTCACGCCGCGCGCCGAGCTTGAAGGCGAAATGGGCGACTCGCTCCCCGGCCTGCAGGCGCGGCTGATGAGCCAGGCGCTGAGGAAACTCACCGGCTCGATTTCGAAGTCGAATACGCTGGTTATTTTCATCAACCAGATCCGCATGAAGATCGGCGTCATGTTCGGTTCGCCCGAAACCACGACCGGCGGCAATGCGCTGAAATTCTACGCCTCCGTCCGCCTCGACATCCGCCGCATCGGCGCGATCAAGAAGGGCGAGGATGTCGTCGGCAACCAGACGCGCGTCAAGGTCGTCAAGAACAAGGTGGCGCCGCCCTTCAAGCAGGTCGAATTCGACATCATGTATGGCGAAGGCATTTCCTATGTTGGCGAGCTTGTCGATCTCGGCGTCAAGGCGAATGTCGTTGAAAAGTCCGGCGCCTGGCTTTCCTATAATGGCGAGCGCATCGGCCAGGGTCGCGAGAACGCCAAGCAATTCCTGAAGGACAATCCTGAGATCGCCGCTGAGATCGGCGCGGCGGTGAGGGCCAATGCGGGGCTCGTCGCCACCGAGATGCTGGCCGGCGAGGAAGGCGACGAACTCGACGAAGCGGCGGAAGCCTAGCGGCGTTCTGCAAATTTCCGGCGCCCGCGCCTCGCGGAGAATTGAGGCGCTCCGCCAGCGTTTTGTCCTTGGGATCGGCGGGCAATTTTCATCAGGGAGAACAGCCAATGATCGGATATGTGACGCTCGGCACCAACGACATCGCTCGCGCCTCGAAATTCTATGACGCGCTCCTCGGCGAAATCGGCGCCAAGCGCATCATGGAAGGTGATAATTTCATCGCCTGGGGAACCGCCATGGACAAGCCCGGCCTCGGCGTCATCAAGCCGCATGACGGCAAGGCGGCGACCCATGGAAATGGCACGATGGTGGCGCTCGTCCTCGATTCCAACGACAAGGTCGACAGCCTTTACAAAAAAGCGATTTCCCTCGGCGCCAAAGACGAGGGCGCGGCCGGTCCGCGCGGCGACAATTTCTATGCCGGGTATTTCCGCGATCCCGACGGCAACAAGCTCAACTGCTTCTGCATGAAAATGTAGAAAGCGGCCGCCGCCGCCCTCGCTTTACGCGGGGTCTCTGACATCTTAAGTAAATCCGGCCGCGCCGGGGAGTAACGAGGCTCCCCGGCGCGGCCATTTTGCGCATTTGCCTGACAGCCAGTAATGAAAGCCGCCATGACGTCCCTGAATGACATAAGAACCGGGTTTCTCGATTTCTTCGCCAGACGCGGCCACACCGTCACGCCATCGGCGCCGCTGGTGCCGCAGAATGACCCGACGCTCCTGTTCACTAATGCCGGCATGGTGCCGTTCAAGAATGTTTTCACCGGCGCTGAAAAGCGCCCCTATGTCCGCGCCGCCTCGTCGCAGAAATGCGTGCGCGCTGGCGGCAAACACAACGACCTCGACAATGTCGGCTATACCGCGCGCCATCATACTTTTTTCGAAATGCTCGGCAATTTTTCCTTTGGCGATTATTTCAAGGAAGAGGCGATCGACGCGGCCTGGGTGCTGGTGACCAAGGATTTCGGCCTTTCGAAAGAAAAGCTGACCGTCACCGTCTATCACACCGATGACGAGGCGGCCGCGCTCTGGAAAAAGATCGCCGGCCTTCCCGAGGCGCGCATCATCCGTATTCCGACCAATGACAATTTCTGGGCGATGGGCGATACCGGTCCCTGCGGGCCGTGTTCTGAAATCTTCTTCGATCACGGCGACAAGATCCCTGGCGGTCCGCCGGGCTCTGCCGATCAGGACGGCGACCGTTTCATCGAGATCTGGAACCTCGTATTCATGCAGTTCGAGCGCAGCGCCGACGGCGAGATGGCGAAGCTGCCAAAGCCGTCGATCGACACCGGCATGGGGCTGGAACGGATTGCCGCGGTGATGCAGGGCGTCCACGACAATTACGACACCGATCTTTTCCGCAAGCTGATCGGCGCGTCGGTCGAGATGACGGGCCGGCCGGCCAAGGGCGATGATGCGCCCGCCCACCGGGTCATCGCCGATCATTTGCGCGCGTCGTCGTTCCTCATCGCCGATGGGGTTACGCCTTCGAATGAAGGCCGCGGCTATGTGCTGCGGCGGATCATGCGCCGCGCCATGCGCTATGCGCACGGACTTGGCGCGCGCGATCCCCTGCTGACGCGGTTGGCGCCGGTGCTCGAAAGCGAAATGGGCGCGGCGTATCCTGAACTTCACCGCGCCTCGGCGCTCATCCGCGAGACCTTGCGCGCCGAAGAGGAAAAATTCCGCTCGCTCCTCGATCGCGGCGTCAAAATGCTCGATGAGGAAATCGCGCGGCTCGGCGGCGGCAAGACATTGTCCGGCGCCACCGCGTTCAAGCTTTACGACACTTATGGCTTTCCGCTCGACCTGACGCAGGACGCCTTGCGCCGCAAAGGTCTCGGCGTTGATGTCGCCGGCTTTGACGACGCCATGAAGGCGCAGAAGGCCGCGGCCAGAGCCGCCTGGGCGGGGTCGGGCGACACCGCCAGCGACGCCATGTGGTTCGATCTGCGCGACCGGCTCGGCGCCACCGATTTCCTCGGCTATGTGCACGAAGCCGCCGAAGGCGTTGTCCTTGCGATCGTCAAGCAAGGCGCGGAAACCGACAGCGCCAAACCCGGCGACGACGTCGAGATCGTCGTCAACCAGACGCCTTTCTACGCCGAATCCGGCGGCCAGATCGGCGATGCCGGAACGATGACGTCGGATACAGGGCTCGTCGTTGAGATCAGCGATGTCAGGAAACGCGCCGGCGCGCTCCATGGTCATGTCGGGCGCATCGTCAACGGCGCCGTCAAGAAAGGCGACGCCGTCAAGCTCGCGATCGATGTCGGCCGCCGCAACCGGACGCGCGCCAATCACTCGGCGACGCACTTGCTGCATAAAGCGCTGCGCGATGTGCTCGGCGATCATGTCGCGCAAAAAGGCTCGCTGGTTGCGGACGATCGGCTGCGCTTTGACTTCTCGCATATGAAAGCGGTCAGCGCGGCGGCGCTCGCCGATATTGAAAGCCGCGTCAATGCGGTGATCCGCCAGAATAATGACGTGACGACGCGGATCATGCCGTATGATGCAGCGGTTGAATCCGGCGCAATTGCTCTCTTCGGCGAGAAATATGACGAGGACGTCCGCGTCCTCAGCATGGGAACCGAAGATGGGAAATCCTATTCGGTCGAGCTCTGCGGCGGCACGCATGCGCGCCGCCTGGGCGATATCGCGCTGTTCAAGATCACAGGCGAAAGCGCCGTGTCGGCCGGCGTGCGCCGCATCGAAGCGCTGACCGGCGAAGCCGCGCGGCTTTACCTCGAAGAGCAGGCGGGGATAGCGCGCGCGGCGGCCGATGCAGCCAAGGCGCCGCTCGCCGATCTGCCGGCGCGCATCGAAACCCTCGTTGCCGACCGCAAACGGCTTGAGCGCGAACTTGCCGACGCCAAAAAGAAACTGGCGCTTGGCGGCGGCGGCGCGTCGGCGCCCGCTGACGATTTTATTGACGTCAGCGGCGTCAAATTCCTCGGCAAAGTGCTCGAAGGCGTCGAAGCAAAGGATCTGCGCGGTCTTGTCGATCAGGCGAAGAAGACGCTCGGATCGGGCGTCGCCGCGTTTGTCAGCGTCGCTGACGGCAAAGCCTCGCTTGCGGTCGGCGTCACCGATGATCTGAAATCGAAATTCTCCGCTGTCGACCTCGTCAGAGCCGGCGCCAAGGCGATGGGCGGGCAGGGCGGCGGCGGACGCCCCGACATGGCGCAAGCAGGCGGTCCCGACGGCGCGAAAGCCGGCGACGCCATCAAGGCGATCGGGACTGCAATCGCTGCAAAGTAAAAGGGCGCTCCTGATGAGCGCCCTTTCCCTGCGGCCGTATCATATAGCTATTCAACCGATACGCTGCCGCCGGACGAGGTATTTTTGCTGACGTTTTTCGGCTTGCCGTAGATGTCGACATTGCCGCCGGACGATGCATCGCCTTCAACGCTTTCCGACGCGAAGATATCGGCATTGCCGCCGGATGAGGCGTCGGCGATGGCGCTGCGGCATTCAAGCGCTCTTGCATCGATACTACCGCCGGATGAAACATCGACACTCAGCGCGTCGCAGCGGCCCGACACTTCGAGATCGCCGCCGGAGGATGCGTCAACCGAAAAGGCGCCAGCGTCAACGCCACTCGCATCGAGCGATGCGCCCGACGAGACTTCAAGCCCGGACAGCGCCGGTGTTGAAACCGTCACGGTGACGCGGCTGCCGCGCTTCCAGTTAAAATTCCTGTGATTGCGGCCGATCCGCAATTCGTCGCCAACAAGTTCGACCTTGAGCCGGTCGAGCCCTTCCGGCGTGCTGTCGGCTTTCACCGAGTAATCGAGGCCGACCGTGACGTTGACGTCAACGCCGGCAGAGGCGGAAACACGCGTAAAACCGGTGAGGTCGAAGGATTTTGTTTCCGCATAAGCAGGAGAGATTAGGATGGCGGCGATTGCCGCCGCTTGAATGACGTTGTTCATGGCTGCGCCCTTTTTTAAGTCTGAAGTTCGACGTCGAGACCATGGCCGCCCGCGTCAGGGGCGGCAAGGCTTCTGCGACAGGACGTTTGCCCATCGCGGCGGGCGTCAGGCCGCATCGCCTGAAAGCGCGCGATTGGCGGCAATCAGCGCAATGAAAATCTCGCCGAAAGCCTCGGTCTTGGCGCGGCCGACACCGAAGACATCGCCAAATTCCGCTAATGTCGCGGGCCGACGCGCCGCCATGTCGATGAGCGTGCGGTCGGAGAAAATGACATAGGCGGGAACGCGCCGCTGATTGGCGATTTCGCTGCGTTTCTTCTTGAGCGCCGCCAGAAGGCCGGCGTTGGCGGGATGAACGCCCAAGGGCGCGCTGGTGCGATCGCGGCGG
>JBGSVH010000218.1:0-3096 GCA_041753055.1 Parvularculaceae bacterium
GCTGCGTCCGGCGCGCGTTTCGTCTTGCTCACCGCCGCAATCATCCAGCCGGTGCTTGCCGCCGATCTGCGCGGGATTTCCTTCGACTGGTCGGCGGGACCCGCCGACGACGCGCCGACCGAGCCGACCTTCCGTACAAAGACCTTCACCGGCGACGCGCGGGGCTTGCGGCCGCTGGCGCCGGTCCACCTGCTCTCGGTTGAAAACCCCGCCGGCGATCTCGACATCACCTGGAAACGAAGAACGCGCATCGGCGGCGATTCATGGGCGGGCGAGGACGTTCCCCTCGGCGAAGCGTATGAACGCTACCGCGTCGAAATCTGGGAAAACGCCGCCTTGATCCGCCGCGAAGAGGCAACTGCGCCCGCCTTCATTTATACAGCCGCGATGATCGCCGCCGACTTTCCGGGCGGGCGCCCGCCGGTGACGATCAAGGTCGCGCAAATTTCCGACGCCGTCGGGCCGGGCGCATGGGGGGAGGTCGGGGTGTGACAAGCCAAAACCAACGCTAACGCGTCTCCACTAGGGCGTTTTCCGATCAAGTGGAATCCGGTTGATCGCAGAAAACGCCCTAATTCATAGATCTTGAGCAAGTTTCGCGCGCCAGAGCGCGCGAAACTTGCTCTAGGAAAAAAGTTCAGTATGCGCTGTTAATACAAAACGGAGTAGTCATGTTATGAGTAACCAGTTCAACGAAAAGTCTCTTGCGCGCGCGATCAGCAGTGCGACCGCGGCATATCGGCATAGATCGGCTGGAATTGAGCAGAAGCGCGGCGGGACTTGCACCGACCTTGTTCTGGAAATCACCGGTCTTCAACGCGAAATCGGCAGATTGTCGGATGATGCAATGAGACTTGAAGGTGATGCGGAGGAATTGCGTCGCCGCGCCCGTATCGAGATTGCCTTTGCTGTCCTTTCGGCGCTCGGCGCGCTTGCAGGCGCCGCCCGCGGCTTTGCAATCGCCGCAAGGGTGCTTGCGTCACGTTCGGTTCCTGGTCTGACGCGCGGAGATGTTTTGGCGCTTATGTCGTTCCTTGGACCGATCGGCGCTGCAATTCAGGTGCTTGCCGCCGCACGTGACTTCGAGGAAGCGGACCGACTTGCTGATAGGGCGGATCAGCTCGTGTCGAACGGCGAACGTCTCGGCGACCAGCTGCTTGACGCGCTCGTCGCCTATGATCGGGATGGATGCGGTTCAGGCGATCGGCTATTCTCCTGAAGCAAGAGTTCAGTGTGCTTGTTGAAGCAACGTCATCGCCGTGAATGCGGCGCCGACGGAGACGATGAAGGAGAACGCGCCGAGGCTCCAGCCGACGCCCGAAACGCGGTCATTCCGCAACACCTTCTCCCTGCCGACGGCGACGCCGGACAGAAAGAACGTCAGCCAAAAAAGCACGACGGCGGCCAGACCGATCGTCAAATACAAGGGTATGTCGAGAAGCGGATTGTCGAAAACCGGATCGATTATGGCGAATCTGAGGAATATGACGACGCCGATCAGAATTGAGGCGAGGCTCGCCAAGCTAACCTTTTTGTCCGGTTTTTCCGGCGCCGGCGATTGTCGATCCATGCGTGCCTTTCCTTTGAACATTCTACCGATAGCGGCTCGACCGGGATTCGCCAACGACGGGGGAGGCGGGGCCGGCAATGCAATTACATATAGATTTCGTATCTTGACAGTCATGAAATAGATTTGTAATTTGTGCTCAGGAGAAGACCCATGTCCGCCGACCTTGAGGCCCCGAAAACCGCCGTTTCCCGGCTTTTGGATGACCTCCGCCAGCGCGGGGGTCTGACCGGGCGGGATATCGCCAATATTCTCGGGGTGTCGCCGCCGACCGTGTCACGCTGGGCGAGCGGGGAAAGCGGGCCGACGATCGAGAAGCAGCGCATTATCGCCGAGTTGCGCTGGGTCGCTGAACGTCTCTCGGATTTTTACGAACCGGACGAGGCGCGGCTGTGGCTGCAATCGGCGCATCCCCAGCTTGCGGGCGCGCGTCCCTATGATCTGATCGTACACGGACGAACGGCGGAAGTTCTCGAAGTGATCGAACGGCTCGACAGCGGCGTTTATCTTTGAGCGAACGGCGCGCGCATGATGACCGGTTGCTCGATGCGATCAGCAAGATCGCACCGGTGAAATACGACCGGACGGTCTGGCGCGTTGTTCGCGAAGGTCGTGCGTCGGGCGACGGATCAAGAGGCGCCGGACGCTGGAATCCTTATGATTTACCGGTGCTTTATTGCGCCGAGGAAGCCGAGGGCGCGCTTGCGGAAATCCATTTTCACCTGAGCCGCGGCCAGCCGGTTTTTCCCTCGCGCATCCGCCACACGCTGTGGAAACTCGGCGCCGCGCTCGGGCGTTCGCTGTCGCTTCTTGATGTCGACCAGCTGACAAAACTCGGCGTTGAAACGAGCCGCTATCGCGACATTCTCTATGCGAAGACGCAGGAGATCGGCGCCGCCGCGGCGTTTTTGGGCTATGACGGCCTCATCGCCCCGAGCGCGCGTTTTGACGGCGCCAATCTTGTCGTCTTCCTCGACAACGCTGGGCCGCAGGCCCTTGCTGAAATTTCCAGCGAGGCGGTCGACTGGGCGGCCTTCACAACCGGCCGGCGATGATGGTTTCGTCCCCCGAAATTAACCGCAATCCCTTCATTTTATGGCAGGATTGCTTATCTACAGCCGCGGGGCATCCCCCCGAGCATGATGTTTTGCGTCCAAAAGGAGCTTTTTAGGCCTTGGCTAGGAACCCTTACAGCGTGTTGGGCGTTGTCCCTTCTGCGACCGATGCGGAGATCCGCGCGGCGTTCCGGACACTCGCCAAAAAGTACCATCCCGACCGCAACAAGGACGACGCCAAGGCTGAAGACAAATTCAAGGAAGTTTCGGCCGCCTTCGACATCATCGGCGACAGCGACCGCCGCAAGAAATATGACCGCGGCGAGCTCGACGAGGAAGGCCGCGACCGCCCGCAATACCGGCAATGGGCGGGACCCGGCGCTGGACAAGGCGCTGGCCAAGGTGGCGGGGGCGCTGCCGGCTCTGGCGCTTATGGTCCGGGCGGCCCCAGCTATACCGGCGGCTTCGCCAACA
>JBGSVH010000219.1:0-6383 GCA_041753055.1 Parvularculaceae bacterium
CCGCGCGCATCGAGAGCGCCGCACCGCCGCGCGCGTCGCCGTCAACGCGCGTCAGCACGACGCCGGTGACGGGAAGGCGCGCCTTGAATTTGTCGGCGGTGTTGACAGCGTCCTGACCGGTCAGGGCGTCAACGACGAGCAGGGTTTCAATCGGATTGGCGATGCGGTGAATGTCGGCGACTTCCGTCATCAGCTCTTCGTCGATCGACAGACGCCCTGCGGTATCGAGCATGACAACGTCATAACCGCCGAGCCGCGCCGCCTCCATCGCCCGGGCGGCGATCTGTTGCGGCGTTTGTCCCGCAACGATTGGCAGCGTTTTGACGCCGGTCTGTTCGCCGAGAACTTTCAACTGCTCCATCGCCGCCGGGCGGCGCGTGTCGAGCGACGCCATGAGGACGCGCTTCTTCTCGCGCAGCTGCAACCGGTTGGCGATCTTGGCAGTTGTCGTCGTCTTGCCGGACCCTTGAAGACCGACCATCAGCACGGGCGCCGGCGGCGCCATCGCGAGGTTGAGCGCTCCATCGCCAATACCGTCGGCTGCGTCGCCCCCAAGCGTTTCAACCAGCGCGTCGTGAACGATCTTGACGACCTGCTGGCCGGGCGTCACCGAGCGCAGGACCTCAGCGCCAACGGCGCGCTCGCGTACGCGCGCGATGAAATCCTTGGCGACCGGCAGAGCGACGTCGGCTTCAAGCAGCGCGATCCGCACCTCGCGCAAGGCGGCATCAACGTCTTTTTCTTCGAGCGCACCCCGTCCCCGGAGTTTCTCGAAAATTCCGCCCAGCCTGTCGCTCAGACTTTCAAACATCAGTCCCTCGCGGGTCGCAGGTCCCGCCAAATGGCGCCGAAACCCTTGAATTCAAACACAAAACCCGTCTGCAGCACCCGCAAAGCAATTCAGCCGCTGTGAGGGCGTCACCCCGACAGCGGCGGCTCCCCGGCCCCGTCCCTTTTTTCCTTCAGGGGGTCGTGCCGACAAAGCCAGGAAGGCGAACTTCCGGATTTGAGGGGCGGTCTATAGGCCCGGAGAAAGGCGAAGGCAAGGGCGGGTCACATCGGTTCTGCGATGCCAAGCTTGTGACGAATTCGTTGACGGACCAACGTTTCGCCCTCTCCCGCTTCAATCGTCAGAAATGGGATGTCGGCCTTGCCGAGCGCAATTGCTTTAATTGCGTCCCGCTTTTCCGAATTATTCTGAAAGTGGCCCCCGCCGTTGTATTCAATTGCCAGCACCACGTCACCCTCTCCGTTTGCAATCACAAAATCCATGCGCCGGTCGGATAATGCGTAGTAGCTGCCGCCGGTTTCGTATTGACCGTCGGTCTCCAAAAAACCGTGCATGCTCGTTTGACCCATCACGCGCAGCGGCAACGTCGCGCTTCGAATTTCGTCCTCAAGTAGCCGAAACACACCGAGCTCTGACTTGTTGAAGAGGCTCTTTTTCGAAAATGATCCGCGTTCGGCCCGCTGTAGAGCGCTGACTTTGTCTGTATTGGTTGACTTTGTGTCTTGTCGCACACTTTGCCCTCGCGCCTTCGCGCGGTCACGCCCGGTCTTCCGCAACGGCCTTAAGACTGATGTCAACAACGGAATGGCAAGCACAAGAATTGCCAAGGGCAATAGTTGCTTGAGAACGGCAAAAACCGGCGACGGCGGCGGTGATGAAAATGGCATGCTGTCTCCCCCTAAAATGCAATACTAACTCCCCGGCTTCGCCCTGAAAACCGCCTCATCCAGCTCGCCTTCCCATTTGGCGACGGCGGTGGCGACGGTGGCGTCGCCGGTCACATTGACGACGGTGCGCATCATGTCGAGCAGTCGGTCAAACGGAAAGATGAAGCCGATCACGAGCGCGGTGTGCTCGGGGCTGACTTCAAAAACGTCGAGCACGATCGACAGCAAAAAGAGAGACGCTGACGGCACCCCCGCGGTGCCGATCGAGACGAGCGCAGCGGTCAGCGCAATCAGAAAATAATGCTGCGGTTCCAGCGTATAGCCAAAGGCCTGTGCAGTGAACAAGGCGACGATACCAAGATAGAGCGAGGTGCCGTCCATGTTGATGGTCGCGCCAAGCGGCAGCACCGACCCAGCGACAGATTTTTGAACGCCGAGATTTTCCGTCGTCGCGCGAATGGTGACCGGCAATGTCGCTGAAGACGATGAGGTCGAATAGGCGACCATCATCGCATCAAGTATGCCACGGAAGAAATTGACAAAGGGAAGATTGAGAACGATGCGGATAATGCCGCCATAAACCAAAAGCATGTGAAGCGCGCAGCCGAGATAGACCGCGAGCGTCAGGGAAAGGATCGCGGTAAAGGTTTCAACGCCCTTGGTGCCGGCGACATAGGCGATCAGCGCAAAGACGCCAAAGGGCGCAAGCTCCATGATGAGATGCGTCATCTTGAGGATGCCTTCCGAGCATGCCTCAAAAAAGCGGCCCGCCGCCTGGCCTTCTTCGCGCGCCATCAAGAGGCCGACACCCAGCAGCAGCGCAAAGAAAATGACCGCGAGCATATCGCCCTGCACCAGAGCCGCGAACGGGTTTTCAGGAATAATCGCCATCAGCCGTTCACCGAGCGGCTGCGCTTCCCCCAATTGCTTGGGTGTTGCGCCGCCGAGATCGACGCCTTTGCCGGGCTGAAAAAGCGTGCCCATGCCTAGGCCGATCAGATTGGCGACAAAGGTCGTGAATATATAGAGGAGAAATGCCTTGAGGCCGATCGTGCCAAGCTTCTTCGGGTCGCCCATCGCGTAGATGCCGGCGACCAGCGTAAAGAAGACAAGCGGCACGACGATCATCCGGATCAGCCGGATGAAGACGTCTCCGACAACGCGGATCTTGGCGAGAAGCGCCTCACCCGCAACTGGATCCATCGACTGCGAGACAAAAATCCCGAAGGCGACGCCCAGAACCAAGCCTAAGAATACGCGTTTCCAGAGTTTGGTCCTGAACCACCATCCCATTGTTCGCCCTCTCCGCCTGATTTTGGGCGGACACTAAGGAATTCGCGGCGGCGAGGAAACCCCGGCGATTCTACCGGTTTACCGAAAAACCGGGTTTGTAGCGGCGCTCATCCTGGACGGTCATGATCACTGCCGTCTCGCCCAATGGCCGATTGAGGAAAGTACCGCCGCCAAAACGCCAGTCGCCGTCGTCATTCGACATCACCGCAAATTCAGGTTGCTGCGGCGTGGCTTTCTCGTAATCGCTGCGGATGACGATCACGACATACTGAACACCGGCGCGGAAGCAATGGCCGGTTTCCGTGCACGGAAGGTCGGCTGCGGCGACCGGTGCCGCTGCTTCGATTGTATAGGATTTGAGCTCGCCGTTTCGCGCCTGCGCCGCATTCATCCATTTCTTCCAGCGATTGCGGTCGTGCCAACGCCGGATGCGCTTGTCGGTCAAGAGCCATTGCGCGCGATAGTCGCCGGACATGAAGGCTGCGGTCCAGTCCTGAAATGCGCTGAGCGCGTTGGTGATTTCCTCTTCGCTCGCCGGCGGCGGTTCTTTGCTCGCCGCAGGCAAGGCAAGCGCAAAGCCGGCAACCGCAACGATCGCGGCGGCGGCCAGTCGCAGCGGCGCCCCGCGCATTTATTCGGCGCCCATCAGCATGTGAGCGAAGTAGGCGTATTCAAGCGCCGTCCGATAAGCGAGTTGATCCTGGTTCGCCGTACCGCCATGCCCACCCTCCATGTTCTCGTAATACAAGGGCGGATAACCGAGCGCCGTCATCTTCGCGACCGCCTTCCTGGCGTGGCCGGGATGAACGCGGTCATCTTTCGTTGAGGTGTAAAACAAGACTTTGGGGTAGGCGATGTCTTTCTTCAAATTCTTATAGGGCGAGTATTTTGAAATATAGGCCCATTCTTCCGGGACATCGGGGTTGCCATATTCAGCCATCCACGACGCGCCCGCCAATAATTTGTTGTAGCGCTTCATGTCGAACAGCGGCACGCCGCAGTCGATAGCCTTATAAAGATCTGGGCGCTGCGTCAGGATGGCGCCCATCAAAAGACCGCCGTTTGAGCGGCCGATGGCGCCGAGCTTTTGCGGGCTGGTCACGCCCGACCTGATGAGGTCTTCCGAAATCGCGATGAAATCGTCGAACGATTTCTGGCGGTTCTCCTTCAGCGCCGCCGAATGCCAGTCGGGACCATATTCGGACCCGCCGCGAATGTTTGACAGAACAAGGACGCCGCCGCGCGCGACCCACATTTTGCCGGCAAGCGCGCCATGCTGCGGGCGTGACGGGTCTTCGTAATAAACCGGCAGAATCGGATTGAGAAATCCGCCATAGCCATATTGAAGGGTCGGCGCGTTCCCCGCTTTCAGCACGCTGTCTTTGCCCATGATGAAATAGGGAATGTTGGTTCCGTCTTTCGATGTCGCAAAGCGCTGCTCAACGATAACGCCGGTTGCATCATAGAACGCGGGCGCCTCCATGATCTTTGTCGTCTTGTTCTTGCCTGTCACAAAATAAAGCGCGTTTGGCGTTGTAAGGCTCTCAAAGGTGACCAGCGCATCGTCCGTTCCACCACCGGCGGAGACAATTTTGACAACGCCGCTGCCGGGCAAATCAATTGGCGACAGGGTCCACGCGCCGGTTTTTCGGTTGCGCGACAGCCGCGCCGCCTTGCCGGATACATCCTCGAGATAGCGCACCAAAATATTGCTCTTGCCGATCGAGATGCTGTTGTCGTCGATCGCCTGCCGGGCCGTTGGCGCCATCGCGATTTCCGCGTCGCCGGACGCCAGATCGTAAGCAATGAGAACGCCGGACACGTAATTCCTATCACGATGCGTCCACGGTTCACGCAAGAGCACAATCGCCCGTCCATCAAGGACGTCAAAGAGATTTGACTTCAGTGGCAATGGAAGCTTTTCCGGTTTTGCCTCAATCCCGCCCGCGTAGAAATATTCACTGCCGAAGAAATCGACTGCCCGATTGGCGAAGAGATGGACAGCGCCGTCTTCGTGTTCAACTTGCGGAAAAACCGCGACGTCAGTGTCCAATCCTTCTGCAAAAATGCGGGCGTTGCCGACCGCTTCGCCGCGACGCCACAGGCGCAGCGACTTCGGATAACCGGAAGCCGTGAGAGACCCTTCACCGAGATCAGCGCCGACGAGAAGCGTGTCCTCATCAACCCAGGCGACATTCGACTTTCCCTTATCGAGGGCGAACCCGCCCTCTACGAACGAATTTGCGTCAGTGTTGAATTCGCGCCATGAACCGGCATCCGTGCCGCCATCCGATACTTCGACCATGCAATGAACATAGGCCGGCGACAGGCAGGTGATGGTTCCCGAGATCCAGTTCTTGCCTTCGTCAGCGGCAAGCTTGTCGTAGTCGATCAATGTGTCCCATTTCGGCGAACCGGACCGGTAGCTTTTGACATCGGCGCGGCGCCAGACGCCGCGGACGTGATCCGGGTCCTGCCAGAAATTATAAACGTACCCATTATGGATCTGGCCGTCGGGAATCCGGGCGGTCGAATTAAGGATCGCCTTGGCTTCGTCGACCATGGGTTGAAATCGCGGGTCGGCCTCGAGAACTTCAAGGCTCGCCCGGTTTTGTTCGCGCACCCAATCGAGCGCCTTGCCGCCCTCGATTTCTTCAAGCCAGAGGTAAGGGTCTTCGGCGCTTTTCGCTTCAGCCGATGCGAGTAAAAGGACGGCCGTTCCTGCCATGGCGAATTTCCTGATCATTCGTGAACCCCTCTTGATCGGTTAAACGTCAAACTGCCGGACCCGGCGGGCCCTGCCGATTTACGCGTGGCAGGGTAATCATCTGTCCCGTTTTCGCGCAACGATTGCACGCCGAGGAGTGCGGTGACCCGTTGTGTTTCCGCGATGGGGCGAGCGCCGTAAACCTCACATTAACCACGGCGCCACGCACGAAGAAAGGCCGCGCGGGCAAAACGCCTAAATTTGTAAAGTGGGACTTAGGGAAGGTTTGAGCCGCGGCACGTAGCCTGCACTGACCTCGTCGAGGCAAAAATCGTGTTGGCTATGAAAATGATCAAATCTGAGCAGCGCCGCTACCGCCGGATTCCGCTCGACCTTCCCGCCCGCATTATCGTCAATGGCATTGACGAATATGACGGCCATCTCCTGAATATCTCACCTGGCGATCTTTCTGTTCAGGTCAACGCGCGCACGGTCAAGGGCGACGCTGCGATCATCTATGTTTCCGGACTCGACGTGATCGAGGGGCGCATAGTTCGCACGTTTCCGGACGGATTTGCCTTGTCCTTCCTGTTGTCGCGCCGCCGGCGCACGCTGCTCACTGAACAATTGATGTTGCGCGCCAACCCGAATTTCGCGGCGGGACTGGGCGACCGGCGCGGCGCGCCGCGTCATCCGATCGCCGAGC
>JBGSVH010000220.1:0-10135 GCA_041753055.1 Parvularculaceae bacterium
CGCCGGCGGCGACGCCCAGGCGTTCACATTCTGGCCGAGCAGCGTCACCTCGCGCACGCCTTGCGCCGCCAGCGCCCGGGCTTCAGCAATCACCGCGTCGGCCCGGCGCGAAATTTCGGCGCCGCGCGTATAGGGAACAACGCAGAAAGTGCAGAATTTATCGCAGCCTTCCTGCACCGTCACATAAGCGGCGACGCCGTCGGAACGCCGGTTTTTCGCGAGTGCGTCAAATTTTTCCTCGACCGCGAAATCGGTGTCGAGCGCAACGCCTCGCTCCCTTGCGCTACGGGCGATCAGCTCCGGCAGGCGGTGATAGGCCTGCGGCCCGACGACGATATCGACGATGTCCGCCCGCGCGGCGACTTCCGCGCCCTCGGCCTGGGCGACGCAGCCAGCGACGGCGACGGTCATCTCTTTCGTCCGCGCCCGTTTGGTCTCGCGCAGGCGTCCAAGGTCGGAATAGAGCTTTTCCGCCGCCTTTTCGCGAATATGGCAAGTGTTCAAAATAACAAGATCGGCCGCCGCCGCCTCGTCAACCGGCCGGTAGCCGAGAGGGCGCAAAAGACCGATCATCCGCTCGCTGTCATAGACGTTCATCTGGCAGCCATAGGTCTTGACGAAGACCGTCGGGCGGTCGCCATCCGGTGCGGCGCGCTGGCCTTCGGCCTTTCCCTCGTCTGCAGACCTCTCGTCCATGCCTGGCCCTTTCCGCCGTATCCCGCGGCGGCGCATCTATGCTTCAGGGGACGGCGGCATGCAACAATTGGCCGGCGTCCCGGATTTCGTGCCGGCTATCGTGATCGGCGCTCGCGGCAAATTGACCGCCAGCGCATTGATTGCGTGCTGGTTTTTCTCCAGTCTACTGCCCGTGTCGGCGAATGGAATTTGTCTTTGTTGATGAGGTCTCTTGTTGCGTTCGGCGGGGCGTGTTCGGCGCTCTGCGGGGCCGCTTTTGGTCAGGATGATACTGCAGCGCGCGAGGCGCGGCCTGCAACCCGGCCCGTTGTCGTCGAAATGTTCCTGTCGCAGGCGTGCAAATCGAGCCCGCCGGCATCGGCCTATTTGACCGAGCTTTCGGCGCGGCCCGATGTCGTCGCCCTCACCTGGCATGTCGATTACTGGGACAAGGTCGCTGCGCGCAATGTCGGCGCCTGGGTTGATCCTTTCGCCCGCACGGACTTCGCCGAACGCCAGAAGGCTTACAATGAACGCATCCGCGGGCGCGCCATGGTGTTCACCCCGCAAGCCGTGATCGACGGCTTTATCAGCGTTGTCGGATCCAAGCGCGAAACAGTCGAGGCGCGCATACTTGATGCGCAGTTCTTTGATGAAAAAGCGCGGCTGACGCCGCCCTTTCTGTCTGTCGAATCTGCGGAGAACCGGATGATTCGTACACGGATCGATAATGTCGGCGCGCCCTATGACGCGCTTCTCGTCAAGTTCCGGCGGTCCGCAACCACCGAAGTCGGCGGCGGCGACAATGCCGGCGTTACTTTCCGCGAGGCCAATGTCGTGCGCGCGGTCTCGTCGCTCGCCAAGGATCACAGCGGACCCGGCGATTTTTCGTTCAGCGCGCCGGGCGGCGGCCTCGACTGCGCGGTCCTCGTTCAGGAGCGCAATAACGGCCGCATTGTCGCCGCCAGATATTGCAGCGACAGGACCGCCGACTGAGACGACGGCGTCTTATTCCGCAGCGATGACGCCTGCGCCGATGTTGGCTACGCTTTTGACGTAAGCCTCCCGCGCCAGCCGGGCCTCTTCGTCAAACTCTTCCGCGCGCTTTTCGTCGTCTGCTGAAAGCGCCGCGTAGTCGGTCTCCGCAAAGCCGAGGACGCCCATTTCGGCATAGGCATTCTGGATTTTGTCAGACCACAGACCGATATCGCGGACGATTGGCACGATGCGCTGGAACAGCATGGTCCGGAATAGCTTCATGTAACCGGATTCATTCTGCAGCCGCACGCACTCTTCGACGTCAAGGCCGAGTATTTCGTAAGTTTCGCGCTGCTCGAAACGATCGCGCATATGGTAGCACGCCTCGACGAGGAATTCTTCGCGTTCGCCCCGCTCCTTGTCGGAGAGGTGCGGGTAATATTCCTTGAGCGCCAGGCGCCCGAAGGCGACGTGGCGCGATTCATCTTGCATGACGAAGGCGTTGACCTGCTGCGTCAGCTTGTTCTTCGAGGTGTCGCGGATATTGCCGAAAGCGGCGAGCGCCAGCCCCTCGATCACAACCTGCATTGCAAGATAGGTCATGTCCCAGCGCGAGTCGCGCAAGGCCTGGTCGACCAGCGTCTGCAACGGCTTGGTCATCGGATAGGCGAGGCCGAATTTCTCAAGCAACTTCTTGTAGGCCTCGACGTGCCGCGCCTCATCCATCACCTGCGTTGAGGCGTAAAATTTTGCATCGAGGTCGGGCACCTGCTGCACGATCTTGGCCGCGCAGATCATCGCCGCCTGCTCGCCTTGCAGGAATTGCGAAATCGTCCACGCCTGGAAGTGCAGGCGCATATTCGCCTGCTCTTTTTTCGACGCCTTCTGCCAGATCGGGGTGTGATAAAGACCTGAAAGTTCGTCCGGAACCTGCATCGGGTTTTCAGGGTCAAGCTCCTGGTCCCAGTCGACGCGGCTGATCGCGTCCCACTGCATGTCCTTGCCCTTTTGATAAAGGTGCATCATCTGCTTGCGGCCGTCATCGTAGCGCCAGTCAAAGGCGGTCTCGTAGCCCTGCGGCACGGTCCAGACGGGATCGATATCGGGGATCGGGTAAAGGTCGCGCAACGCCATCAGTATCTCCCTTGAGCGGGAGGTACACTACCCAGTTTACTTTAAGATTTCAATAACACGGACGGCTACTTTTTCAGCGGAATCCCATAAAGTTCGAGCCGGTGGGCGACCAGCTTGTAGCCCTGCTCCTCGGCAATGCGGCGCTGCAGGGCCTCGATCTCCGAATTCACGAACTCGATGACGCGGCCGGATTTGAGATCGATCAGATGGTCGTGATGGTCGTCGGTGGCTTCCTCGTAACGCGAGCGGCCGTCCTGAAAATCATGGCGCTCGACGACGCCGGCCTCTTCGAACAGGCGCATCGTCCGGTAGACCGTGGCGATCGAGATTTTCGGATCGATTTCGGCGGCGCGGCGATGGATTTCCTCGACATCGGGGTGGTCTGCAGCGATCGACAGGACACGCGCAATGACGCGCCGCTGGTCGGTCATGCGCATGCCCTTCTCGACACAGATCTTTTCTAGCCGATCCATCAACCGTCTCCTTCGCTGGCGCGTTCTTTAATCACAGATTGAGCCGCATGACGAGCGCATCGCCGCCATTCCTGTAATAGCGTTTGCGCCGCCCGATTCGCTCAAAGCCGGCTGCGGCATAAAGCGACGACGCAGCGACATTCGACACATCGACCTCGAGAAAAAGCTTGCGCACCCCTTCACTGCGCGCGGTGCGAATAATTTCGTCCAGCAGCGCGCGCGCGCCGCCGCAGCGCCGCAATCTTGGCGCAACGCCGATCGACAGGATTTCGGCTTCGTCGCCGAGCGACCGCCAGAAGGCGAAACCGCCAGCGCTCCGGTCGTCCGCCAGGAAGGCGACAAGGGTCGACACATGCGGCGCGGTCATGCCGTCCGCGACCGCCGCTGCGCCCCAGCTCGCCGCAGCGAAAGCGCGCGCTTCGAGATCGACAATCGCGGCGGTGTCTTCAAGTCTTGCCGGGCGCACCGTCCACGAGCTCACCGTTGAAGCGCCTCCGCAAACAGGGATTTCGCCGATGGCGCCGCATCGGGCGGGCGCAGATAGAGCGGCGCCGGCGGCGACCTTGGCGCATCGGCAAGCATGGCCAGCCGCGCCAAAGCATCGGGGTCAATCGTCTCGATCGCAGAATAGTCAAATTCGCCTGTCACAAAAGGCCCAACAAGTCTCGCGCCGGAACCGGCAAGGGTCAGCGGCGTGCCGCCGGCATCCGCCGCGAGCCGCGCCGCCACGTCCTGCGGTGAGGCGACAAACGGCGCCATCCGTTCACGGAGCGATGCGTCATAGAGTGCGGCGTAGACCTGGCCGCGCCGCGCATCGAAAACCGGCGCGATCAGGCGAGACGATCGAAGGCTCGCAGCGAGCGCTTTCAGGCTCGAAATGCCGACGGCGCTGACACCGGTTCCAAGGCAAAGACCGCGCGCGAAGGCAAGCCCGACGCGAACGCCGGCAAAGGCGCCCGGCCCCGTCACCACACCAATGCGATCAAGGTCGGCGACGGCAAGTCCTGTCGCACCAATGCCCGCCGAAACCATCACCGGCAGAACTTCCGCATGCCCGCGACCGATCATCCGGACCTCGCGCCACAGGATCTGGTCACCATCTGCGATCGCCGCCGAACAGGCCTCAAAAGAAGTATCGATCGCAAGAACCCGCATCAGCGATCAGACAATCCTGCACGCATCATCGAAGGCGAGCCGGGGACTGCGCGGGAAAATATTTTCGTCCGTACCATAACCGATATTGCAGAGGAAGTTCGATTTCCACGTCGTGCCGCCGAGAAATTCGCGGTCAACGCCGTCATTGTCGAAACCCGACATCGGCCCGCAATCAAGCCCGAGGCCGCGTGCGGCAAGCATGAAATACGCGCCCTGCAGCGTTCCATTGCGGAACGCGGTGTCGGCCGCCAGTTTCTCATTGCCGGTAAACCAGCTTCTTGCGTCCGTATGCGGAAAAAGCTGCGGCAGCTTTTCGTAAAATTCCGCATCATGCGCGATGATGACGCAACACGGCGCCTTCATGGTTTTCTCGGCGTTGTTCCCCGACAGCAGAGGCTTCAGCCGCGCCTTGGCGTCATCCGACGCAACAAAAACAAAACGGGCCGGCGAGCAATTGGCCGATGTCGCGCCCCATTTCATCAAATCGTAAATCGCCTGCATCAGCGGCCGCGAAACGCCGCGGTCCTGCCATCCATTGCGCGTGCGCGCTTCCCTGAAAAGCAGGTCCATCGCATGGTCGTTGATCATCTTGTCGGACATCGCTGGCGTCGCTTTCTTGCCTGGAGCGGTTAATTTACTTCTCGTAGCGGAAGCCGATTTCGAGGGCGACCTGGTAACTGGCGACCTTGCCGTCCTCGATCAGGCCTCTGGTTTCAACAACTTCAAACCAGTCAAGGTTTTTCAGTGTTTTCGAAGCGGCTTCAATGGCGTTCTCAATCGCCTTCTCGATCGACTTCGACGAGGTTCCAACGATCTTCGATACGGCGTAAACATTTGACATGTGGCTTTTCCTTTCTCTGGCGGCGTCAGGCCACCGCTTCAACTTTCACGACTTCCGGCACATAGTGTTTCAGCATGTTCTCAATGCCGGACTTCAAGGTCATGGTCGATGAGGGGCATCCCGAGCAGGAGCCGTGCAGCGACAGAAAGACAACGCCGGTCCTTGGCTCATAATGCTGGAAGACAATATCGCCGCCGTCGGCGGCGACGGCGGGGCGAACGCGGGTGTCGATCAGCTCGATGATCTGCTCAACGATTTCGCGATCTTCCTCTTCATAATCGTCGAGGCTGGTCGCGGGCTTTTTCGCCGACGCCGCCTCGCCCTCGATGAGAACGGGCAGGCCCGCGGTCAGGAAATCAGCGATCGCGCCCAGCACCGCAGGCTTGATGTGACGCCATTCGGTGCCTTCATATTTCGTCACAGTCAGAAAGTCGGCGCCGAGAAAAACCCCGGCAACACCGTCGATATCAAACAGGGCCTGCGCCAGCGGCGACGGCTTTGCCGTGCCGGCATTGGGAAAATCCATGCCGAGCGCGCCGAGGCCGAGGATCGCCTGACCGGGCAGGAACTTCATTGATTGCGGATTGGGCGTGTCTTCGGTCTGGATGAACATGCATTGATCGCTTTCGGTTTCCTCTTTCATCTAGGCCGCCGTCCGGTTGATCACAAGGCGAGCGCTCCCGGGGACCGGCGAGAAACGCCAGCACGATTGCCCCGGCCACATCTCGCCGCTAAGCCGTCTTTGATCACCATCACTTGAACCGCTCGCCGCCGAGCGATTGGGGCCGCCATGGACGACAATTCGACCAAAGTTTCCGACGAAGAAGCGCTCGCCTTTCACGCTGGCGCCAAGCCCGGCAAGCTTGAAATCACGCCGACCAAGCCAATGGCGACGCAGCGCGATCTGTCGCTTGCCTATTCGCCGGGCGTCGCCGCGCCGGTGAAAGCTATCGCCGCCAATCCCGATCTCGCCTATGACTACACGTCGAAGGGCAACATGGTCGCCGTCATTTCGAACGGCACCGCCATCCTCGGTCTTGGCGATCTTGGCGCACTCGCTTCCAAACCGGTGATGGAAGGTAAATCGGTCCTGTTCAAACGCTTCGCCGATATCGATTCGATCGATATCGAGGTCGACACCAAAGATCCCGACGCCTTCATCAATTGCGTCCGCTATCTCGGGCCCGCCTTTGGCGGCATCAACCTTGAAGACATTGCCGCGCCCGAAAGCTTCATCATCGAGCAGCGCCTGAAAGAGATCATGGACATTCCGGTATTCCATGACGACCAGCACGGCACGGCGATCATCGCCGCCGCCGGCCTCTTGAACGCGCTCGACATCACCGGAAAGTCGATCAGGGAGGTCAAAATCGCGGTCTCCGGCGCGGGCTCGGCGGCGCTGTCGGTGATCGGCCTTATCAAGGCGATGGGGCTGCCGCACGAAAACGCGCTGGTTTGCGATTCCAAGGGCGTTCTGCACAAGGGCCGTCAACTCGATCAATGGCGATCGGCGCACGCGGTCGAAACCGACAAGCGCACGCTCGCCGAAGCGATGGACGGCGCCGATGTCTTCATCGGCCTTTCGGTCGCGGGCGCGGCGACGCAGGCGATGGTCAAATCGATGGCGAAGAACCCGATCATTTTCGCCATGGCAAACCCGACGCCGGAAATATCGCCTGAAGAAATCATCGCGGTCAGAGGCGACGCCATTATCGCGACCGGCCGTTCGGATTATCCAAACCAGGTCAACAACGTTCTCGGCTTCCCTTATATTTTCCGCGGCGCGCTCGATGCGCGCGCCCGCACCATCAATGAGGAAATGAAGATCGCCTGCGCCAGGGCGCTCGCCAAACTCGCCCGCGTCGATGTGCCCGACGAGGTGGCGGAAGCCTATGGAAAACGCCTCAAATACGGTCCGAGCTATATCATCCCGACGCCCTTTGACCCGCGTCTCATCTCGACGATCCCGCCGGCCGTCGCCAAGGCGGCGGCCGATTCGGGCGTCGCCAGAAAACCGGTCGAGGATCTGACCGCCTATGCGGAACGGCTCGCAGCGCGCACCGATCCGTCGGCGTCGTTCCTGCAAAAGGTCTATTCCTCGCTCAGAACCGCAAAGGAGCCCAAGCGCATCGTCTTCGCCGAAGGGGAAGAAGAACAGGCGCTGCGCGCCGCTTACGCCTTCCAGCAGGAAGGGCTTGGCAAGGCGATCCTGATTGGCCGCGAGGAAATGGTTCGCGAAGGTCTCAAGGCCGCGGGGCTGCCGGCTGACGCCGATTTTGAAATCTATCACTCGCGCACGGCGCCCCATACCAGTCTCTATACGGAATACCTTTATGAGCGGCTGCAACGCCGGGGCTATCTGCGCCGCGATGTCATGCGCCTCGCCAACAATGACCGCAACGTCTACGCCGCCTGCATGCTCGCGCATGGCCATGCCGACGGCATGGTGACGGGCGTCACGCGCCATTATGACGTGGCGCTTGAAAATGTCCGACTGGCGCTTGATCCGCGCCCCGGCGAAAGAGTGATCGGGCTTTGCATCATTCTCGCCAAGCACCGGACGCTGTTTGTCGCCGACACCAACATCACCGAATTGCCGACCTCGCAGGACATGGCGGAGATCGGCGTGCAGGTCGCGCACGCCGCGCGCGATCTTGGTTACACGCCGAAGCTCGCCTTCATCTCGCACTCGAATTTTGGCAATCCTGACACGGAGCATTCGCGCCGCGTCGCCGGCGCCGTCAAGATCCTCGACGCGCGCGGCGATGTCGATTTCGACTATGAAGGCGAGATGACGCCGCGCATGGCGCTGAATGAGCGGGTGCGCGACGTGTATCCCTTCTCGCGCCTCAAGGGAGAGGCGAATGTGCTGGTGACGCCGGGCGTTCACTCGGCCGCGATTTCGACCAAGCTTCTCGGCGAGGTCGGCGGCGCAACGGTCCTTGGCCCCTTGCTGATCGGGCTCGCCCGGCCGGTGCAGATCGTCCAGGTCGGCGCGCGCGTCGCCGACATTGTGACGCTCGCCGCCATGGCCGCCTATAATCTCGACATGGCGCACCGCGCCTGGTCCGGCAAATCCGCCTGAGCCAGTGACGCGAATGTGAGTGGCGGATGGCGAAAGCGAAGATAGGCTTAGCTGATGCCAAAACCCGCCCTCGCCTTCCTTGTGCTTTTCCTTGCAACGCTGATTACGGCGAGTGTCATGCCGGCGGCGCCGGCGCGCGCCGCCCCAATGTGGCTTGAGCGGCAATCGGCGCCAAAATCCGATCTCATCGATCCGGGCTTTGCGAGCAGCGACGCCGCCTCGGCGATTGCTGTTGATCACGCGCGCTGGAATTCCTTTCTGCAAAAATATCTCATCGCCGGCGAGGACGGGATCAATCGCGTCCGCTACGGCGCTGTTTCCGCCGATGACCGAGCGAACCTCGACGCGTATCTCGGCGGGCTTGAAGCGCTCGACCCCGCCGCGCTGTCTCGTCATGAGCAGCTCGCCTTCTGGATCAATCTTTACAACGCCGCGACGGTGCGGCTCATTCTCGATCATCCGGGCGTCACATCGATCCGCGATATCGACAAACCCTGGGATACGCCGGTTGCCAATATCAGCGGCCGCGCCTTGACGCTCAACATGATCGAGCACGGGATTGTCCGGCCGGCGTTCAATGATCCGCGTACGCATTATGCGCTGAACTGCGCCTCGCTCGGCTGTCCCAACCTCGCGCATGAAGCCTATGCCGGCGCGGTCATCGAGGCCGAACTGGATGCAGCCGCCGCCGCTTACGTCAATCATCCGCGCGGCGTTACCGTCGATGAGGGCCGCGTCATCGTTTCGAAACTCTATGGCTGGTATGGCGGCGATTTTGGCGCCGGCGACAAGGGCGTCCTCGATCATATCCGCCGCTATGCAAGCCCGGCGCTTCTGGAGGCCCTGCAAGGCGCAACCAGGATCAGCGCCTGGCGGTATGACTGGGCGCTCAACGCAGCGCCGTGATGGCGCTGTCACCCCAAGAGCGGGCGCTGCGCCGTCCGGAAAGGCGGACTTGGCGGAATGTTTCCGGGTCTTCCTCGTCCACGATCCCTGTTCCTGCGCGGGGGCCGGCGGGTTTGTCCGGACAGTCCGGCGCCCGCGAATTCGCGTGAAAAGGGAAAGCGAGAGCGCGGCCTTGGCTGAGATTGTGTTCTTATTCGTCACGCCTTTCCTCCTTTCTGCGGACCCATTGCAGGTCGCGCGGTTTCGTCATTCGGATCTAATGTAAGGCCAATTGGAGGGAGGGGGATAAGGTGGGGGATAAGTTCGGGCATAACTTGCGCCGATTCAGTCAAACAATTGAAATCACGACAAAATTTATTCCCGCGGAACGGGCGCCGGAAAGCCCTGTTCGCGTCGCGGGCAGGCGCCGGCGGGCGCCCGCGCCAATTTCGCCGCGGCGAGCCTCCACTTGCGCTGGCGGCGCCAATCCGCTAAGTAAGTGAGCGCTCACTTACATCGGGAAGGCGCGGCGGACCCGCAAGACTTGCGCTTGGCGGTGAACTTGCCATCTTGTAATGAAGCGCAACAGAGTGTGTGTCTGGATTGGAGCCGATTTCAGCGCCGTCAGAAAAAGCTGGAACGGATTTGGGAGGGGCTGAGGGGAGCCGCCTCGCGGATGAAGGGGCGTTGCATGGACGAGACCCTAAGGCGCGTTGAGCGCCGGTCACGCAAATCGATTTTTCACGCCTTGCTCGCCGCGTCTCACAAAAAAGGCGCCGGCGCCGTCGCGCTGATCGACGGCGACGGGCGCGAGTTCACCTATCGCGACCTCATCCGGGCGAGCTTTGCGCTTGGCGGCCCCTTGGCGCGCGTCACCGCGGCGGGCGAAAAAGTCGGGATCATGCTGCC
>JBGSVH010000221.1:0-7762 GCA_041753055.1 Parvularculaceae bacterium
CGCCCGCGAGCGTCGGCCGCACCGTTGCGGCGGTCGGTTCCGGCCGGGCGGCCAAGAGCGTAACCCTCGTCGCGGAAGCAACCGGCCTTGTCGAGATGGTCACCGCCAAAGCCGGACAGCCGGTCAAGGCTGGCGACGTCATTTTGAAACTTGACGACGCCGAGCAGAAGATCGCGCGCGCGCGCGCAAGGGCGCAGTACCCGATCGCAAAAGCAAATGCGGCGCGGTACGCTGATCTTTATAAGGACGATTCAGCATCGAAGCTCGAAACGGACAACGCCTTCAACGCCTTCAAGGCGGCGGAGGCCGATCTCAAAAATGCGGATTACGCTCTCAGGCAACGCACAATCCTTGCGCCGTTTGATGGCGTTGTCGGCCTTATCGGCATCGAGGCCGGAGACTACCTGCGAACCGGGGAAGTCGTGACAACGATCGATGACGTCTCCTCGCTGATCATCGAATTTTCGATTCCGCAGGAATCCGCCGCCGGTGTAAGGATCGGCCAGGCGGTGAAGGCGGTTCTGGCTGGCGATGCCGGCGAACAGTTTTCCGGCTCGATCAGCGCCATCGACAGCCGTGTTGATCCGTCGTCGCGAACGTTGAAAATTGAGGCTGTGTTCGCGGACGAGGAAGGCAGTCTACTCCCCGGCGCGACCTATGCAGTAACGACAACCAATGAAGGCGCGCCTGCGTTGTCTGCGCCGGGTCTCGCCGTTCAATGGGACCGCACCGGCGCCTATTTGTGGAAGCTTGGCTCTGACGGGACGGTAAGCCGTGTCAGCGTCCGCATTTTGCAGCGGCGCGATGAAATGGCGATTATCGACGGGGATATAAAGGCGGGTGACCTCGTCATTGTCGAAGGCGCAGATCGCGTACGGCCGGGGATGGCGTTTCCGCAAGTGAGCGCCGGCCCGCCGGGCCCCGCCGCGACTTTGAGCGTAGGGACAAACTGACGATGACGGCGGGCGCGACCGATCGCCAAAATACCGGCTCGCCGCGTCCCGGTGATGGCGGGTTTGTCGCCGCTTTTATCAGGCGTCCCATTCTCGCCGGCGTTCTCAATCTCCTGATCCTGATTGCCGGGCTTGCGGCTCTGCTTGGGATCGAGGTGCGGGAGCTTCCTGACGTCGACACGCCTGTTGTGACGATCGACACGCGCTATCCCGGCGCGACGCCGGAATCGATTGATGCGCAGGTGACGTCAGTCATCGAAAGCGCTGTCGCGCAGGTTGACGGGGTCACGTCCATCTCGTCGTCATCATCGCGCGAACGCAGCCGCATCGTTGCGGAATTCTCGCCGCATGTTGATATCAATATTGCGGCGACGGATGTGAAGAACGCCGTCTCCGCCGCTTCGCGGCGCTTGCCGGAAGGCGTTGAGGATTCAAACGTCGTCAAGGCCGACAATGACTCTTCGCCGATCATGCGCCTTAGCATATCGTCGTCGACGCTTTCGGCAGGCGATCTTGCTGATCTTGTCGAGCATGTCGTGGCGCCGCGGTTTCAGGCCGTCGAGGGCGTTGCTGAAGCGCAGGTTTATGGCGACCGCAAGCAAGCGGTTCGCGTTCGACTGATGCCGGCGTCACTTGCCGCGCGGGGATTTTCCGTCGATGATGTGGCCCGTCTCGTTTCAACGGCGTCGATCACCGCATCCGCCGGACGGCTCCGCAACGCGTCGCAGGAAATCCTTATTCGCGCCGAAACGCCGGCGACAAATCCGGAAGAGATCGGCGCCCTGAGGCTCGACGACAAGACCCGCATTTCCGATGTCGCGCTGGTCGAATGGTCGACTGAGGACGAATCGACGAGCGCGCGCGTCAACGGCGCGCCGGGGGTCGGCATTGGCATCTTGCGGCAGGCGCAATCGAATACCGTCGCCGTCTCACAAGGCGTGCGCGCCGCTGTCGCCGACCTCAACAATTCCCTTCCAAACGGCGTCAAAGTGGCGGTTTCAACCGACGATTCCGTTTTTATTGAAAAGTCGATCGAGGAGGTCGTCGGCAGTCTGATCGCGGCGACGGTGATCGTCATTGCAGTGATCTTCTTGTTCTTGCGCTCGTGGCGCGCGACACTCATTCCGGCGGCTGCAATTCCGGTCTCGCTCCTCGGCGCAATCGGCGCGACATACCTTGCCGGATTTTCAATCAATCTGCTGACGCTTTTGGCGCTGGTGATGGCGACCGGCCTTGTCGTCGATGACGCCATTGTCGTGATGGAGAACATCGAGCGCTGGAAATCCAATGGCGCCGGCAAGCGCGCGGCCGCTGTTCTTGGAACACGCGAGATATTTTTTGCCGTCGTTGCGACGACCGCGACGCTCGCCGCGGTTTTTATTCCGATTTCCTTCCTGCCTGGCCAGGCGGGCAAGCTGTTTTCGGAGTTCGGATTTGTTCTGGCTTTTGCGGTGCTCGCTTCATCCTTCGTGGCGTTGACCTTGTGCCCGGTTCTGTCGATCGGCTTTGGCCGCCAGGCGGCATATCAATCACGGACCAGCGGCGTAACCGGCGCAGCGCGCGCGTATCGCGCATTCCTGTCATTCCTGCTGGCGCGGCCGATTATTCCGGCGCTCGCGTCGCTTGCCTTCGCTGCTGGCGGTTACGTCACGTACCAGACGCTGCCGCGCGAGTTGACGCCGACCGAAGATCGCGGCCGCGTATTCATGGGTGTTTCCGGCCAGGACGGCGCGACGTTCACCTTCGTCGACGACAAGGTTCGCCAGATTGAAGAAATGCTCCAGCCGTTTGTCGACAAGGGCGTTGCGCTCAACGTCATCTCGATCAACGGCGTCGGCGGCGGCAACTTCGCCTATGTCGGCATCATCCTCAAAGACTGGAGCGAGCGCAACGTCTCGCAGCAGCAGATGGAAGCGGTTATCCGCCCGATGGTCGCCTCGATCCCCGGCGTTTCGGCGATGATCAGAAGCGGCAACAGTCTCGGCATCCGCGGCGGCGGGCAGGGCTTGCAGTTTGCCGTCCTTGGCGACGATTACGAAAAGGCGGCGGCGGCGGCGGAAGCGCTTGCCGCGGAAATGCAAAAGAATCCGATTTTTTCCGATGTTCGTCCGAATTTCCGCTTTTCGCGGCCGCAAATTACCGTCGCCGTTGATCGTGAAGCCGCCGCGCTTCTCGGCGTTCCGGTATCGGCGATCACCACAACGCTTGCCGCGATGTCGGATGAATATCGCGCCGCTGAAATATTCGTCGGCGACACTATCATCAACGTCTATCTGTCAGCGGGCGATGAGCCCGTCGACGATCCGACAGACCTCGCCAATCTGCTCGTGAAGACGCGGGATGGCGTCTTTGTTCCGATAACGTCGGTGGCCACAGTCGTTGAGTCGCCGATCGCCTCGACCTTGTCGCGCGAACAGCGACGCCGCGCCGTTCCGGTCACCGCCGGCATTGCCGAGGGTGTGCGCATCGGCGACGCGGTCGAAGCGATGCGCGCGGCGGCGGCGACAACACTCGACGGATCGATGTCGACGGTGCTCCTTGGCGAGGCGCGAATTCTTCAGCAATCGACCGATTCAACGCTGATCGTCTTCGCCTTCGCCGGGCTCATCGTGCTGCTTGTTCTCGCCGCGCAGTTTGAAAGCTTCATCAGCGCCGCCATCATCATGCTGACAGTTCCTTTCGGCCTCGCCGCCGCCGTCTTCGCCATCAAGCTGACCGGCGGATCGCTCAATTATTACAGCCAGATCGGTCTCGTCCTGCTGATTGGCATCATGGCGAAGAACGGCATTTTGATCGTCGAGTTCGCCAACAAGCGGCGCGACGAAGGCGCCAGCGTCAAGGATGCGATCCTTGATGCGTCGATGACGCGCCTGCGGCCGGTGCTGATGACAGCGATTTCGACTTTGCTCGGCGGACTGCCGCTGATCCTCGGGTCAGGCGCCGGCGCAGAATCGCGCGCGGCGCTCGGCTGGGTTGTCTTTGGCGGCCTCGGCTTTGCGACCATCTTCACGCTGTTCCTGACCCCGGTGACATTTCTGGCGCTGGCGCGATTTGCAAAACCGCGCGCGACCGAAGCGGGACGCCTTGCCGATGAGCTCGCGGCTGCGCCGCAGCGGATCGCCGTGAAGCATTGACGGTCGACTTTTCATCCCGGACGGCGGATACAGGCGGACCATTTTCGCCGTACCGGAATTTCCAATGCCCGCATCGCCCATTCGCCTCTATCTCGTCGATGGCTCCGGCTATATTTTTCGCGCCTATCACGCATTGCCGCCATTGACGCGCAAGTCGGACGGCCTGCCGATCGGGGCGGTCTCCGGCTATTGCAACATGCTCTACAAGCTCCTCGCCGATATGACCGACGAGCACGAGCCGACGCATCTGGCGGTCATCTTCGATCATTCGGGGAAAAGCTTCCGCAACGACCTTTATCCCGAATACAAGGCCAACCGCCCGCCGGCGCCGGAAGATCTCATCCCGCAGTTTCCGCTGGTGCGTGAAGCGACCAGAGCCTTCAACGTTCCGTGTATCGAGCTTGAAGGATACGAGGCGGATGATCTGATCGCCTCATACGCGCGCGCGGTTGAAAAGGCGGGCGGCGACTGCGTCATTATTTCGTCGGACAAGGATTTGATGCAGCTCGTCAGCGACAGGGTCGCTTTGTTCGACACCATGAAGAACAAGCGCATCGCCCGCGCCGAAGTCATCGAGAAATTCGGCGTGCCGCCAGAAAAAGTCATCGACGTTCAGGCGCTCGCTGGCGACAGCGTCGATAATGTTCCAGGTGTTCCCGGCATCGGCGTCAAAACCGCGGCGCAGCTCATCGAGGAATTTGGCGACGTTGAAACGCTTCTGGCGCGCGCCGGCGAGATCAAGCAAAACAAACGACGCGAGAACCTAATTGAATTTGCCGATGCGGCGCGCATTTCAAAAACTCTGGTGACGCTGAAAGACGATATTCCGCTGCCCGAAGCGCTTGATGATCTGAAGATCCGCAGCCTAGACGTCGCCTTGCTGACGCCTTTCCTTCGCGAGATGGAATTCTCGACCTTGCTGCGCCGGGTCGATGGCGATCACGGCTCGGCGCCGTCGTCACCGGCAGTTAACGTAGCGCCTAAACCCCAAGCGGATACGCTGCAAACAAGGGCGTATGAGACGATTTTTGATGAGGCGGCGCTGCAACGCTGGATCGCCCGCGCTTATGAGCGCGGCGTTGTTGCGGTCGACACCGAAACCGACAACCTCGACGCGATGGGCGCGGGTCTTGTTGGCGTTTCGCTTAGCGTTGAAGCGGGATCGGCGTGTTACATTCCGATCGGCCATGGCGCCAAGGGCCTTGCCTTCGACGACGCCGAGACATCGAGGCAATTGCCGGCGGCCAAAGCGCTCAAATTACTGAAACCCATGCTCGAAGATCCGTCGGTTCTGAAGATTGGGCAAAACATAAAATACGACATGCACATTTTCGCCAGGCATGGCGTCAATGTTGCGCCCTTCGACGACACAATGCTGATTTCCTACGCGCTCGACTGCGGCGCCGGCGGGCACGGTATGGACGAACTTGCCAAACGCTGGCTTCAGCACGACACGATCAAATTTTCCGATGTCGTCGGCAGCGGCAAGAAGCAAAAAACATTTGACGAGGTCGCCATCGACAAGGCGACGCAATACGCCGCCGAAGACGCCGACATCACCTTGCGTCTCCACAGCTATCTAAAGTCGCGCCTTGCTGCAGAAGGAAAGGCGACTGTCTATGAAACGCTGGAGCGGCCTCTCGTCCCGGTGATCTTCGCCATGGAACGCGAAGGCGTAAAGATCGACTCAACGGTGCTGGCGCGGCTTTCTGCAGATTTCGCGCAGCGCATGGCGGCGTATGAAGCCGAAGCGCATGAGCTCGCCGGCGGCGCATTCAATATGGGCTCGCCCAAACAAATCTCCGAAATTTTGTTTGAACGATTGGGCCTTCCCGGCGGCCGCAAAACCGGCGCCGGCGCGTGGTCGACTTCGGCTGACATTCTTGAAGAGCTTGCGGCGGACGGCCATGAGTTGCCGCGCACCATTCTCAACTGGCGCAGCCTCGCAAAGCTCAAATCAACTTATTCGGACGCGCTCCCCGCCTCGATCAACAAGGAAACCGGCCGCGTCCATACGTCCTACAGTCTTGCCGCCACCACAACCGGACGCCTTGCCTCGACCGACCCCAATCTTCAGAACATCCCGATAAGAACCGAAGACGGCCGGAAAATCAGAACCGCCTTCGTGCCGGAAAAAGGCAATGTCCTTGTTTCCGCCGATTACAGCCAGATCGAATTGCGGCTGCTGGCGCATATTGCGGATCTGAAGTCGATGAAGGACGCCTTCGCCGCGGGCGTCGACATTCACGCACTGACGGCGTCCGAAATGTTCGGCGTGCCGGTTGACGGCATGGATCCGATGATCCGACGCCGCGCCAAGGCGATCAATTTCGGCATCATCTATGGCATTTCCGCTTTCGGTCTCGCCAATCAGCTCGGCATTTCGCGCAGCGAGGCGAAGGACTATATCGACAGCTATTTCGAGAAATTCCCCGGCATCCGGAAATACATGACCGACACGATCGCCGGTGCGAGGAAAGCCGGGTTCGTTGAAACGATCTTTGGCCGCCGCACTTATGTCGGCGGCATCAACGACCGGAACCCGGCTATGCGCGGCTATGCTGAGCGCCAGGCGATCAATGCGCCGATCCAGGGCGCCGCCGCCGACGTCATCCGTCGCGCCATGATCCGCATGCCGGACGCGCTGAAGAAGGCGCGCCTTTCGACGAAGATGCTGTTGCAGGTGCATGACGAGCTGGTTTTCGAGTGTCCGAAGGACGAAGCGGACCAGACCATCGCCACGGCGCGCAAAATCATGGAGCAGGCGCCGCATCCGGCGGTTGAGATTTCAGTGCCGCTGGTTGTCGATGCAAGAGCCGGCAAGAACTGGGACGAGGCGCATTAGCGCGGATGGAGTGCAATCCGGTCAATAAATTCCGATCGCGTCGAGCACTATCAGCGTCGTAAGTTCGATGATGCCCAGATCACCGTCGAGCAGCCGGTAGACATGTCCGTTCGGCAACGCGGGCAGCCGTTGCACGACGTCAAAGGGCAATTCGTCGCCGAAATAGCCGTCGGGCAAACGGCTTCCGACCTTATATCGTTTGTTCGCAATTCCAGGCGGCAAG
This sequence comes from Parvularculaceae bacterium, assembly GCA_041753055.1. Classification (GTDB taxonomy): domain Bacteria; phylum Pseudomonadota; class Alphaproteobacteria; order Caulobacterales; family Parvularculaceae; genus Amphiplicatus. The sequence goes on from JBGSVH010000221.1 coordinate 7,156, forward strand.
CAGCCATTATTCTTCTTGGCAAGGCCCGGCGGGCAATTGGACGCGTAATAGTCGCGCAGGATTTCCCGCGCAGCGCCGTCGAGCCGAACATAAGCGCTTGCACGCTCCGCTCCGCTGGTGCTGCCGTTTTCGACGCCAGAACCGCGCCCATTTGAGGCTTCAAGGGCGATTTCATAGGCGTCAGCGCCGCGGATTTTGGCCGGACTGGCCTGCGCGCTTGCGGCGAAAGCAGTTGCACTGAATACAGCGCATGCGAAAAAAATAGAGTGTGTGGAAACCATGGAGATCCTCCTGATTGCTGCCCGATGAACAGTTGGGCCGTATCAAGAGTTCCATGGCTGGGCGGTCAGAAGGGCCGGTCCGCCGGGAGAAGCGGTGCAGCGGGCTCGAGCGTGATCTCGATGCGGCGGTTGCCTGCGGCGTAGGGGTCTTCCGGATAGAGCGGAAAGGCGTCGCCTTTTCCGGCGATACCGGCGATGCGATTTCTGGCGATGCCGGCGCTTTCCATGATGCGTCTTGCCGCGTTTGCCCGCGCGGCGGTGAGGTCGAACGGCGAATAGGCGCCGGTTCCGGTGGCGTCGGCGTGCGCGTCGATGAAGATGCGGTT
>JBGSVH010000222.1:0-6041 GCA_041753055.1 Parvularculaceae bacterium
CGGCGGTCGTCGCCCCGCAGGCGCGAGAAGGTGCGCTTGGCGGTCGACACTTCCCGCGCCCACAGCAAGCGGTCAACGCGCGCCAGATGATCGTCCGCTGACAGGCGGCCGCCGTAATTTGCGAGCAGGCGTTGTTCATCCTGCAAAGTAAAATTGTTGTTGATCCACGCATCCTTGATGTGGAGTATTGCCGCGTCGGGCGATCCGGTTGCCAGTTGCGCGCGCGCCAGTTGCAGCTTGCCTTCGCCCGTCAGCGGGTCGCGCGATTCATAGAAGGCGAGCACAATGCGCGGGTCGAGCGTCCACGGCATGCGTTTTTCGACATGCGATTGAATTTTCGCCGTCGACGGCCATTCCGGATTGGCGTCCAGATAATTGTCGGCCGCCTCGACCGAAACCAGCGGATCTTCCGCTTCGAAATAATACCAGTCGGCGAGCGTCTTCGCCGCTGGGTCTTTCATCTGGGTGGCGAGGGTGCGGGCGCGGGCATAGTCGCGCTTTGACACCGCCTCCTTGACGGCAGTCAGGCGCGCAAGATCGGTCGCCTCGACAAAAGCGGGGCCGGGCGGGGTGGGCTTTAGCCGCGGCGGTTCGATCGCGGCGGCCGGCCCGGCGAGTGCAGCAATTGCGACGATCGCCGCCAGCGCGGCAATCGCCTTGATTTTCCCCAGGACAGTCATTGACGCAAACGCTTCCCCTGATCGGACCGCTCTATGGTACCCGATTTGCCGCAGAATACATGCCTTTCCCCTTAATTCACCGCAAACTTGCCGGTTTTTGCGGTTAGTTGTATCCGGGCGGCCAAGCGAGGACCCGGTAAACGCATGAAAAACCTGAAAGGCTCCCTGACGGCGCTGGTAACGCCGTTCAACAATGGGGCCGTCGACGCGGCGGCGTTTCAGCAATTGCTGGATCGTCAGGTGAAGGCGGGAACCGCTGGCGTCTGCCCGGTCGGGACAACCGGCGAGTCGGCGACCTTGACACATGAAGAGCACCGGCAGGTCATCACGCTGGCGGTCGAGGCCGCCGCCGGGCGCATTCCAGTGATCGCCGGCGCCGGGTCGAATTCAACCGCCGAAGCGATCGAGCTTGGCAAATTCGCGGAAAAAGCAGGCGCCGACGCACTGCTCGCCGTCACCGGCTATTACAACAAGCCAACGCAAGCAGGTCTGATTGCGCATTTCACCGCCCTTCACAATGCGACGGGATTGCCCATTGTTCTGTACAACGTTCCAGGACGGACGGTCGCGAACCTTTCCGTTGAAACGATCGCCGTCCTGTCAAAACTGCCGCGCATCGTTGCGGTCAAGGATGCGACGGGCGATCTTGCGCGCGTCGCACTGCAGCGTCTCGCCAGCGGCCCGGACTTCATCCAGCTTTCAGGCGAAGACATGACTGCTGTTGGCTTTAACGCCATGGGCGGACATGGCTGCATCGGAGTTACGGCGAATGTGACGCCCGACCTTTGCGCAAAGATGCAGGCGGCGTCGCTAGCCGGTGATCTTGCGGGCGCTGTCGCCCTGCAGGACAGTCTTGCGCCGCTGCATGACGTGTTGTTTGCGGAAACGTCGCCGGGCCCGGTCAAATATGCAATGTCGCTGATGGGGCTTTGTTCCGACGAGCTGCGCCTGCCGCTGGTCAGTCCTGCCGAAGCGACCAAGGCGCGCGTGAAGTCCGCTTTGCGCGGGCTCGGGCTGATTGACTGATGGCGGCTGGAAAGGACGGCGCCTACAAGCTGATCGCCGATAACAAGCGCGCCCGCTACGATTATCATATCGAGGAGACGCTTGAAGCCGGGATCATGCTGACCGGCACTGAAGTCAAAGCGCTGCGCGAGGGCAAGGCGACCATCAAGGAAGCCTACGCCTCACCCGAAGGCGGCGCGATCTGGCTCATCAATGCGAACATCCCGGAATATTCGCGCGGCAACCGCGAGAACCACGAGCCCAAACGTCCGCGCAAATTGCTGCTGCATGCAAAACAGGTAGCAAAGCTGGCGCAAGCCGTTGATCGCAAAGGCTATACGATCGCTCCCCTGAAGCTCTACTTTAACGACCGCGGTATCGCCAAACTCGAAATTGGTCTGGCGATCGGCAAGAAAGCGCCCGATAAGCGCGACACCGAGAAGAAACGCGACTGGGCGCGGCAAAAGCAGCGCCTGCTCCGCGACAGAGGATAAGCCGAGGCTGATATGGTCGATGAATTTGCACCTGATCCGATGGACGCCCCTTCCGCCGAAGAAGACAAGCCTGCGGTCAACCTGCATCCGCCGACTGTGCTTTTCGTTGCTCTTGTCTCGGGGTACCTCATCCGGTTGTTCGCGGGCGGACGTTTGCCGCTGCCGCGCGCCTTCGCGGAAGGGTTTGGCGGCCTGCTCATCATCATTTCGCTCGGGCTCTTCATGGCGGCAATCCGGATATTCGTTGAGAACGCACAGCCTCTGACGCCGGCGACGACGGCAAAGGGGCTCTTCGTCAAAGGACCTTACAAGTTCACGCGCAACCCGATCTATCTTGCGATGATGCTTTTCGGCGCCGGTTTCGGGATCGCGACGTCGAACGTCTGGATCATCGTCACGACGGCGATCGCCGGTCTCTCGTTCCACTTCATGGTGATCAAGCCGGAAGAAGGATACCTCTCGCGAAAATTCGGCGAGGAGTATTCAGCATACAAAAGTCGAGTAAGGCGCTGGATCTGAGGGCTAGTCCAGCGTCCGCCTGAAGCGGGCGAGCGAGGCCAGCGCCAGCGCCAGCAAGATGAGCGCGATCGGCCAGATGTCGTCGCGGATTTCAGCGAACCCGGCGCCCTTCAGCATGACTTCACGGACAATGCGCAGGAAATGCGTGATCGGCAGCGCCTGGCCGATCGCCTGCGCCCAGCTCGGCATGGCGGCGAAGGGGAACATGAACCCCGACAGCAGGATTGACGGCAGGAAGACGAAAAACGTCATCTGCATCGCCTGCATCTGCGTCTTGGCGACGGTCGAAATCAGATAACCAAGCATCAGATTGGTGAAGATGAAAAGCAGGATCGCGACAAGAAAAGGCGCTAGCTCGCCGATGAAGGGAATATCAAATATGAGGCGCGCTGCGATGAGAACAATTCCGGTCTGGATGAATCCGACCAGTATATAGGGCGTCGTCTTTCCGATCATGATCTCGCTGGCCCTGACCGGCGTTGACAGCAGCGCTTCAATTGTTCCGCGTTCGACTTCACGCGTCAGGGCGATCGAAGTGATCATGATCAAGGTCATCGTCAGGATGATGCCGAGCAGGCCCGGAACGATGTTCATCGATGTCTCGCCAGCCGGATTATATTGTCGGTGCACGACAATTTCATAAGGCGGCGCGCCGCCGTGCAATTTCCGCGGCAAGTAATCAAGCTCCGGCGAAAAGGCGCGGCGCGCAATTTCGTTGACGGCGGCGATCGGCCCGGCGGCGGCGACCGGATCGGTTGCGTCCGCCGCTATCAGGATTTGCGGACGCTCGCCCTTGACGAAAGCGCTTTCGAAGTTTTCCGGTACGATAATAAGATGCGCGATATCGCCGGAGCGGAGCAGTTTTTCGCCTTCTTCATCGGTTGAAACCTGCGCCACGATCTTGAAATAGTCGGACTGGCGCAGGGACGCGAGGAAGCTTCGCGTCAGCGGGCCGTTGTCGCGCAGTTCAACCGCCGTCGGCAAATTGTGCGGATCGGTGTCGATGGCAAACCCGAACAGGGTCAGCTGCATGATCGGCACCATGATCATGATCGCAAAGGTCGGCCGGTCGCGCCGCATCTGCACGAGTTCCTTGAGAAAGACCGCCTTGATGCGCGCCAGCGAGATCATTGTCCGACCCTGATGTCGAGACCATTGGCGTAATTATCCTGCGCCCCGGTCATCAGATAGATGAAGGCTTCTTCAAGGCCCGCCTCAATCGGCTCGGCGTCGAGACCGGCAAGGCCTTCGAGCGATTTGACCGCAGCGGCAAGGGCGGAGGTATCTTTTCCGGCGACGTGGATCGCGGCGCCAAAGCGCGCCAGCACGTCATAGCCGCCCGCCTGTTTCAAGCGCCGCGTCGCTTCGTCGAGGTTGCCTGCCTCGATGCGCCACGCCGAAAGGCCGACTTCGCCCGGAATATCCGCCGTCGGCGCATCGATCAGTTTCTTGCCGTAAGCGATGAAGGCGATGCGGTCGCACTGCACCGCTTCGTCCATGTAATGGGTTGAGACGAGCGTGGTGACGCCCTCGGCGGCGTAGTCCCTGATCGCATCCCAGAAATCGCGCCGCGCTTTCGGATCGACGCCAGCGGTCGGCTCATCGAGCAGTAAAAGCTCGGGTTCGTGAATCATGCAGGCGGCGAGCGCGAGCCGCTGTTTCCAGCCGCCGGAGAGGGCGCCAGCGAGCTGCATTGCCCGATCGGCGAGTCCGAGCGATTTCAACGACGCCTCAACGCGGTCATGCAAATGGTCGAGGCTGTAAAGCCGCGCGATGAATTCGAGATTCTCGCGGATCGAGAGGTCTTCATAGAGCGAGAAACGCTGCGTCATATAGCCGACGCGTTCCTTGATCTTGTCGCTATCCCTGATGACGTCGAGACCGAGCACGGCGCCATTGCCATCGTCTGCTTTCAAGAGGCCGCAGACCATGCGGATCGTCGTTGTCTTGCCCGAACCGTTTGGCCCCAGAAAACCGTAAATGGCGCCCTTCGGCACCGCGAGGTCGAAATGGTCGACGACCGTCCTCGTTCCGAATTTCTTCGTCAGGCCTTTGACGTCGATGACAAGTTCGCCGTTCATTGGAGGTCAATCGTCACCGGCAGGCCTGGGCGCAGGCGCGACGGATCATCGGGCCGCGCCTCGACCAGGAAGACCAGTTTGTCGCGCTCCTTCAGCGAATAGATCACCGGCGGCGTGAATTGCGGCTCGCTGGCGATGTAGCTGATCGTTGCCGATTGCGCCGGCGCGCAGCCGTCACAGGAAAAGGCGAGTATCCCCCCAAGCTTGAGGCTCGACAGCAAGGCTTCGGGCGCAAAGAATTTCAGCTTGAGGTTTTCAGGCGCGAGAAGCGAGACAACCGGATCGCCCACAGCGGCGATCTCGCCGGGGCGGCGGTAGATCCGTTCGATCGATCCCGCTGCGGGCGCGGCGACTGCAAGGTCGGAAAGGCGCTGCTTGGCGAAGCGCGCCGCCGCACCCGCCGAATCCCGGTCATGAATCATCGCTGCACGCTCGGCGCGCGCCGCTTCAAGCCGCGCTTTGGCCGCCGCCAGCGATGCGGCGTCGATGTCGTATTTTTCCTTGGTGACGGCGCCGCTGCCGACAAGCGCGCGCGACCGGTTGAAGGTTTTTTCAGCGAGAGAGTAGCTCGCCTCCGCCTCAGCGATCTGTTTGGCCATGGCGCCGTTGTCGCCGGTGCGCAGCGCTGCGCCTTCTGCGGTCGCCGCTGCTTGTTCCGCCGTAATCGAGGCGCGAGCCGCATCGAGCGTGAAGACAATGTCGCCCGCGTTGACGCGGTCGCCCTCACGCACGGCAAGGGTTTTGACAACGCCTGAATCCTGCGGCGCGAGATAGAGAAGGTCCGCCTCGACATAACCGGTGAGGGCGCGGTCTTCCGTTTGCGAACAGGCGACGAGGGAAATTGCAGCCAGAATTGCGGCGATCGTTTTCATCGCGTCACCAACCCTTCAAATAGTATATCGAGATGCGCTGCGGCGCGTTCCATCGGCTGCGATTTGTCCGGCGCGCCGAGAACATGCTTGCGCATCGCGTAAACAAGGATGGGCCCCATCACCATGCGCGCGACGGTGTCGGGGTCAGCGTCGCGAAATTGCCCGGCGTCGACGCCTTTGCGGTAGAGGGTGGCGATGGCGCCGATCGCCTCGTCGATGACGCGCTTGCGATAGAACTCCGCGATTTCGCGAAAGCGCGGCGCAACCGAAAGAACGAGCTTTGGCGTTGCAAATATTCGCGCGTCGTTCATCAGCTGCGTTGCAACGGTTACCAGCAGTTTCAGCGCCGCTTTCGGATCCTCGCCGCTCGCCTCGGCCAGCGCGCGCAGC
>JBGSVH010000223.1:0-12178 GCA_041753055.1 Parvularculaceae bacterium
GGCAAGTCCGCCGCCGAAGCGCGCGGCGCAGACGGCGCCGTTGGCGCCGCGGCGGCGCAGCTTGATCCGTCTGCGGAGTTTCTGGCGATGGCGGACCGGCACGCCAGATCATTTCTGGCGACCGCGCCGGAAGCGGCGACCGATCTTGGCGTCAGCGACGAGATCGGCGGTGAGGGATATCTTTCCCGCCTTGGCGGTTACGGCTTTGAAGCGCATCAGGCGGCGCGGGCGATGAATGAAGATTTCCTGCAGGAGCTGAAAGGCTTTGACCGCTCGGCGCTGACGGGAACAGCGGCGGTCACTTACGATGTGTTGAAGAACGCCTATGACACCGCCGCGCGGCGCAACCAGTTCGACTTTGGCGGCGCGACGCCGTTTGGCGGCGGCATGCCGAATTCCGGCGACAGCTGGGCGATCTCGCCCTACTTCATGACGCAACTGACCGGCCCGCATCTCGCCTTGCCGCGCATGCTGATGACGCAGCATCCGATCGATTCCAAAGAGCACATCGAGGCCTACCTTTCCCGCCTCGAAGACTTGTCGCGGGCGCTCGATGAGGCGGGGGAGACCGTATCGACGGACGCAGGCCTCAGCATTGTACCGCCCCGCTTTGCTGTTGAAGGCATTGCCGTGTCGCTCGCAAATTTCACTAGCGGGTCCGCCGCCGAGCATCCGCTGGTCAAGACGCTCGCGGAAAAGATGAAGGCTGTTGCGGGCCTCTCCGCCGCCGAACGCGCAGACTATGAGGCGCGCGCCGGCGCGATTGTCGAGACTGCTGTTTATCCCGCTTACGCGCGGCTTGGCGCCTCCGTCGACGCGCTCATCGAGCAGACCAATGACGATGCGGGCGTCTGGCGTCTCGGCGAGGAAGGGGAGGCCTTTTACCAGTTTGCGCTCACCTCTTACGGCGCTGGCGCTAAAAGCGGCGACGACGTGCACGACCTCGGCCTTTCCGAAGTTGCACGCATCACTGCTGAAATGGACACGCTGCTAAAATCGATCGGCCTTACAGACGGCTCGGTCGCGGCGCGCATGGCGGCGCTCGGCGAACGGCCAGATGATCTTTACCCAAACACTGATCAGGGCCGCGAGGCGTTGCTGCAATCGCTTCGCGACGACGTCGCGGCGATCATGGCGGCGGCGCCGAAATGGTTTGGGCGCCTTCCCCCCAATGCGGTCGAAGTGCGGCGCATCCCGGCGCACGAACAGGATACCTCCCCGGGCGGCTATTATACCGGCCCGTCGCTCGATGGCTCGCGGCCCGGCATTTACTGGATCAATCTGAAAAACACCGCCGACAATCCGAAACACTCGCTGAAGACGCTGACCTATCATGAGGCGGTTCCCGGCCATCACTTCCAGTCGGCCTATCAGCGCTCGATCAAGGACATGCCGCTGATGCGCAATATGCTCGGCTATTCGGAATACGCCGAAGGCTGGGCGCTTTATGCAGAATCGCTGGCCAAGGAAATGGGCATGTATGAGGGCGATCCGACCGGCGATCTCGGCCGCTTGCAGGCGGAGCTCTTCAGAGCCGCGCGGCTTGTTGTCGACACCGGTCTTCATCACAAGCAATGGACGCGTGAGCAGGCGATTGACTATATGGTCGGCGTCACCGGCGATACGCGCGCAAAAATGACGCGTGAAGTTGAACGCTACGCCGTCGTCCCTGGACAGGCCTGCGCCTACAAGCTTGGCATGTTGAAGATCCAGGAGTTGCGCGCCAACGCCGAGGCAGACCTTGGCGACAAGTTCGACATCCGCGAATTCCACGACACGGTCCTTTCGATCGGCGATTCGCCGCTTCCGGCGCTCGAGGGGGCGGTCAACGCCTGGGTCGCGTCGAAGAAGTCCTGAAGCGATGGCGCTGCAGAACCGCGTGACGCCGTTCGGCGAGATCATCGCCGATCCGGCGCGCGGCACGTTGATGGGCAATCGCGGCGGGCGCATTCACGATCCGGGAACGAGGACCCTCCTGAAGCGCCGCTACGCGTCGCGCCGATGGATCGCCTGCGTTCTCGATTTCAAGAACCGCCGCCGCCCGGTGATGGGCGCGGGCTATACGGAGCTTTTCTTCCTCGATGAAGCGACCGCGCTCGCTGCCGGGCACCGCCCCTGTTTCGAGTGCCGCCGCGCCGAGGCCAAGGCATTCGGCGAGGCTTGGATGCGCGCTGACCGCCGCGACCGCCAGCCCTCTGCCGATGAAATGGACGCCCGCCTTCATGCCGAGCGCTGCGCGATTTTCGCCGGCGATCGGGCCCGCGTCACCGTTCGCAATTTGCCGCAAGGCGCCATGGTCGCCGATGCGAACGGCGCCTATCTCGTCGCGGCCGAGGGTCTGAAGCGATGGTCGCCTTCGGGGTATGGTGAAGCGCAGGGCGCTGACGGGAACCATGATCTGCTGACACCGCCGTCGATCGTCGCAGCGCTTGCTGCAGGTTACCGCCCGCGACTATGATCGGTCGAAAGCGCCACTGCGATTCGCGCGTCGGCGTTCTCCGTCGCGCAGCCGAGGTCGCGCGAGGGCAGGCACTCAACCAGCTGGCCGCGTTCTCGAAGGTAGGGAACGAGCAGATCGAGGCGGTCGGTCTGAATGAAGCGCGCGCCGGCGCGAAGGCTGTCGTCAAATCCCTCGACCAAGTCGTCGCGGCCCATCGCATTCGAGAACAGCGTAAGGCCATTATCCTCGATCGTTCTCGCCGCGGCGTACGAGAAATTGCGCTGGCGCAGGCCCATGATCTTGACGCCGTCCTCGCGCGCCGCCCGCGCCGTCAGCGCGGCGGACCGGAAATGCGGGCGCAAGGCGTAGCGCGCCGGCAGGGATTTCATTTTTCGGTAGTGCCAGGCGCGAACAAAGACAGTCACCAAAGACCCGTCATCAAACCCTTCTTCATCGAGTATCCTGGTAATCAGTTCGGCTGAATTTTTCGGGCCGGCCTTGAAATCAAGATCGACGGCCGCCCGGCCTTTAAGGTTCCTCAGCGCTTCGCGAAGGGTCGGCACTTTTTCGCCGGCGAAGGCGAGCGAGAATTTTGATCCGGCGTCGAGCGCCTTGATCTCCGCCAATGTCATCCGGGAGACAAGGCCATGACCGTTGGTGGTGCGGTCGACAAACGCGTCATGCATGATGACGAATTCGCCATCCTTGGTCATGCGCACATCCATTTCGATCGCCCGTGCGCCCATGGCGATGCCGACGTTCTGGGCGGCGATCGTATTCTCCGGGGCGAAGCGTTTCGCGCCGCGATGGCCGACGGCGATGACGCTCTGGCCGGTTGGAACCATCGCCGCGCGCGCCGCGCGCTCCGACATTTCAGTTGAAGCGACGCCGGTTCCGGCAGCGGTCAAAAGAACCGCAAGCGTTGAGGCAATCCAGTATTTTCTCGACCCGTGCAGGCGAAAGCGCATTTTTTACAGCTCCTGACTTTCGCCTCCCGGAGCTATGACGCGTTGATGACGGATTTATCTTTACGCAAATCAAAGTTTTTCGTCGGTTTGTTTGCAAATCAGTGACAACAGCGCATGCGCCGCAACTGTTGCGCGGCAGACGCCGGGCCTAATGCATCAATAAGTGGTAAGGCCGGAGGACGGCGCGCGGTTCGCTGAATCCCGCGCCGTAGATCAGCCCGCCTTCAATGCGTCTTCGTCGGGCATGCCGACAATGTGGAAGCCGGCGTCGACATGCAGCGTCTCGCCCGTGCATGACGCGCCGATGTCGGAAAGCAGATAGAGCGCCGCCCCGGCGACGCCTTTGGGATCGGTGTCATCGCGCAGCGGCGAGGATTTGCGGTTGAACGAGAACATGTGGCGGCCCGACGAGATGCCGGCCGCCGCCAGCGTCTTGATCGGTCCGGCGGAAATTGCATTGACCCGGATCCCGTTGGGGCCGAGGTCGCGCGCAACATAGCGCATCGATGCTTCGAGCGCGGCCTTGGCGACCCCCATGACGTTGTAATTGGGGATTGTGCGCTCCGACCCGAGATAGGTGAGCGTCACCATCGAGCCGCCGTTCGGCATCAGCCTTGCAGACCGCGCCGCCGCGTCGACAAAGGAAAACGCCGAGACGTCCATGGTGTCCTTGAAATTCTGGCGCGTCGTATTGTCGACGAAGGAGCCTTCAAGCGCCGCCTTGTCGGTGAAGGCGATTGAATGAACGAGAAAATCCATCGAGCCCCATTCCTTTGCTATCGTCGCAAAGGTGCGCTCCATATGAAGATCGTCAAGCACATCGCATTCGAGAACAAGTTTTGCGCCAATCGATTCGGCGAGCGGGCGTACGCGCCGTTCCATCGCTTCGTTAATGAAGGTGAACGCAAGCTCCGCACCCTGCGCGTGCAATTGCTGCGCAATATGCCAGGCGATCGAGTTCTTGTTGGCGACGCCCATGATGAGGCCGCGCTTTCCCTTCATCAGGGAGCCCGTGGGAAATGAGAGGTCTTCGCTCATGTGTAGGCCTTTCCGGCAAATTTCGGTCTAGTCGGCGCGCGCCACGACGAGGCAGCCATTGGTGCCGCCAAATCCGAAGGAGTTGGTGAGGAAACAGTCGATCTTGGCGTTGTCGACGCGGCTGCGAACAATCGGCAGATCGGCGAATTCCGGGTCGATCTCTTCGATGTGCGCGCTTTCGCAAAGGAACCTGTCGCGCATCATGATCAGCGAATAAATCGTCTCTTGCGCGCCGACGGCGCCGAGCGAATGGCCAGTCAGCGACTTTGTCGAGGAGAAGGGCGGAATCTTTGCGCCAAAGACTTCGCGCAGCGCTGCTGTCTCTTTCGAATCGCCGACCGGCGTCGAAGTGCCGTGGGTGTTGACGTAGTCGACCGGCTGTTTGACGGTCTTGAGCGCCGCTGTCATGCACCGGACCGCGCCTTCGCCCGACAGCTGCACCATGTCATAGCCGTCGGAATTGGCGTAATAGCCGACGATTTCGCCATAGATGGTCGCGCCGCGCGCCTTGGCGCGCCCCATTTCCTCCAGCACTACGACGCCTGCGCCGCCGGCAATGACAAAGCCGTCGCGATTCTTGTCGTAAGCGCGGCTTGCGGTTGACGGCGTCTGGTTATACGACGTCGACATTGCGCCCATCGCATCAAATAGATTGGCCATCGTCCAGTGCACGTCCTCGCCGCCGCCGGCGAAAATGACGTCCTGCTTGCCCCACATGATCTGCTCGGCGGCGGCGCCAATGCAGTGCACCGACGTCGCGCAGGCTGACGAAATCGAATAATTGACGCCGAGGATTTTGAACGGCACCGCGAGCGTTGCAGAATTGGTCGACGACATCGCTTTGGGAACGACTGTCGGACCGATTCGCTTGGTGCCTTTCGTTGCGCGTGTCACATCCGCGGCTTCAACGATCGATTGGGTCGACGGGCCGCCCGAACCCATAATGATCCCGGTCATCGGGTTGGAAACTTCATCCGGCGCGAGTTTTGCGTCGGCGATCGCCTCTTGCATGGCGATGTAATTCCAGGCGGCGCCTTCGCCCATAAACCGCCTTGTGCGGCGGTCGAGCGCTTCTTCGACATTGACCGAGGGACGCGCGAAAACCTGGCACCTGAATCCATGTTCGGCGAAGTCAGGCGAAAACGTCACGCCCGATCTCGCCTCTTTCAGCGCGCGCGTTACCTCGGCAACATTGGCGCCGATTGACGAAACAACTCCCATTCCCGTAATGGCGACGCGGCGCATAGGCCTCCGATTATTAGGCGCGGCTCAAGCCGCGGCTTGCGCGTTCAACTGCTCGGCGGAGAATAGCCCGACCCGCAAGTCCCGCGCTTCATAAATCTTTTTGCCGTCGGCGAAGAGGGTTCCGTCGGCGATGCCAAGAACGAGACGGCCGCTCATCACCCGGCGGATATCGAGTTCATAGCGCACCAGTTTGACAGCGGGGGTCACTTGTCCGGTGAATTTCACTTCCCCGCAGCCGAGCGCGCGCCCCTTGCCGGGCAATCCCGACCAGGTCAGGAAAAAGCCGACCATCTGCCACAGCGCGTCAAGGCCAAGGCAGCCCGGCATCACCGGGTCCCCCGGAAAATGGCAGTCGAAAAACCACAGGTCCGGCCGCACATCGAGTTCGGCGATCATTTCGCCCTTGCCGTGCGGCCCGCCCTCCCGCGTGATCTTGGTCACCCGGTCGAACATCAGCATCGGCGGCACCGGGAGCTGCGCGGTGCCGGGGCCGGCGAAACCATGCATGCCGCATCGCAGCAATTCTTCACGCGAATATTCGTGTTTGTCTGACATTCCGCTGACCGCGCTATTTGCGGCAAACTGAAGAGCGTTTGCCTATTGCCGGTCGTTGGTAGTCGGGGTGCGCGGGCGGGTCAATTCCGGCGGTCACCCGGTTGCGCCATCGCCGCGCCGCCCCAGACTGCGCTGGCGTTGACCCAGCCGCGCGAACCGCCCGCTGTCAGCAGGAGCCAGTCGGACCGGTGTTTGACCAGCCTGGCGAGGACACCGGCGCCAATGCGGCCGCTGACCGCCGCATCGGCATCAGGGCGGCCCTGCAGTGCAACGTCGCGGATGATCAGCACATGCGAAAGCGGCTTCAGCGTCGTCTTGTGGACCCAGCATTCATCGCCGACCGAATCGCGCACCTTGCGCCAGTGGTCGACCGATTCCGCAACAATGAGGACCGGCGCGCCAGCACGCTTGAAGACGAACCGCACCGGATGGTCGAAGCTGGGGCCGATGCGGCAGTTGGTTTCAGCATCCTTGAGGCTGACAAAGCGCGGCACCGGATAACCGGACGGCGTGTCAAACCTGACGCCATCAGCGGCAGGGGCCAGCGAAGCGCCAGAGGCCGCCTTTGGCGCTGCAGCTTGCGCTGGCGCGCAGGCCGCGCTCAAATAGAGCGCGAAGGCGAAAAGGACGACGGCGCGAGAACTCATGACAGGTTTTTCAATCGAACGAGGAGCGAGCAACGGGCGAGCTGCAGGCGGCGCTGCCGCCAGAATGAACAAACTCTTAATATGGGTCTTTCACCGTTAACGAGCCGTTAAGTCGCCAATTTTGCAGCCGAGACCACAACCAATGCCGCATCGCCGCCTCAAGGTCGGAGTGACACGAAAACTGCCGGACGCGGTTGAGGCGCGGCTGTCGGCGCTGTTCGACACGACGTTGAATACGGCGAACGCGCCGCTGACGCGACACGCGTTGCTGACGCTGGCTCAAAATGTTGACATCCTTGCGCCGACGCTTGGCGATGAGCTGGACGCGGCGTTTTTCGGCGCCGCCGGCAGCCGGCTGAAACTGATCGCCAATTTCGGCGCCGGCATCGACCACATCGACATCGCCGCCGCCAATGCGCATGGCGTCACCGTCACCAACACGCCCTCGGTCCTTGCTGAAGACGCCGCCGACATGGCGATGGCGCTCATTCTCGCGGTGCCGCGCCGGCTCGTCGAAGGGGTGAAGGCGCTTGAGGACGGGGCATTCAGCGGCTGGTCGCCAACCTGGATGCTGGGCCGGCGCGTCCGCGGCAAGAAGCTTGGCATTATCGGCCTTGGCCGCGTCGGCGAAGAGATTGCGCGCCGCGCCAAAGCCTTCGGGCTGTCGATCCACTATCACAACCGCAGACCGATCAACCCGCATATCGAGGAAGAACTCGAGGCGACCTACTGGCCTGACCTCGATCAGATGCTGGCGCGCATGGACATCGTGTCGATCAATTGTCCGCATACGCCGCAAACCTATCATCTGCTTTCAGGCAGGCGCCTGGCGCTGATGCAGCCGCACGCCTATGTGGTCAATATTTCGCGCGGCGAGATCATTGACGAAGAAGCGCTCGCTGATGCGATCGAAAAGGGGAAACTTGCCGGCGCCGGTCTTGACGTCTTTGAAAAAGAGCCAAGGCCCAATGCGCGCCTGCTCGCGGCGCCAAACGTCGTGCTGCTGCCACATATGGCGTCAGCGACCATCGAAAGCCGCATCGAAATGGGTGAACGCGTCATCATCAATATCAAGATGTTCGCCGACGGCCATAAGCCGCCTGACCGGATCATCCTGGGTCTCGATTGATCAATTGCGGGCGCGCGAAAGAACCCGTCGCGCCGCGGCTAGCACCGGCTTTTCAACCAGCCGCCCTTCATGCAGCAGCACGCGGCCTAAATTGCTTTCATAGGCGTCGATGACGGCTTGCGCCTTTTCAACCTCTGCAGAGCTCGGCGTGTAGATGTCGTTGATCGGCGTCACCTGATCGGGGTGAATGCAGCTTCGTCCGGTAAAGCCCATCGCCTTGACGCGCCGCGTCTCGCAGATCAGTCCGTCGATATCACGGACATTGAGATAGGGAACATCGAGCGTCTGGCAGCCGGCGGATGCAGATCCCGCAATGATCGCGGCGCGAGCGAAATAAAGCGCCTCCCAACTCATATCCGAGCCGAGCGCGGCGGAAAAATCGGCGCCGCCAAAGACAATGCCGCCCTCCTCGCCAACGCCGGCGACGAGGCCGCCAATATTGGCGAGCGCCTCAGGCGTTTCCATCAGCGCCCACATCGCCGGGACGTCCCCGCCCATCACCGCGCCGATGACCGTGCGAAGCTGATCAACCGCCTCGCGCGAGCGCACTTTCGGCGCCAGCACGAAAGCCGGATGCGCGCCCGCTTCGCAGAGCGCGACGACGTCGCGCAAGCCATCAACGTTTCGAGCCCGTTGACGCGCAGGCCCACCGATACGCCGCTTGCGCGCCTTTCCGACAAATACGCCAACGTCTCGCGGCGCGCGGCGGCCTTGTTGGCCGCAGAGACAGCGTCTTCGAGATCGATGCAGACCGCGTCGGCGCCGGACGCGGCCGCCTTGTCGAACCGCTCGGGCCGGTCGCCCGGAACAAAAAGAAATGATCTGAACATTGGAAAATCCCGCGTCGCCGCAATCAAAGCGATGATGGCCGAACACGCTGCCTCCGGCAATTGCACGCGACCGCTGTTTGGCGCTTTATGCGTCCATGGGATTTTACGCCGATCATATTGAGCCGGCCCTCGTTTCTTTCGCCTGCTCGATGCCAGCGATCTCCAAGGAGCGCTCTCAAATCGTTCCGGAAGCCTCTGGCGCCGTCCTCGAGGTCGGGTTTGGCTCCGGTCATAACGCCGGTTTTTACGACCGCGCGGGGATCACCCGCCTTTACGCGCTTGAGCCGTCTGCGGCGATGCGGCGCAAGGCGAAAAAGCGCGTCGCCACCCTTCCCTTTGAATTTGAATGGCTCGATCTCAAGGCGGAGGAAATTCCGCTCGATCAAGCCTCGGTCGACACCGTTCTCCTCACCTATACGCTATGCACCATTCAGGATGTTTCGCGGGCGCTCGCCGGAATGCGGCGCGTCCTGAAGCCCGGCGGCAAGCTGGTCTTCCTTGAACATGGCGCCGCCCCCGATCGACGCGTCCGGCGCTGGCAGGACCGGCTGAACCCGGTCTGGGGAAAGCTCGCCGGCGGCTGTAACCTCAACCGCGACCCGGTCCGGCTCATCCGGGAGGCAGGCTTCGAAATCGCCAGCAGCGACTGCCATTTCGCCAGGGGCGCCCCCAAATTCGCCGGTTACATGTACCGGGGCGTTGCATTCGCGTAACGCTCCGCCCGGATCGCGGCAGCGTGACCGGCGATCGCGGAATTTTAAGTTGATTTGAACCTCTCTTTCGTAAAGTTAGAGCAATGGCGGCGTCAGGGCGCAGCCAGGGCGTTTGTGTAAAGATTTCGGTAAGGATAGTCCGTGGGCGGGCAAAGGTTTCTGACGGGAATAGCAGCCGGCGCTGTGGCGCTGAGCGTTGGCGCGGCGTTCGCCGACAGCGCCCCCATGCCCAATCCCTTTTCAAAATTTTCAACAGCCGAGGGGGTTGTCCTCGCGATCCGGTCAGAATTCGCGCCTATGGGCGGCCATGTCCGCGTCACCGCCTATGACGCCGCGGAAAATTTCCTTGAAACGGCGCTCGCCAAATATGAGGCGGAGGTCAACGCCGAAGGCGTCGCCCTAGTCACGCTCAAAGATCTGAAGCCGGGCGATTACGCCTTCGTCGCCTATCTCGACGAAAATGGCGACGGCAAGCTCAACCGCAACGCGCTCGGCAAGCCGAAAGAGCCTTACATCTTCTCAAACGATGTCCGGCCAAAGCTGCGCAAGCCGACCTTCGAGGAAACCAAAGTCGCGGTCTCGGCGGGCGAAGTCGTCGTGCTGACGCTCAAGGACTAACTCTTCACGAATTCCGCCTCGATTTCGATGGCGACGTCGTCGCCGACCAGTCCTTCATATTTGTCGACGCCAAAAGCCTTGCGGCTGAAGTTTCCCCTGGCGGAAAACCCGACAACATAACCGCGGCGCAAAAAGTCGTTCGCGCCGCCATTGAAGACGACCTCGAGGGTAATCGGATGAGTGACGCCTTTCAGCGTCAGATCGCCGGTCATCCGGCCCGTCTTGTCGCCGGTCTTTTCGATCGCTGTCGATACGAACACGGCTTCGGGATAAGCAACGGCGTCGAACCATCCCGTCCCGGTCAGCGTCGCCGCGAATTCGTCACTCGCAACATCGAGCGATCCGACATCGATTTTTGCTTCGACATGGGCGGCGCTGACATTGTCGGCGTCAAAATCGAGTGTCGCGTCAAAGCGATCAAAGCGGCCGACAAAAAGCGAGTAGCCGGAATGATCGACCTTGAACAGCAATGCGCCATGCGCCCTGTCGAGCGCATAGGCGCCATGCTTCAGCGCGGCGGGGTCGCTCGCGACTTTTGGCGAGATGAGAGAGGCGCAGGAGCCGAGCGCCAGCGCCAAGAGCGCCAATGCGGCGAACCTTGCTGATTTCATCATCATCTCCATACGGATTGAATGCTCACGCCCTGTCGATCCCGCCGCAATCGGGGCATTCTGGATCGCGCGGCAGGCCGATGGTTCGGGCGGTTGACGAAAGTCCGTCGTAAATCAGCAGCCGCCCGGCAAGACTGTCGCCGATCCCGACAATTTCCTTCAGAGCCTCCAGCGCCGCCATCGAACCGATGATCCCGGCGAGCGGGCCAAGAACGCCCTCTTCAGCGCAATTGACCTGACCGGCGCGCGGCGGCGCCTCCGGCACCAGACAGCGATAACAGGGAAACTCAGCACCGGCCCAGGGTTTGAAAACCGACAGCTGCCCCTCGAACCGTCCGATCGCGGCGGAAACGAGCGGGCGGCGGGCGGCGATACAGGCGGCGTTGATCGCAAACCGGCTGTCGAAATTGTCAACGCCTTCGACGACGATATCATAAGCGCGAACAAGGCCGGCGGCATTTTCAGCCGTTAATCGCTCGCGGTGGGTGACGACACGGATTTCAGGATTGAGCGCGCGCGCAAACTGGCCGGCGCGCGCAACCTTCGAGGCGCCGACATCCTCGTCGCGGTAAATTGTCTGACGCTGCAGGTTTGACAGCGCCACATCGTCATCATCGACAACGCCAAGCATGCCGACACCGGCGGCGGCGAGATATTGAATGATCGGCGATCCAAGCCCGCCCGCGCCGATAATGAGGACGCGCGCGGCAAGCAGCTTTTGCTGTCCCTGCGCACCAACCTCTTTCAACAGGATGTGCCGCAAATACCGTTCGCGCGCGTCAGCGTCGAGCATGACTTCTCCGGAGGGACTGACCGGCCCGGCTTGGTTTGATCAGAATTTACCGGTGCGTTCAATCCGGGGCCGGACGGCGACCTTCCCATTTGCGCGAGCGGCCTTACCACCATCCGAAAAGCCGCCCCATTGTTGCAAAGACGATCATGAACGCCCCAACCACGACAAGCGCCATGCCAAGGCCGCGATTGGTTCCGCCCGTTTCGCGCGTGATCAGTCCGAGGAATACGCAGACAAACCCGATCACAATAAACGCATTTCGAAAACCGGTCGCCAGCACATCTCCAAAGCTCATCATCCCGTCGAGCCGAAGCCTCCCTCGCCCCTCGCCGTTTCATCGAGCGAGGACGTTTCTTCAAACACCGCCTGCCAGACCGGCGCAATCACCATCTGCGCGATGCGGTCGCCGCGGCGAATGACAAAATCTTCCGTACCATGATTGATGAGAATCACTTTGACCTCGCCGCGATAATCGGCGTCGATTGTGCCCGGCGCGTTGACGACGGTGACGCCGGCCTTGGCGGCGAGCCCCGAGCGCGGACGGATCTGCGCTTCCCACCCTTCAGGCAGCGCCATCGCAAGACCGGTCGG
>JBGSVH010000224.1:0-6050 GCA_041753055.1 Parvularculaceae bacterium
TTCGGCGCGTTCAAGGCGCTGCAGCCGCTCAACCGCGCCGCCAAGGCTTCGCGCCAGATTGTCGACGGCCGAGGCGCCTTTTGTCTCGGCAATCGCGATGCGCTTTGACAGATGCTCAATCGCCGCCGCGAGATCGCGGGCGCGCAAGCCTTCGATGTCGCCTTCGGTCGCCGGTGCGTCCGGATCGCCTGCCGTATAAATGATCTGGTTCAGCCACTCGCCAACGGTCATGCCCTCTCGCTGGGCCGCTGCTTTGGCGGTTTCGCGGGCGTCCCGCTCTATTCCTTTAACGCTCCATGGGGCGTTAGATTTCATGGCGTCCACCAACAGAATGTCCCGGGGGACGTCCCCCCTGATCGCTCGTTTGCCGTCTCTGGGCACCCGCGCGCGCAAAGCCCCGATTTGAGCAGCCTCCGAGCGGTAAGGTGCTTCGCGGCAACCGCAAATAGTTAAAAAGCGATTCCAATGGCCTAGGACACGCCCGGGATGGTTAACCGGAGGTTAAAACTTTCCACAGCCTGCCTGCGTCAGGCGCTTTACGGCGAGGCCTCAAGTCCTAACATTAGGATGACCTTTCCAGCCGATGGCGGCTAGAAGGCGGTCAGATCACGTCCGCGCCGCCGCCAGCCCAAAAAAGGAAACAGCCATGACCGTTTACAACGCCCCGCTCCGCGACATGCAGTTCATCCTTCACGATGTCCTCGACATCTCCCGCTATTCAAACCTGCCGGGCTTTGCCGACGCCACCCCGGATGTTGTCGATGCGATCCTGAAAGAAGGCGGCAAGCTCGCCTCGAATGTCCTTCACCCGGTCAATCAGTCCGGCGATCACGAGGGCTGCACCCGCCATCCGGACGGCTCCGTTACGACCCCAAAAGGATTCAAGGAGGCGCATGCGCAATTCCGCGAAGGCGGCTGGCAGGGGCTCTCCTTCGACCCCGAATATGGCGGGCAGGGGCTACCCTATATTCTGGCGGTTGCCTTCAACGAGATGGTCTCGGCCGCCAACATGGCGTTCGGCATGTATCCGGGCCTGGCGCGCGGCGCTGCTGACGCGATCTACGAGCACGGGACCGACGAGCAGAAAGCGACCTTCCTGCCGAAGATGATTTCGGGCGAATGGGGCGGCACGATGAATCTGACCGAGCCGCATTGCGGCACCGATCTCGGGTTGCTGCGCACCAAGGCGGTTCCCAATGGCGACGGCTCCTACAAGATCACCGGCCAGAAGATATTCATTTCGGCGGGCGAACACGACCTCACCGGCAACATCATCCACCTTGTCCTCGCGCGTATCGAAGGCGCGCCCGAAGGCGTCAAGGGCATCTCGCTGTTCATCGTGCCGAAATTCCTCATCAACAAGGACGGCTCGCTCGGGGCGCGCAACGGCGTATCGTGCGGCAAGATCGAAGAGAAAATGGGCATTCACGCCAATTCGACCTGCGTCATGAATTACGACGATGCGCAGGGCTGGCTGCTCGGCGAAGAGCACAAAGGTCTTCGCGCCATGTTCGTGATGATGAATGAAGCGCGCCTCGGCGTCGGCCTGCAGGGCCTGGCGATTTCCGAAGTCGCTTACCAGAACGGCGCCGCTTACGCCAAAGACCGCTTGCAGGGCCGCGCGCTTTCCGGCGTGAAGGCGCCGGACAAGGCCGCCGATCCGATCATCGTCCACCCTGATGTTCGTCGCATGTTGCTTGAACAAAAGGCGACCTTGGAAGGCGGCAGGGCGTGGATGTACTGGTCGGCGCTGCACGCCGATCTCCTGCACAAATCGCAAGATGAGGGAGAACGTCAGAAGGCGGACGATTATCTAGGGCTGATGACGCCGGTCCTCAAAGGGTATCTGACCGACAAGGGTTATGCGCATGCGACCAACGCGCAGCAGGTCCTTGGCGGGCATGGCTATATTGGCGAATGGGGCATGGAACAGTTCGTGCGCGATGCGCGCATCGCCATGATCTATGAAGGCGCCAACGGCATTCAGGCGCTTGATCTCGTGGGGAGGAAACTCCCCAAGGACGGCGGCCGGGCGCTGCAGACTTTCTTCGCCGAAATCGATCAGTTCATCGCCGACAATCAGGGCGAGGCGGAAATGAAGCCGTTTCTCGACGGATTGGCGGGTGCCAAGGCCGATGTCGGCGAGGCGACCCAGTGGCTGATGCAGAACGCCTTTTCAAATCCCGACAATGCCGGCGCCGGCTCGATGGATTATCTCCACATGTTCGGGCTGCTCTGCCTTGCCTTCGGCTGGGCCAATCTGGCGAAAGCCGCGATCGCCAAGCAGAAGGCCGGCGACAAGGACCCGTTCTACGCCAACAAGCTGCTGACCGGAAAATTCTTCGTCGCGCGCATGTTGCCAGATACGAAATCGCACCTCGCCAAACTGAAAACCGGCGCCGAAACGCTGATGGCGCTCAGCGCCGAGGCGTTCTAGCGCCAATCCGCGCTATTGGTACGACAGGACGAATTGCACCCCGGCGGCGGCGCCGGTACTCTGCTCCTTTCGAGAATATAAAGGATCAGGGCTCATGCGCCGTCTTACCTCGCGTCATCTGACGCTCATTCTGCTCGCCTCCGTGTCGCTCGCCGCTTGCGGCAAGAAGCAGGCCGCGGCGCCGGAGGTTCAGATCTCGGCCCCGAGCGCTGAGGAAATCGCTGCCGAAAGCGACCGGCTCAATCAGTGGTTCGACGCGAAATTCGAAGATCAGCTCAATTTTTCGCCGATCCAGCGCACGTTTCTCGGCGACAAGAAAGACAACGACAAGATCGACGACGCATCGGAGGCGGCGGAAGACACGCAGCTTGAGTGGCAGCGGGCCAGCGTCGACGAGATGAAGACGGCGTTCGATTACAACAAGCTTTCGCAGGAGGCGAAAACATCGTGGGATGTCTGGATCGATCAGTATGAACGCGCCAAGACGGCCCATGAATTCCGCCGCGATCAATATGTATTCACGCAGATGCAGGGCCCGCAGGCGTTCCTGCCGCAATTCCTCATCGTCTTTCACAAGGTCGATGACGCGGCCGACATGAAGGCTTACATCGCGCGCATCGGCGGTGTTGCGCGCGCCGTCGATCAATTGCTTGAGCGCGCCAAGCTGGGCGCGGCCGCGGGCGTCCGCCCGCCGCGTTTTGCCTATGATGGCGTCCTTGAACAGGCGCGCGCGGTCATCACCGGCGCCCCGTTTGCAGGTGAAGGCGACAGCCCGGTCTGGGCCGACATCAAGACCGAGATCAAGGCCTTGCAGGATGACGGCAAAATCGACGCTGCAGGAGCTGACGAACTGACCAACGCCGCCAAGGCGGCGCTCACCGAGAAATTCGGCCCCTCCTATCAGGCGCTGGTCGACTGGTTCGAGGCGGACAAGGCGAATACCGGCGACATCGCGACCGGCGTCGGCAAGCTGCCGAACGGCAAGGCGTTCTACAACGAGCGCCTGTCATCGAGCACGACAACAAGCCTCACCGCCGACGAGATCCACGATTACGGCCTTTCGGAAGTCGCGCGCATCCACGCCGAGATGGAAGCGATCAAAACCAAGGTCGGCTTTGAAGGAACGTTGCAGGAATTTTTCAAATTCGTCCGTGACGATCCGCGCTTTTATTATCCAGACACGGATGACGGCAGGCAGGCCTATATCGACGCGGCGACCAAGCATCTTGATTTTATCAAGACGAAATTGCCCGCCAATTTCGGCATCTTGCCGAAGGCTGATCTTGTGGTGAAGCGTGTCGAGCCGTTCCGTGAGCAAAAAGGCGCCGCGCAGCATTATTTCCCGGGAACGCCCGACGGCTCGCGCCCCGGCGTTTATTATGCGCATCTTTCCGACATGCGGGCGATGCCGATCCCGATGCTTGAAGTGATCGCCTATCATGAAGGCCTTCCCGGCCATCACATGCAGCTTGCAATCGCGCAGGAACTGACGAGCGTGCCGAAATTCCGCACGCAAGCGGGCTTCACCGCCTATTCGGAAGGTTGGGGGCTTTACGCAGAATATCTCGCCAAGGAGATGGGCGCTTATGAGGACCCCTATTCCGATTTCGGGCGGCTGTCGTCAGAACTGTGGCGCGCGATCCGTCTTGTTGTCGACACGGGGCTTCATTCGAAAGGCTGGACTGAAGCTGAAGCGGTTGCTTATTGCCTCGAAAATTCACCGCAAACCGAAGGCGCGGTCAAATCGGAAGTCCAGCGTTATCTGGTCATTCCGGGACAGGCGACCGCTTACAAGATCGGCATGCGCGAAATTCTCGACCTGCGCGAAAAGGCGAAGGCCGAACTCGGCGACAAGTTCGACATTCGCTTCTATCACGATACGGTTCTCGGCGGCGGCGCCTTGCCGCTCGGCGTGCTCGCGCGCCGTGTCGACGACTGGATTGCCGCGAAGAAGGCCGAGTAACGCGCCGTCCGCGTTTCTTGTATCGAATTGGCGGCGCTTTGGCGCCGCCTTTTATTATTAAGCGTATTGGCGGATGGTGCGCCCGCTTCAGGAGCAGCCGTTTGGCCGGCAAGACGCCTTCCATCCTTTTGTTCGATCTTGGCGGCGTCATTGTTGACTTTCGCGGCGGCGAGGGGCTGTTCGCGATGACGAAGGGCGCATATACGCTCGATCATTGCCGCGATCAGTGGTGGCGCTTGCCTGAGCTTGATCTGCTCGAGCGCGGTGCCCTGTCGCCGGAGGCGTTCGCCGACGCCTTTATCGCCTGCTGGCGGCTTGATCTCGACCGCGGGGAGTTTCTCGCCGGCTTCAAGCAATGGGTGAGAGGGCAGTTTGACGGCGTCGACCGGCTTCTCGGCGCGCTCGGCGCCCGTCATCGCCTCGCCTGTCTCAGCAATGTCAATCCGGTGCATTGGGCGCGTTGCGTCGAGCTTGGCGTCGATGCGATGTTCCAAACGCATTTTCTCTCACATGAAATGGGTCTGAGAAAACCGGAGCCGGAAATCTACGCGCGCGTCGCGGCGGCTCTTGGCGTAACGCCGGGCGAGATTTTCTTCTTCGATGATGTCGAGGCGAATGTCGACGCGGCGATCAGGGCCGGCATGCGCGCTGCCCTTGTTGAAAAAGGCGACGGGCGTTCCGCGCTCGAAAATTGCGGATTCCTTTAGGGAAGCCTCAAAGCCGCCACGCTCAGGCGCGAACTTCGCGCCATTCCGGATGACGAGCAAAAATGCGGTCGACATAAGGGCAGACCGGATCGACCTTTCGCCCGGTGGCTTTTGCATCCTCAACAGCGCGTTTAACTAGCGCCAACGCAACGCCGCCGCCGCGCGCTTCAATCGGCACGAAGGTCGAATTGATAATCATTTCATCGCCGTCGCCAAGCGAATAGACAAGCTCCGCCTCGCCAGCGTTGGTGTTCATCCAGTAGCGACCGCGATTGTTTTTTTCATTGTGGCCGATGGTGATCATGGGGGTCAAACTCTTCTCCCTTTAGTTTTACGCGACTTAAGCCACCCCGCCACCTTGTTGGCTTCTTTGGGTAAATCTTTCAAGTCACATTCCCATGAAATTTTTACAGACCATCCGTGACGCTGCAATGCAGCAATATTTTCGTGATCACGCTTGACATTGCGCGCAATTTTGGCGCGCCAGTAAGCTGTGTTTGATTTTGGGATTCTCGCGCCGCGCTGGCAATCATGGCCGTGCCAGAAACATCCGTGTACGAATAGCACCGCGCGATACTTCGCAAAGACGAGATCGGGCTTGCCGGGAAGGGTTGTCACGTTGAGGCGATAGCGAAAGCCCTTGGCGTGAAGCGCCTTGCGCAATCTGATTTCAGGACCCGTATCAGCGCTTTTGACAGCGCGCATGATCTCGGACCGCTTTTCGGGCGTGAAGACGTCGCTGCGCTTTTTGCGCAGGGTCATGCCGCCTTTTGCGCCGGGAGAACCAGCGGTTCAAGGACGGCCGCCGCCAGCCAGGCAACGACCGGCGGACAAACGCCGTCGCCGATGAGGGTGAGCGCCGCCGTCGTGCGTGCGGGCAGCGCGTAATCATCGCCAAGACCCATGGCGCGCGCCGCCTCACGCGGGGTCATTAGCCGGGTGC
>JBGSVH010000225.1:0-5169 GCA_041753055.1 Parvularculaceae bacterium
GGCCGCATCTTCAGCCTTCTTGGCGCAGGCGGTAATCAGGATCGCGGCGCTTGCCGCGAGCATCAGGCGTTTGTTCATGATCGTCTCCCTTTGTGGTCGTCTGGTTACGGATAATAAAACCGCTGTGGTCGGATCGTCAGGCTTGAACACAATCCCTAGAGACGCGAGCTTTCCGTCCGCTCCTCCTGATGAAGAGACTTTTTTGCTTCATCCTGAGGAGCCTTGCGAAAGCAACGCGTCTCGAAGGATCGGCCGCATGCGGATTTTGTCCCTTGTGCCGACAGTCATATACCTTTGCGCCGTCGGTTGATAGTCTGGCGTGCGCGCTCGCCGCTCGTTTGGGGCGCTGACACCTCATTCCGCCGCTCCATCGGCGACAACCGCCGCCTTCAGCGCCGGAAATTCCTCCAGCAGCGCTAAGAAATTCGGGTGTCGATAACCGGCTGCGTAGAGTCGTTCGACAATCGCTGACGCGACGCGATGCTTGCCGACTCGCTCGTGCGCTTCGGCAAGAAGCGCCAGAGCTTCCGGGCCCTGTTTGGCTGCCGTCGGCGCCAATAAAGTGATTATCTCGTCCCAGTTGCTTTCGACCGAATTCTTTTGGCGCGAATTTCCTGCGAGTGCGCTGCAATAGCGCTGGACAATGATTGGATCGACATTCGGTCGTGAAATAAGGGGGCGGAGAGCATCGACTGTCGCCGAATAGTGTTCTCGCCCACGTTCAGGATTTGATGTGGCAAACTCAACCGCGCCAAGAACGAGATTCGCCTCAGCTAGCGTGACCCCCCGCCATTCCAAAACGCTCGTGTCCTTCTCGACCAAGGCATCGGCGATCGTTATTGCTTTCGTTAGAGCTGCTTTCGCCTCAGCAAATTGGCGACCATACAAATACGCCGCTCCAAGCACTGAGTACGCAAAAGACGAACGGTCGGCAAGTTCGGCATTCTCGGCGTCTGCCACTGTCAATTCGTCAGCCAGTTGCGTTGCGGTTCTGGCTGCCGATAGTGCGTCGTCTAAGTTATTCACAATCAATGATAATTGCGCAAAGCTATATCTCGCGATTATAGATTGCATGATAATTGATGTATTGTGAGGATTGCGTTCCAGCGAGCGGGTGTAGAGGTGTATTTCGGTCGAGCGCGCTGCAATGGCATCGGAAAACTCTAGCTGCCGATAGAGTGCATCCGCCAACCATGCATAGGCTTGTCCGGCGGACAAAATACGATCAACATCATTCGGATCTTTCTCAGACAGCCGCATCACGAGATCCAGTGACTTCCGGAAATATCCCTCCGCCTCCGCCGCATCGCCTTCATCCATCGCCAGCGTGCCAAGATTGTTCAGGGCGTATTTCACCTCCATCTGCCAATCTTCATTCTCAGGATCGATGGCGACGAGCTGATCTGCGTAGTCCTTGTACTGCGTGAAATATGTCTTCGCCTCATTGGCGTCGCCGCGCTGCCAGGCGATGTAACCGACCCAGAACACCGATTGCGCGTGGTCGAAGATCTGCTGCGCTTTGCCGGGGTTGCGCTTCAGGAGTTCCTCCGTCGTCGCCGCCGCCTCCTTGTATTGGGCGAGCGCCGCATCGAGATTGCCCCTCGTATTGTCGACCTCGCCGAGCAGCAACTGCACCCGCGCGCGGCGGCCGAGCGCGTCGGCGTCGAGTTTTTCGAGGTCCTGTTTGGCGTAGCTTTCATTGAGGCGTTCGGCGACGGTTTCCAGAATGTCGAGACGGCCGACCGCATCGAGGCGCTGGCGCAGATCCGTCAGCATGAATTCGAAGAGACTCTGCGCCTCGTCGCGCTGGAACTCTGCGTCTTTTTTCGCCGCGACCGCGTCATTGCGCGCGATGACGACGGTTCGCCGTTGCAGCTCTGCGTAGACACTGATGCCGGCAAGTATCGCCATCGACGCAGCCATGCCGGCCATGACGATCCGCCGCCTTTGCGCGCGCCGTCGGTCGTCGCGCTTCGCCAGCGTGTCGAGCCCGACGCCGAGCATAGCCGCGGCGATTTTGAGCTTGGCGCCTCTTCTGCCGTCGCCGGTATCGCGCGCGTCGGCGGCGAGCGGCGCGTCTTCGATCTGGTCCGTCGCCTCAAGATTTTCGTCAACCCTGTAGAGCAGGGTTTTCGGGAAACACTCTTCCGCCTCGCGCCCTGGCATGGCCGAGGCGCCGGGCTCGCCGTCGACGATCAGCGTCAGAATTTTTCGCGCGTCGCGATGCGTCTTGAACCATGCGACCTCGCGGTTGACCCATTGCGATTTCGCCGAGCGCGGACTGCACATCACGATCAGGAATTCAGATTGCGCCATCGCCTCTTCGATCGAGGCGCCGATCGAATGGCCGGCGGCTTCTTCCTCGCGGTCCTTGAAAATCGGGTGCAGCGCGCGCGCGCCGACTACGCCCTTCGGCGCGCGATAGGTTTCGAGCGCATGGTGCAGCCATTCGCCCCATTTCCTGTCCGACCAGCTATAGCTGATGAAGGCTCTGTATTTGAATGTGGTCGCCGTCGTCCCGCCCCCTGCAGCTCTTGCGCATGGTGCGCTGTCGCGGGCGGGGGTTCAAGGGATAGCGGCGCTTTCTACCGTCGAAGAACGGCGATACGGCCTTCATTGAGATGCTGGGCGAAGGCATCATAGGAAAGCGTGAAGCGGTTTTGCGTCGCACATGAACAAAGACCAACCGTGGAGACGCCGCCGGGGCTTTCAACCTGCTCGATTTCATATTCGCCGCGCGGGGCGACGGCGCGGGTCTGATTGGCGCAGCAAGGCAGCGCGTCTTTCAGAACCGCGCGGTTCGGTTTGCCCGATGATGTCTTTTTTGCCTTTGCCGGCGCGATACTCGAAGCCATGGGTAGTCCCTTGCGAAAATCCTGCGGCAAGAGTCTCGCGCCGAATGGTTCACAATGTGTTGCGATTGCGGCGCCCGCGCGGCGGGTGATCAAAAACCGCGAGAGGCTCTGCTTACCGGCGCCGCCGGCCGCGGTCTTCATTGCCGTCGCGGCGGACGCGGCGGAAGGCGTCGGCGACGTCCTGGTAAAAGCTGAGGAGCCGTCCTTCCTCGGAATAGGTGACGGCGGGATAGGCGCCGTCGAGCGGCTCCTTCGGCAGGTCGGCATGCGCGGCGAGCATGAAGTTCTTCCAGATCCGCGCCGGGATCGCGCCGCCGGTCACTTTGTCCATCGGCTGGAACCCGTCATTGCCAACCCAGACGCCCGCCGTCATCTGCGCCGTGTAACCGATGAACCAGGCGTCACGCCAATCATTGGTGGTGCCGGTTTTTCCCGCCGCCTGACGATTGCCGAGATTGGCGGCCCTGCCAGTGCCGGTCGTCACCACCTGATAGAGAACATGCGTTACATCCTTGGCGACTTGCTTGCTGAGGATCGCCGCCGGTTTTTGCGGTGTGTGGCGATAAAGAACAGTACCGCGCCCGTCGGCGATTTCCGTGATCGCATAAGGGTGAACGCCGACGCCGCCATCGGCAAACGGAATATAGGCGGCGGTCAGTTCCTCGAGCGTTGCGGAAAATCCGCCAAGCGCAATCCCCGCTTCGCCCGTCGGAATGTCCGAAGTAATGCCAAGGCGGTGCGCCATCTCGATGACTTTCTTGCGGCCGACTTTTTCCGACACCTGCACGGCGATGGTGTTGATCGACTTGGCGACGGCTTCAGTGATGCGCATCGAGCCGCGATATTGATTGTCGTAATTGGTCGGCTTCCAGCCGGCGATGTTGATCGGCTGGTCGACAAAGCGCGACGACGGGGTCAGGCCGTTTTCAAACGCCGTTGCATAGACGATCGGCTTGAACGCCGACCCCGGCTGGCGCTTGGCTTGCGTGGCGCGGTTGAACTGGCTTTCGATATAGGACCGGCCGCCGACCATCGCCCGGACCGCGCCGTCATTGTCATAGGCGATCAGCGCCGATTCGAGCGCGCCGGCGACCTTGGCGTCGACATTCAAGACCGATTTGACCGCGGCTTCGGCGTCGCGCTGCAGTTTCTGGTCAAGCGTCGTCTTGATGACAATGTCATAGGCTTCAGGCCCTGCAAGGGCGCGCGCTTTCTCGGCGACATAATCGAAGAACCAGCCGATATCGCGGTTGGCGACGCCCGAGGCGATCACCGGCGGATGGCGGCGCGCGTCGCGCGCCTCGAATTCGGTGATGTCGCCGGTCTCGCGCATATTGTCGATGACTTCAAAGGCGCGGTCCTGCGCGCCTAAGGGATTTTGCGTCGGCGCCAGCGTTGACGGCGCCTGCGGCAGGCCGGCGAGCAGCGCGGCTTCCGACAGCGACACATCGCGCGCCGATTTGTCGAAATAGGTTTTGGCGGCGCTCTCAACGCCGTAGGCGCCGGCGCCGAAATAAATGCGGTTCAAATAGAGCGAAAGAATTTCGTCTTTCGAATAGCGCCCTTCAAGCCACAGCGCGAGCATCGCTTCCTTCGCCTTGCGAATGTAGGTTTGTTCCGGCGACAGGAAGAGATTTTTCGCAAGCTGCTGGGTAATCGTCGATCCGCCCTCGACGCGTCCCTTTGAGGTCAGATTGCTGACGAGCGCGCGCGTGGTGCCGCGCAGATCAACGCCGCGATGCTCGTAAAAGCGCCGGTCCTCGGTCGCGAGAAACGCCTTGACCAGATAAGGCGGCAATTCGTTGACCGCGACCGCTTCGCCGTAGCGTGCGCCGCGCGCCTGAATTTCGCGGCCATTGCGATCCATGATGACGACCGCCGGCGTCCGCTTCACCTCCCACAGGTCGCCGCCTTCCTGCGGCCAAGGGGCGATCACGAGAAAGACGAGCGCGAGCCCGGCGATCGCGCCAATGAAAAACAGCGAGACGCAGAGGAAGCCGAACTCGCGGAGCAATGGCCGGCGCTTGTGTTTTGTCTTCGGCATTGCGTCCGCCGCCTTGCTCTCCCGTCGCGCTACGTCTCGCTTTTGCGCGCTTCGCGCGCGGGCGCGCTCGGCTGCTGAAGGCCGGGCTGAGTCTTCCATTTTTGCCGCGTCATTGGAAGGTAGCCGGGAAGCCTGTGGGGAAGGCGTATCGGCGCCGAGACGACGGGCGACCATAGGCGGCTCCGGCGGCGGTTGTTGCGGCGCGAATTGATACGCCGCCGGCACCTGCAAGGGCGGCTCGGGCGCGGCCGACGCTATGGTTTCCGCTGC
>JBGSVH010000226.1:0-6719 GCA_041753055.1 Parvularculaceae bacterium
CCGTCGACGGGATCACCAGAACGCTTTCGTCAAAGGATCGCAGGGACCGCCCAGTTGCCTCCCGCCATGGCGCCGGATTGCCGACAACGTCGTCGCGCAAAACCTTGACGGCCGTCGAGCGAAGTGGCGAGCGCCATCCGAGCCATCCCGCGAGGTCAGCAAGCGCGCTAAAGCCGGCGCCGATCCACGCTGGCAGATCGGGCTCGGCCCGCGCCGCGGGAAATCCGATCTGACGACGGACGCCGCGCACGATCTCGCGCAGGGAATGCGGCTCATCTTCGACAAGGTCATAATCGCGCCGCAGCGCGATCTCGCCTTTCAGTGCGCTGATAACGGCGTCAGTGACGTCATCGATTGAAACAGTCTGGATTTTCGCGCCGGACGCGACGAGCGGCGTGATCAGAGGAAATCCTGCAATCATCCGCAGCAACGCCGTGCCGCCAAAAGCGTTGCGGCCAATGACGAGGCCCGGCTTCAGGATAATCCAGGCGAGCGCCGACGCACGAACCGCCGCATCGCCTGCCGCTTTGGTGCGAAGGAAGACGGTCGAGGCCGACGCATCGGCGCCCGGCGCCGAAATCTGGACAAGACGTCTGACGCCCGCCCTCTCCGCCGCGACGGCAAGCACCGCGATCGAGCGGTAATGAATGGCGTCGAGATTGTCGCGCACGCCGTCCTGCAGCGCGCCCGCCGCATTGACGATGGCGTCGATGCCGGAAAGATGCGGCGCCCATTTTTCGGGTGCGTCAAGCACCGACATATCGACGCCGATCCACCGAGCGCCGGGAACGAGCCGCGCTCCGATTGCCGCGCTGCGACCAAGACCGACGCAGTCAAATCCTTCCGCAAGGACGGCGCGGATGATCTCCGCCCCAATGAAGCCGTATCCGCCGAGGATCAGTATCCGCATCATTTTTCCGTTCATCCCCGCGAAAGCGGGCATCCACAGCGGTCAGTACTGGATTCTCATTTTCGCAGGAATAACAGGGTGATTGGCGTCTCACCCGCCGAAAGCGGTCAAATATCCGCAGCGCAACCAGCTAACGCCGGTCAACCGGCAGGCATTCGCCGCTGACGGAATTGCCGACGACCTGGCGTGACATCCAGTTGTCGACCGCTTCGCGGCATTCCGCTTCGCTGGCGTAGGCGCCGATGATTTCCGGATCGCTTGTCGGACCGGGGGTCAGATAGCCATGCGCCGCCCATTCCAGTCCGGCGTCGTTGCGCCCGGCGCCGTCGGTTGCGCAAGCGACGGCGCCAAAGGTTAACGCGGCGGCGATCAGGCGAGTGGTGATGGACATGGGCGCCCCCATTTTTCGCCGGCAAGCCGAGGTGACGCTATAATCAAGGCGCGGATGGATCAATCCGAAAGCAGCGGCGCCCAATTTGATTTCGCAAGTGCGAAACAATTGTCGGCAGCCAGTGTCGGCGCCGTTCCCAATTCGAACGCAATGACGAGCGCAGTTCAAGCATCGGGCAGATTTGCGCGGCTGAAGACGCCTTGCGCCGGCCGACACACGGCAAACAGAACGCAGACAGCTTCAGGATCGTAACGAAAGCCCGATACAGGACGAAAAATGCAACAGCATGATTGTCGCGGCGCAAATTCTTGCAAATTCGAAACGAGCCTTTGTTGCAAACAAAAAACCCGGCGCCGAAGCGCCGGGTTTAAGAGATTTGCGCCCTTGAAGAGCGAAATAGGTGGAAGCGAACTTCCCGAGACCGCCGCGGTCGTCTTTTAATGACTTCCTTCGGCGATCGCCCCCTCAAGAGAACGCTGCGAAATCAGAAATGCAGCATTTCGGCGTTCAGGGACGCAACATAACGCCTTCGAAGAGAGCCTAAGCAGCTTTCTTCTTGCGGCGGGCCTTGCGGCGCTTTTTCTTCGCAGGAGCAGCAGCGCCTGCAGCTTTTTTCGTCGCCTTGCGCTTGGTTTTACGCTTGGCCTTGCGCTTGGTGGCTTTGCGCTTCGCCGGCGCTTTGCGCTTGGTGGCTTTGCGCTTCGTCGCCTTACGCTTTGTCGCTTTACGCTTCGTCGTACGTTTCGCCGCCGTCTTCTTGGCAGCTTTTCTCTTAGCTTTGCGTTTGACCGCCATTGGTCTTTCCTCCGAGTAGCTAACGGAAGCTCGGACACTAAATCAATTCACTAAAAAAGTATTCAACTGATTGCGCGTGAAACGTCCGTGCAGGGTCGTTTTCGCAATTTTTGCGCATTTTTTCGCGCAAAGTGCTTCAAAAATGCATCACGAATCGTTGCTGCGCGCGTTTTTTTGATTCGAAATTCGCATTTTGCGCGCCGTGATTCGAAATTTCGAATCAAAAACGGCGCGCAGCGCTACATCAGAACGGAATTTCGTCGTCGAGTTCGAATGATTGACCGCCACTCGACGGAACGCTGTCGCGTCCGCCGCCGAAATCACCGCCGCCGCCGCCATCGCGGCGCCCGTCGAGCATCGTCAGCGTCGAATTGAAGCCCTGCAGCACGACTTCGGTCGTATATTTCTCCTGCCCGCTCTGATCGGTCCACTTCCGCGTCTGCAATTGGCCTTCGATGTAAACCTTCGAGCCCTTTTTGAGATATTGCTCGGCGATGCGCGCCAGGCCCTCGCTGAAAACGACGACCCGGTGCCATTCGGTTTTTTCGCGGCGCTCGCCGGTATTGCGGTCCTTCCAGGTTTCCGATGTTGCGACCGAGAAATTGACGATCGACTTGCCGTCCTGCGTCTTGCGCACTTCAGGATCCTTGCCGAGATTGCCGATGAGGATGACCTTGTTGACGCTGCCTGCCATGTGAAAATCTCCCGTGAAAATGTGCGCGCGGGTGAGTCTTCCGCAGATTCGGCGCGCGCCAGCCAAATCCTTTTCCCCAAAGCGCAGATCGTTGGAAACCGGCGCTTTGCTGATCGATCGCCGCAAAGTGTTCACATCTTGTTCTTGCCGTCAATGCGCTTTTGCGATTAAGTCGGCCAGCTTTTCATCCATACGATTCCCTCACCCGCATCAGGCCGCATGTCATTGAAATCGATCCGCGTCGTCGGCGCCAGAGAACACAATCTGAAGAATGTCACGCTGGAAATCCCGCGCGACCAGCTTGTCGTGATGACGGGCCTGTCAGGGTCGGGAAAGTCCTCGCTCGCCTTCGACACCATCTACGCTGAGGGTCAGCGCCGCTATGTCGAGAGCCTTTCGGCCTATGCGCGCCAGTTCCTCGAATTGATGCAAAAGCCCGATGTCGACCAGATCGAGGGTCTGTCGCCCGCGATTTCGATCGAACAGAAGACGACATCGCGCAATCCGCGCTCGACCGTCGGCACGGTGACCGAGATCTACGACTACATGCGCCTGCTCTGGGCGCGCATCGGCGTTCCCTATTCGCCGGCGACCGGATTGCCGATCACCTCGCAGACCGTATCGGAAATGGTCGACCGGCTGATGGCCGAACCTGAAGGCGCGCGCTTCTTCCTCCTCGCGCCGATGATCCGCGCCCGCAAAGGCGAATACCGCAAGGAATTCGCCGAGCTGCAGAAGAAAGGCTTCCAGCGCGTCAAGGTCGATGGAACCTATTACGAGATCGCCGATGTTCCCGCGCTCAACAAGAAGCTGCAGCACGATATCGATGTCGTCGTTGACCGCATCATCATCAAGAAGGGCATTGAAAGCCGCCTCGCCGAGAGTTTTGAAACGGCGCTGGCGCTGGCCGACGGCATCGCCATTGCGGAATCGGCGGAGTCCAGGGCCGCGGAGCCGCCGCGCACTATCTTCTCCGCCAAATTCGCCTGTCCGGTCTCCGGCTTCACCATCGACGAGATCGAGCCGCGCCTGTTCTCGTTCAATGCGCCCGCTGGCGCCTGCCCCCAATGCGACGGGCTCGGCACCGAAATGGTGTTCGACGAAGAATTGGTGATCCCCGACACGTCGCTGGCGCTCAACAAGGGCGCGATCGGGCCGTGGGCCAAGGGACAGTCACCTTATTATATGCAAACGCTCGAAGCGCTCGGGCGAAAGTACAAATTCAAGGTCACGGCGAAATATGCCGACCTCACCCAGAAACAGCGCGACATTATACTGTACGGCACCGGCGAGGACGAAGTCTCCTTCATCTATCAGGACGGCGCGCGCAAATTCGAGACGGTCAAACCCTTCGAAGGCGTCATCCCTAATCTCGAGCGGCGTTTCCGCGAAACCGATTCAAGCTGGGTCCGGGAGGAACTTTCGCGCTTTCAGGCGGTGACCAATTGCGAAGCCTGTCACGGCATGCGCCTCAAACCCGAAGCGCTCGCGGTCAGGATCGCCGACAAGAATATTTCGGAAGCGACCGAACTGTCGATCAAGGCGGCGAACCGCTGGTTCACCGAGCTTGAAAAGGTGCTGTCGAAAAAGGAAATGGAGATCGGCGCGCGGGTGCTGAAGGAAATCCGAGAGCGGCTGCACTTCCTCAACAATGTCGGGCTCGATTATCTGACGCTTTCCCGCGCCTCCGGCACGCTCTCCGGCGGCGAGAGCCAGCGCATCCGCCTCGCCTCGCAGATCGGATCGGGGCTGACCGGCGTTCTTTATGTTCTCGACGAGCCGTCGATTGGCCTGCACCAGCGCGACAATGCGCGGCTGCTCGAAACCTTGAAGCGGCTGCGCGATCTCGGCAATTCCGTCCTCGTTGTCGAACATGACGAGGATGCGATCCGGACTGCCGATCATGTCGTCGATATCGGCCCCGGCGCCGGCATCCACGGCGGCGAGATCATCGCCGAAGGCGACGTCGCGGCGATCATGAAGACGAGAGCCTCAATCACCGGCGATTATCTCGCCGGAAGGCGCGAGGTGCCGGTCCCCTCCGCGCGCCGCCCCTATAACAAGAAGAAAGTCATTCGCATCGTCGGCGCAAAAGAAAACAATCTCAAGAATGTCAGCGCCGAAATCCCGATCGGGCTCCTCACCTGCGTCACCGGCGTTTCGGGCGGCGGCAAGTCGACCCTCGTCATCGAGACATTATACAAGGCGGCGTCGAGGAAGCTTTACAATTCGAAAGACGCGCCGGGCGCGCATACGCGCATCGAAGGCCTCGACGAGTTCGACAAGGTCATCGACATCGACCAGTCGCCAATCGGCCGGACGCCGCGCTCGAACCCCGCGACCTATACCGGCGCCTTCACGCCGATCCGCGACTGGTTCGCCGGTCTCCCTGAATCGAAGGCGCGCGGCTATCAGCCGGGGCGCTTTTCCTTCAACGTCAAGGGCGGGCGCTGCGAGGCGTGCCAGGGCGACGGCGTCATCAAGATCGAGATGCACTTCCTCCCCGACGTCTATGTCACCTGCGATGTCTGCAAGGGCAAGCGCTACAACCGCGAAACGCTGGAAGTGAAATTCAAGGACAAGTCGATCGCCGACGTCCTCGACATGACGGTCGAGGAAGGCGCCGACTTCTTCAAGGCCGTGCCGTCGATCCGCGAGAAACTCGCGACTCTCAATCGCGTCGGCCTCAGCTATGTCCATATCGGCCAGCAGGCGACGACCCTGTCCGGCGGCGAAGCGCAAAGGGTCAAACTCGCCAAGGAACTTTCCAAGCGCGCGACTGGCCGCACTCTTTATATACTCGATGAGCCGACGACCGGCCTGCACTTCGAAGACGTCCGCAAACTGATGGAGGTCATTCAGGAACTGGCGGAGAGCGGCAACACCGTCGTCATCATCGAGCACAATCTCGACGTCATCAAACAGGCGGACTGGATCATCGACCTCGGCCCCGAAGGCGGCGATGGCGGCGGCGAAATCATCGCAGCCGGAACGCCGGAAGAGGTGGCGAAGGTGAAGGCGAGTTATACGGGAGAATTTTTGAAGCCGATTTTGGAAAAGACCAGCGGCAGGAAGGGGAAAAAGGTCGCGTGAAGGATCATCCCAATTCACAGGACGCCGATACGTTTATCCAGCGCCAACGGGAACTTCGGGCGACAACGCGAATCACCAGTGAAAGCGAGAATTCAGAATTGCTTCGCGTCAGGCATACAATTTTGCTGTCCATAACACTCAAGGACAACATGGCTCGCGGGAAGGCAATTGATGAATGCCATGATGGAAAATACCTGATTGCCCAATACCTTCTCGGAATAGATCTTTCTTATTTGGCTATCGTTGAAGGACTCTATCCACAAGCGGCGAACTTGCAAAAGCAACAAATCGAAACGTTATGCCGCTTAGAAGAATTGAGGACTGGCCGCGCAAAAGACGGCAAAAACCCGAATGTAAGACAAAAGCGCCTACCAGGTATGAACTGCCTATACGGAAACCTAAATAAAGCTGCGCATCCGTCTCGGACCGACGTAATTCGTTCTCTTTCGCATCATGAATCGGAGAGTGGCCGCGGCCCAACCCACGACCCACAATACAATAGAGAAATCTGCAATACCTTGCTCGGCAATCATTGCGTTTTACTGCTGTATCTGTGGAGGGATATGGCAGACTTATTCAAAGCTGATTTTGGCATCCAGAACTCTCAAGATGAGGAGCGTGCATTAGAGGTTTCGATTGAGTTTCTCCGTCAGGCTGGATTTATCTCGATTGTCGATACAACTAGCGAGTAGGTGTAATACCAACCTGCATTGACGATCAGACATTGGCCCAATCGCGGGAGCCGATGGACATGATGCGCCATGGTTGCTCGACGAGTTTGTTCCAGGCGTCGCAGCAAAGCGCGACGATTTGATCGTAGGTTGCGAAGACGCGGT
>JBGSVH010000227.1:0-7210 GCA_041753055.1 Parvularculaceae bacterium
GCACGCCGCCTCGTTCTGGCCGGCTCCTGCGCAAGGCCGACCGCTCGTCGTCTGCACCGGCGGCGAACCGCTGCTGCAGCTCGATCGCACGCTGATCGACGCGCTTCATGGCGAGAGATTCGACATCGCAATTGAAACCAACGGCACGATCGCGGCGCCGCCGGGTGTCGACTGGATCTGCGTCAGCCCGAAGGCCGACGCGCCGCTGGTGCAGTTGAGCGGAAACGAATTGAAGCTCGTTTACCCTCAGGACAAGGCGCCGCCCGATCGTTTTACCGGGCTCGATTTCGACAATTTCTTCCTGCAGCCAATGGATGGCCCAGACCGCGAGCAGCATACGCGCGCTGCGGTTGATTACTGCCTTTCACATCCGCAATGGCGGTTGAGCCTGCAAACACACAAATTGCTGGGGCTGCGCTAGAGCAAGTTTCGCGCGCTCTGGCGCGCGAAGTTTGCTCAAGATCTATGAATTAGGGCGTTTTCTGCGATCAACCGGATTCCACTTGATCGGAAAACGCCCTAGGCGGCGTCGGCCTGTTCCTGAAGTTTGGCGATCAGAAACTGCGCATCGCGGCAATAGGCGTTGGCGACGCGGTCGGCTTTCTTCAGCGCGGCGTCGAGTTCGTCGAGCGAGAGGCTGATTTCCTCGAATGTTGAAAACGCATCGCGTGGCGGATTGATATTGAGCCCGCGCGCTGAAACGTCGAGCCGGCATGGCGAGACCGAGTAATGCGCCTTGCCCCCGAGCTTGACGTCGATCTGCCGCTGGTTCTTGCCGATCAGCGTCGCCGCCCGCTCGTCGGCATTGTCGACCACGGCGTTCACCGAAAGACGAAGTTCGTCGAAGCTTTCGGCAAGCAAGGCGCGTGCGCCTTCTTCCTCGACTTCATGAGCGGAGAGGGCGACTTCGTAGGTCTGCTCAATGATGTCGCGAACATGATCGATCGAGAACAGCGCGGACTCGATGGCGGCGAGGGCGTCGCGAATATTGTTGGCGGCCTGGGTTTCCTGTTTTTTCGGTTGCGGGCTTGAGCCCAAGGTGCGCCGCAGCGCGCGGTCGAGCCCGGCCGCGACGTCCATCGCCGGCAGCTCCGGTTCTTCAGTTTGTTGAGGGCCGGCGAGGCCGAAAAGACCTGCGAGCGGGCTCCGTTTGGATTTTTTGCGCGCGTCTTCGGACGCGCCAACGGATGACTCAGACGACACAACCAACTCCTCACCAATCGTCCCAACACACGGTCGATCACGGTGAGGTTAAGAGCTGTTAATTGAAGGGCCGTTAAGCCGGGCGGGCAATTTGCCTGCAAGCGTTAGGACCTTTGGCGCAAGCGCCCGCCGTGTCCTTCAATGAGCCATGCGCCGATGAGGGAAATCGCCAGCAGCGCGAGCCACACCAAGGGCGATGCGACTGGCCGGTCGCTGACGGAATCGGTGCGGAAAGCCTTGCGCTCGGCGATGCCGGCCCAGCCCGGACCCGCAAGGCTTCCCGATCGGGGTCCGGTTCTGCGAATGTCGGGAACCGCGATCCCGGCGCCGTTGCGCACCATGAAGACGCCGCCCCTGGTCGCTTGCGCCGCGATGCTTAACTTTTTGGTCGTCGACACCGCATTTTCGAACTCCGGCGGCGCCGACAAGCCAACCGCCGCGATCGCAAAGAGCTTGTCCGAGCGGGCGCGGTAAAGACCGCGCGGCGCGTCCTTGATCTCGGCCGAGAAGATGCCGGGGCGCGTTGCAGTTAACACAAGATTGACGTCGCTGCCGTCGGGCATGGTTACGGTTGCCGGCGGCGCAGTATCGGTGATGGTGCGCCGCTCGACGACGAGGGCGCCGTTTTGCTCCGACAACAGCAATTGTTCTTCCTCAAGCTCCGGTTCTTTCATCAGCCAGTGCGCTATCCGGCGGAGGAGTTCTGCGTGCGGGCCGCCGCCGTCAAAGCCGCGCGCCCACAGCCAGACATGATCCGACTGGATGAGGCCAACGCGCCCGTCGCCGACGCGGTCGAGAATGAGCAGGGGATGATCCGCGCCGTCGGTCATCAGCGTTTCGCCCGAACGCTTGGCGGCTGGCATGACCCGCAGCCAACGACCCCAGTAATCCTGTTCAGGCAGGCCCGCCGTGACGGGATGAATTACGCCAATCTCTGTGAGCCTGGGGCGAAACGGCGTGTTGATCGCTTCGCCGGACGGCATCGCCGGCAGGATGAACGCGAAATTTCGCCGCGCCGCGAGACTGAGCAGGCCGTTGAATTCAGGGCCCGACGAAACCAGCACCGCGCCGCCGCTTTCGACATAACGCGCGAGATTGTCGAAATGGTATGAGTTAAGGACGCCGCGATAGGTGTAGCGATCAAAAATCACCAGGTCGAATTCATTGAGTTTTTCGATGAAGAGTTCGTCCTGCGGAAATTCAATCAGCGCCAGCTCTCGCTCAAGCGCGCTGTCGCTTTGCGCTTTCTCGATCGGGCGGAGAATGGTGAAATGAACGAGGTCGATCGCTGGATCGGATTTCAGCAGGTTCCGCCATACGCGCTCGCCGGCATGCGGCTCGCCGGAAATCAGGAGGACCCGCAGCCGGTCGCGAATGGCGGCGATTGGCAGCACCACGATATTGTTTCGCGGCGATAGCTCGGCCGGCGCTGCTTCGGCCTCCAGTTCGATGACGGTGCGCCCGGGATGCGCCAACGGCGCTGAAAAAGAAACTTCCGCGCCGATAGGAACCGGTTGGCTGAGGACCTCCTCGCCGTCGACGCGCAAGGTGACGATCGCCTGACCACGCCCTTCGAGCGGTTTTTCGTCGGGCCCGATATCGTCAATCCGGAAACTGATATCGGCGCCTTCATTGACGATGCCGTAGCGCGGGGCCTTGACCAGCGTCACCTTGCGGTCAACCTCGTCGGCGCGCCCGGTGTTTAGGATATGAACCGGCGCGCCGACATTCAGCCTGTCGACGATGATGGCGTCGGTCGCCTGTCCGTCAGTCACGACAAAAACCGCGCCGAGACGCGCACGCGGATTGTCGCTGATGGCGGCCGCCACCGCCTCCCCAAGTCTTGTTTCTTCCTGGCTGCCGACGCTGGTTCTGACGATCTCGACGCCGCCGAGCGATTTCAGTTTCGCTTCGACCGCGTCAGCTGCGGCCGCGGTGATATCGGCCCGCTTGTCGATCTTGTTGCTGGCGCTTTCATCGACAAGAATGACGGCGATATCATCGAGTGCGGTGCGCTCTGCCACGCGGACCTGCGGATTGAGAATCAGGCCGAGAAGCGCCAGCACGGCGACGATGCGCAACGGCGCGCTTTTCGGCGCGCGCGCCGCGGTAAGCATTGCGACAATTGCGGAAAGAACCCCGATTGCAATCACGAGCGGTAGCGGGAATGCGGGCTCAAACGTGATCGCGCTCATGGCTTGCCGAGCCTTTCGAGCAGAACCGGCGTGTGCACCTGATCTGATTTGTAGTTTCCGGTGAGCGCGACCATGACCATGTTGACGCCAGCCCTGATGGTGCATTCGCGAGGGCTGCGCGGCGCGACGCCATCGCCATTGGTGCAGGGGCGCGCTGTTGTTCTGACCGGCAACAAGGGTTGGCCGAGCGCATTGCTCGCCCATGCGCCCGCCCAGTCGCGTCCGCCGATGATGACGGGCGTCACCGAGTCATTGGGTCCGCCGCCCGCCTGCACCCAAACCGGCCGTGCCGCCATCCGTCCGCCGAGATCCGCCAGCAAATAGAACGACCGGTAAAGAACGTGATCGTCGGAAACCGGCGCCAGCGGCGGCATATCAAGACCGCTGAGGATGTTCTTGAGCGCCGCGCCCTCGGGTGTGTCGACGCCTGTAACGGCGCGTTCGTCATCCCTTGTGTCGAAAACAATGAGGCCGCCGAATCGCATGAAGGTTTCAATATTCGCCAGCGCCAGTTCGGTCGGCGCGGCGGCGCCCGGCGTCATCGGCCAGTAGAGAAACGGATAGACGGATAGATCGTCCGTTTCAAGATCAATGCCAACGGGTGCAGCGGGCTCGGCGGAAGTGCGCCGCGTCAGTTCTAGGCTGAGGCCCCGCAACCCCGCTTCTGAAATTCTGTCGGTCGCCGGATCGCCGGTCTTTACATAAGCAAGCCGCATGACGAGCGCTGCTTCTACTTCTATTTCCTGAATGGGCCGATTGAGCGGTTCTGCAAAGGCGCGGTCAACGGGCGCCAGGATCAGGACGGCGAGCGCGACACCAACAAACGGCAAGCGTCCGGCGATGCGCAAGGCGACAAGCATGTCGGTGAGCAAGAGTAGGACCGCGATCAGGAAAAGCATGGGTGCAATCCGGACCGGCGGTTCAGCGAGATAGGGCCGGATCTGAGCGGCGCTTGCCGCAAACCGTTTGTAAATGTCGCCGGCGGCGACCGCGTTGAGGGCGATCGGCGCTTCCGGTGCGCCATAAAGGCCCGGCGGCTGGCCCATTGCCGGCCCGCTTGAGATTTCTTCCAGTGTCGATGGCGCCAGATCCCGTCCCGGCTGTTTCAATGCGCCGAACCCGTCAAGGACGCGGTACGGCGCTGCGCGCTTTGTTTGCTGATCGCCGAGACTTTCCGGGCCAAGCGTCGAGACAAAAACCAGCCGGCGAAGCATGTCGACAAAAATTGACGACATCGGCAGGTCGGACCAGTCAGGCGTCGCCGTCACATGAAAGAGGGCAATTGCGCCGGCGCCAATCGATTCTCCGGTCACCAGCGGCGTGCCGTCCGAAAGGCTCGCCCAGCTGCGCGCACTGGTCTCGCCGCCGGGTTCGGCAAGCACTTGCTGGCGAACATAGACATCCTTTGGCGCAACAAGATCCGCAAACGGACCATCTTTCGAGAATGCCCCAAGCAATTGCGGCGTTTCCCAGGTGAGCGTTCCGCCGAACGCCCTTCCGCCGCCCCGCAGCGCGACCGGCAGCAGAGGCGGTGTTGCGTCTTCCGCCGCTTCGGCGAGACTGGGGCCGGCAAAGCGGATAATGACGCCGCCTTTTTCCGCCCACGCCCGCAGTTTCTCAGCATCGCTCCGGCGGATGACGCCGATATCGTCAAGGACGATCACCGACGCGTCGGAAGCAACAAGATTGTCGAGACTGTCGGAAACAAAGACGGCATAAGGCGCGAGCGCCTTTTGGACATAATGCGATCCGGCGAGCAGAGGATCGCGGCCCGCTTCGCCGCTGGCGACAAACCCGACCAGTGCGCGCCGCTGGCGCGCATCAGCAAGCTGGACGGCGCCCGCCGATGAAACCCCGTCGAGCCGCGCCAATGCAAGATCATTTTGCAAGGCAAGCGGCAGATCGAGGTTCGCGTCGATACTGTCGGCGCCAGCCGGCGCATCGATCTGATTGCGGGCCAGTTCGCGGCCGTCGCGGGCAAGACCGACAATGTCGCCGCGCCATGGCGCAGCGCTGATATTGTCCATGCGATAGGTGAGGACCGTTTCGCTGCGTGTCGGCGGATAAAGCGCCAATGCCGGCGTCGTCTCGTCAATGTGCACCGTCACCGCGCCAATGTCTCTCAGTAGCGACAACATCTCATCGGCGCCTTGATGATCGACGCCATCGGATAACCAGATTACTTCGGCGCCACCCACGCGCGCGGCGATTTCCTTGAGCTGGTCGATCGTTTTTTGATAGTCGGGCATGAACGGCTGCGGTTCGATTTTGCCGGCCAGATCGCGCAACTCCTCACCGGTCAAAGGGCGTAACGGATCGCTGTTTTCATCAGCGGTCGCCAGCAAATAGGCGTCGCGGTTTGCGGCCAGCGCCCGTCCGGCGGCGCTTTTGATGGCGTCGCGACGCAGTCGCCAGCCTGGCGCCGCGGCCCAGTCATTGTCGACGACGACAAGCAGCGGACCCGAGCCAGTTGATTTCAGCGGCGCATTGAGAATGGGTCCGGAGAGGCCGACAATCGCCAGCGCGGCGATCGCCAGCCGAAGAAGCAGCAGCCACCACGGCGTCCGGTGCGGCGTTTCACTGGTCTTTGCGAGATTGCGCAACAGATCGAAAGCCGGAAACCTCACCTGTTGCGGCTGCGGCGGCGTTGCGCGCAACAGGAACCAGATCACCGGCAGCGCGGCGAGCGCAAACAGAAGAAGCGGCGATGAAAATGACAAGGCGCCCATTGTCGGGTTAAGTCCTTCGCAGCATGCCGGTCACCAGGCGCGGCCGCGGTGGTCGGCGAGACCGGCGTATAATGAAAGCAGCGCAGCGCTTGCCGGCGAATCGGTGCGGTGCGCAATAAACGTCCATTGAAAACGGTTTGCGAGCTCGATCAGCGCATTGCGATGGGCGGCGAAAACCTTGCGGTACTGATCGCCAAGCGAGGCGCTGTCGCCGACCGTCAAGCGGTCGCGGCTTTCGACATCAGCAAATTCAGTGCGGCCCTTGAACGGAAACATTTCTTCGGCGGGATCGACAATCTGCAGCATGACGCCCTTGGCGCCGAGCGCTGCATAGCGCGCCGCCGCGTTCGCCAGTGCGTCGAGGTCTGTATAAAAATCGCTGATCAGAACAACGCGCATATGCTGGCCGACGGGTGTCGGCGGCGGGGTCGAGGCGCGATCATTAAAGGCGTTGACGTCAAGAGCTTCGAAAAAACGCGCAGCAGCATTGCGGCCGTGAAACATCCGCGGCTCGGCGCTGGCAAGGCCGATGCGCTCGCCCGCCTGCGCCAGCAGCGCAGCAAGCGCGACGGCAAGGATATCGGCGCGCCGCCGCTTGGTCGGCCAATCGTCCGTTGACGCATAATCGAGCGAGCGCGACGGATCGCGCCAGATCCAGACGGCGGCGGCGGCGTCCCATTCGTTCTGGCGCACATAGAGACGGTCAGCGGCGCGCGCCGACTGGCGCCAGTCAATCGAACTGACCGGA
Source organism: Parvularculaceae bacterium (assembly GCA_041753055.1). Taxonomy (GTDB): domain Bacteria; phylum Pseudomonadota; class Alphaproteobacteria; order Caulobacterales; family Parvularculaceae; genus Amphiplicatus. The sequence goes on from JBGSVH010000227.1 coordinate 6,876, forward strand.
TCGCCGAAAGCGTAAGCGCGATGCTGCCAAAAAGTTTCGCCGGGACCGGCGCGGCGCCGTCCGTGAAGACCGGCGGCCACCGTCTGCGCAATTCGCTCCGCCTCAAGCAGCAGCGGCGGAAACGCTGCGGCGATTTCCTCCGCCTGATGACGGATTTCCTGGCTGCTTTGCGAGGCCGGGGCGCGCGCCATGATTAAAACGCCTTGGCGGCGATTTCATCAATGAAACTGTCGATTTCAACGCCTTGCGCGCGCGCCGCGAAATTCAGCGCCATGCGGTGGCGCAAAACCGGCTTGGCGAGGCGGCGAACATCGTCGAGCGACGGCGCGCGGCGG
>JBGSVH010000228.1:0-12807 GCA_041753055.1 Parvularculaceae bacterium
CGCGCTCGCGGCTTTGTCCGGCGCAGATCAAACTGGCGCGTGCGCCCTCGGAAATCGCGCGCAGCGGGTTGGCGGCGGTTCCGGCCGCGATAATCGTCGCGCAGCCCGATGCGCCGGCGATCTTCGCTGCTGAAATTTTCGACGCCATGCCGCCCGAACCAACGCCGGCAAGCGTGTTCGGCCCTGTGGCGGCGCGTTCGATTTCCGGCGTTACTTTTTCAATCAGGGCGAGATGCCGCGCGGCCTTGTTGGCGCGCGGGTCGGCGTCGTAGACGCCGTCAACATCGGAAAGAATGACAAGAACATCGGCGCCGGTGATTTGCGCCGCGTGTGCGGCAAGCCTGTCATTGTCGCCATAACGAATTTCGGCGGTCGCTATCGTATCGTTTTCGTTGACCAGCGGCAGCGCGCCAAGCTCCAGCAGGGTTGAAAATGTCGCCCGCGCATTGAGATAGCGCCGCCGGTTTTCGGTATCTTCAAGGGTCAGCAGAATTTGCGCGACATTGATGTCATGCGCATCGAACACGCGCTGCCACGCGGCGACGAGCGCTGACTGGCCGGCCGCTGACGCGGCCTGTTTTTCGTCGAGCCTCAAGGCGCCCGTAAGCCCGAGCCGCTTTCGCCCCAGCGCAATCGCGCCCGAGGTGACAACGACGACGTCGCGTTCCTGCTTTCTGAGCGCTGCGACATCGTCAGCGAGCGAGGCCAGCCAGTCGGCGCGCACCGCGCCCTCTGCATCGCAAAGGATCGCCGAACCGACCTTGACCACCAGGCGGCGGGCGGCGCCAAGCGCTTCACGCGCATTTTTGTTTGCTGCGACAGGCATGGCTTTCTTCTATGCGGGAACCGGTTCCGGCGCGAGCGCAATCGTCGCTGTCGGATTGGCAAGCCGCGCCCGCCGGATCGCGCCAAGGTCGGCGAGAATGCTCTCGACTGTCGGACGCCGTCCGGCGCCCTTGCCGCGGCATTCAACGACGCACCCGCCGGCGAGCCTGACGCGCAGCGCGTTTGCCTCCCATCGCGCTCCCGTAAAAAGCGGATCGTCGTCCATGCGCTTGAACCGCACCGAGGCCCTGAGCGCACCGCTGTCATCGCGGTCAAGGTACGCAAACTGTTTCCACTGCCCGCCTTGGCTGGCAAAGCGCGCGGCTTTTTCTGCATCAAGCGGCTCGACTTCAATTGCCTCAAGCTCAATTTCCTCTCCAAACGCCGCATAGGACAGAATGGCGAGCTTGGCGCGCGCGTCAGCGCCCGAAAGATCGGCGGACGGATCGGGCTCAGCGAAGCCTGCTTGCTGCGCCGCTTTTACCGCATCGTCAAAACGCGCGCCTTCCGCCAGCGATGTCAGGATGAAATTCACCGTGCCGTTCAGCACCGCTTCGATCGATGCTATTGCGCCAGTATTGCGTGCGCGGCTGACAGTTTCAACGAATGGCGCGCCGCCGCCGACTGACGCGGAATAGGCGAGTGTGGCGCCGGACCTGTCAGCGAGTGCGCTGAGGTCTGCCAAGGCGCCCGCTAACGCCTGCTTGTTGGCGGTGACGACGCTGACGCCACGCTCAAGCGCCGCCGCAATCAGCGCGCGGCCGGCCGCCCCGTCAGGCAGCGCGTCGATGACGATATCGGGTTTCGTCGCGAGAAACGCCGCGATGTCATTCGTCACCTGCGCGACGGCAATCGATGCACGCTCCTTGAACGGCTCGCGAACAAGCGCCGCGCAGAAATCATAGTCGGGATTGCCAGAGCCCAGCCGCAGGGCGACGCCTTCGCCAATAAGACCAAGCCCTGCGACAGCAACACGAAGCCGCCGCGACGACGGTGCGCGCACGCGGCCTTCGACGGCCGAAATCACGCCGGGGATAATCACAACGTCACGGCCGGCGAGCGCATCACTCAAGATCTCATCGCAACAGGCGCCGTCAGCGATGATCCCCGCATCGAGCCCGACATCGTCGCACTGCGCCGCCAGCAGCGCCACGGTCTCTTGTTCGCCGGCATTGCAGGCGGCGGCCGGAACGACCGCGGCGACCTTTGTTCCGTCGCGGACGCGCCGGTAGATTTCACTGGTGATCGCCGCCAGATCGTCGTCACCGCCAAACGCCGACGATCCGAATTTCAAGACGACAACGCCGTTATCACTTTTGTCTTTGCTGACGGTTCTTGCGGTATCAACACGCATGGGAGTCACTCTTTTTTCGGAGATAGGCGACACGGGCGGGCGTCGGCGCGGCGACGCGGTCAAGCGCGGTGAAAATATCGCGAATGAGGTCGAGCTGATGCTCGAGCCCAATCGAAAATCGCACGAGGCGATCGGAAATGCCAGCGACGGCGCGCGCTTCCGCCGTCATCGACGCGTGCGTCATCGTCGCTGGAACGCAAACGAGGCTTTCAAAGCCGCCCAGAGATTCAGCGGTCGTAAAAATCTCAAGGCCACGCAACACGCCGAGAATATCGACGCCGTCGGCAAACTCGACACTGAGCATGGCGCCGAAGCCTTTTTGCTGACGGCAGGCAATTTCGTGACCGGGATGATCGGCAAGGCCCGGATAATAGACGTTCGCGACACGGTCATCGGCGCCAAGAGCTGAGGCGACCGCGCCGGCCGTTTCCTGCTGACGCTCGATGCGCGGGAACAAGGTTCGAAGACCGCGCAAGGTCAGGAAAGAATCAAACGGGGCGCCGGTAACGCCGGTGCAATTGGCCCACCAGGCAAGCTCATCGCCGAGCGCCTGGTCGCGCGCCAGGACAGCCCCGCCGACAACATCGCTGTGGCCGTTGATGTATTTGGTGGTCGAATGAACAACGAGATCGCAGCCAAGCGACAACGGCTGCTGCAACGCCGGCGACAGAAAAGTGTTGTCAGCAACGACAATTGCGCCGGCAGCTTTCGCCGCCGACGCGACGGCGGCGATGTCGGTAATCCGCAGTAACGGGTTTGACGGCGTTTCGATGAGGACAAGCTTTGGCTTTTTTGCCAGCGCTGCGGCAAAGGCGGCAGGATCGGTCTGATCGACGAATTCAACCTTGAAATTGCCGCGCCGCGCATGCGCCGCCAGCAACCGGAAAGTGCCGCCATAGCAATCATGCGGGGCCAGAACCAGCTCGCCCGGGCTGACGAGATTGAGCGGGAGATCGACCGCCGCCATGCCGGACGCAGTGATGACGCCGCGCGCCGCGCCTTCAAGATCGGCGAGCGCGCGCTCCAGTTCGCCGCGCGTCGGATTTCCCGAACGCGAATAGTCATAGGCGGGTTTTTCTTCCGGGTCGCGCCAGCCATAGGTCGCCGAGAGATAGAGCGGCGGCGAAACGCCGCGATGCGCGTCGTCGGTCGCAACGCCGGCGGAGGCGACAAGTGTTTCAGGGTGGAATGTGATTGTCATGGCGCTTTTTCCTCGATGAATGATTTGAGGGAGGGACCAAAGATTGCGGCGTCTTTTAAAAACGCGTCATGGCCGTAGAGGGAGTCGAATTCGAAATAGCGCCCGTTGGCGACGGCGCCGGCAAGCCGCGCGATATCTTCTGCGGGCACCAGCCGGTCGCTTTTCGACGCAATGAAGAGCGACGGCGTCTGGATCTTCGCAGCGTCGACGGCGTGACGGTCGATCGAATCGGAAAGCGTCACGAACCGCTCGGGCGCCACCCGATAGGCTTCGCCGCGTGCAATCAGATAATTGCAGACATCATAAGGATCGCCCGCCGCCTCGCCCGCCGCCTGTGAAAACCGCGCGGCGAATTCTTCGGGAGTGCGATAGGTGATCATCGCCAGCTGGCGCGCCAGAGAAACGCCCTCTTCCGCGGCGCCGCACCGGAGCGCGAAATCGACAATCCGCCGCTGTACGCCGCGCAGCGCCGTCGCCGCCGGATGGGCGCGGTCAGCGGCGGAAACAATGCAGAGTTTTTCAATCCGGCCGGCAAATGCCGCCGCAAAGGCGAGCGCCGCCATGCCGCCATAGGATGCCCCGACAAAGGCTCTGATACGGCCAATTTTTGCCGCCGACAGCGCAAAGGCGAGCGCGCGCGCCTGATCATTGCTGGTGATGGTGCGCGCGGTTTCGCCAGCGTTGGGAAGAAAATCGAAACCGACAACACAAAACTTGTCGAGGTCAACGGCGCCGCCCGGACACACAAACTCCGGCCACCAGCCTTTTTCGTCCCGCCAATCGGCGACCGCGCGCCCGGCGGAGATTCCGCCAGCCGCAACGACAACCGGCCGCGCCGGATCGCCATGAATGCGAAGGCGGATCTCCGGACGCGACAGTATTTCGCCAGACTGCAGGGTGAATTCCGCCGGCAGCAGCACGCTGACATCACAAACGCCAGCATCGTCGGCGAAGCGGCTTTCGTCAGATTTGTAACGGGCGGCGGTCATTGGTCGGTCTTTGCATCCTCGTCGTCAGCGCATCGTCGTCAGCGCATCGAGAAATTCGCAGAGACCCAATCGGACACGGCTCGGCGCCGTTGTTCGTCCGACTCATCTCTCGAGGCGACATGTCGAAACCGACTGGCCGTCTCGAAGGAATTGGCACCTTTCCGAAAAACTGGTCGAGTTTCCCGGCGGTTGCCCCAGCGTCTAAGGGCCTGTCCCTCGGCTGGTCTTGATGAGCGTCGCCGGTGAAACTAGCCGCAAATTTTTTGCCGTCAACAAAAATATTGCAGAGCAACAGATGGTGCGACAGTTGATCCGCTAACGAACCAATCGCGGAATTTGCGGCGACCGGCGCCGTCGGGCGCGCTGCCGCGCCGGATCTGCAAGGCTAAGCGACGGATTCCAAAGGGCTTTTAAAATTGCGAGAAACTGCCTTGAACCTCAACTAAAACGGCGATAAACTGACTTTTAGCTACCTGGTATTAGCAGTTTCTGCTATTTTGGGTAAAAATACTTCGCAGCCGCAACAAAAAGTACCTTGCCGCCAAGGCCGGTGCGCCTTTACGTTTCGTTGAAGAATCATGCGCTGCAGACGGAAAGAGCGGACCGGCCCCCATGCGCTTTGAGCAACAACAAGGACTGATCAAGAACGACGATGCTGAAGTTCACCGATCTCGATCGCAAAACGCCGCCAAAGCGCGCTGCAAATGCGCGACGGGCGGATTTTGCCGAAATCTATTCGGGCTTCAGCGTTAACGACGCGCGCGCGCAGGCGTCACGCTGCAGCCAATGCGGCGTTCCTTTCTGCCAGAACCATTGTCCGCTTACGAATGATATACCCGACTGGCTCCGCCTCGCCGCTGAAGGCCGGCTGAAAGAAGCGTACGCGCTGTCTTCAGCGACAAATTCAATGCCGGAAATCTGCGGACGCATCTGCCCGCAGGACCGTTTGTGCGAAGGTTCCTGCGTCATTGAGCAATCGGGCCACGGCACGGTGACCATCGGCGCCGTCGAGCAGTTCATCACCGAAACCGCTTTTGCAAACGGCTGGGTCGAACCGATTGAGATTGGTGCAGATAGCCGCCATTCTGTCGGCATTATCGGCGCCGGCCCCGCCGGCCTTGCCGCCGCCGAGGAATTGCGCAAGGCGGGCGTCGCTGTCGTTATCTATGACCGTTATGACCGCGCCGGCGGGCTTCTGGTTTACGGCATTCCGAATTTCAAGCTTGAAAAGGAAATTGTCGCGCGCCGCATCGACCGGCTGAAAGAGGCCGGCGTTGAGTTCCGCCTCGGATTCGAAGTCGGGCGCGACGCCAGCCTCAGTGATCTGCGCGACCGTCATGACGCCGTGCTGATTGCAACCGGCGTCTACAAGGGCCGCGACCTCGATATTGACGGCGAGACCGCCGACGGCGTCATCGCCGCGCTCGATTACCTGACGGCGTCGAACCGCAAGGGGCTTGGCGACGCGGTGGCGGATTTCGACAATGGCCGGCTCGACGCCAATGCAAAACGCGTCGTTGTCATTGGCGGCGGCGATACCGCCATGGACTGCGTCAGGACGGCGGTGCGTCAGGGCGCCGCCAGCGTCACCTGCCTTTACCGGCGCGACCGGGCCAACATGCCGGGCTCAGCCCGCGAAACACAAAACGCCGAGGAAGAAGGCGTTATCTTCGAATGGCTGGCAACGCCGAGATCAATTGAAACGGTGATTGGCGGCGCCGCCGGCGTCGCCGCCATGCGCATGCGCATCGGCGGCAAGGACGCATCCGGCCGGCAGTCAGTTAAGGAAGTCGAGGAGTCGCACTTTCGCCTCGACGCCGATCTGGTCATCAAGGCGCTCGGCTTTGAACCGGAAGACCTTCCCTCGCTTTTTGGCGCGTCGCAATTGAAGGTGACGCCGCGCGGAACCATCGCCGTTCGTCCCGGATCACTCGAAACAAATCTTCCCGGCGTTTACGCCGCTGGCGATATCGTCAGAGGCGCATCGCTCGTCGTCTGGGCGATCGTTGACGGCCGCAAAGCCGCCGCCGAAATTACCGCGTCGCTTGTGACCGCCAATGCGACGCTCCTCGCCGCAGAATAAGTTCAGAATCTCCCGGCGAAAAAAATGAAAAACCCGATCGAAACCTATCTCGAAAACCGTCAGACGCTGATTGACGCCGGCGCCTATGACCCGGCGTCGGAGCGTGATGCGTGCGGGGTTGGTCTTGTCGCTGCGCTCAACGGCGCGCCGCGCCGCGAGATCGTCGAGATGGCGATTGCCGCCCTGAAGGCGGTCTGGCATCGCGGCGCGGTCGCCAGCGATGGCAAGACCGGCGACGGCGCCGGCCTTCTCGTCAACATTCCGCAGGAACTCTTCCGTCATTACGTGACCCGCATGGGCCGAACGCCGGAAGCGGGCGATCTTTGCGCCGGCATGATCTTTCTGCCGCGCACCAATTTCAGCGCGCAGGACCAGTGCCGAACGATTGTTGAAACCGAAATCATCAAGGACGGCTTCAACATCTATGGCTGGCGGCAGGCGCCGGTTGACGCAAGCCGCCTCGGCGTGCGCGCCAATCTGGTGCGCCCCGAGATCGAGCAAATTCTTTTTTGCGACCTCAAAGACCGGTCGAAAGACGATCTCGAGCGCGCGCTCTATCTCGTCAGGCGGCGGATCGAACAGCGCGTCAGCGAGGCCAACCTTCCCGACTTTTACATCCCGTCGCTGTCGGCGCGCTCGATCATCTACAAGGGAATGTTCCTCGCCGAGGAAATCGACAATTTCTATCTCGACTTGCGTGATCCGCGTTTTGTCTCGTCGGTCGCGATCTTTCATCAGCGCTATTCGACCAACACCTTTCCCGAATGGCGTCTGGCGCAGCCTTTCCGCATGCTCGCCCATAATGGCGAGATCAATACGCTGAAGGGCAATCGCAACTGGATGAAGAGCCACGAAATCCGCATGGCGTCGAGCGCATTCGGCGACGATGACGAATGCGTCAAACCAGTGATCCGCCCCGGCGCCTCGGATTCTGCGGCGCTCGATCAGGTATTTGAAGTTCTGGTTCGCGCCGGGCGTTCAGGCCCGATGGCGAAGGCGCTGCTCATCCCGGAAGCATGGGCAAAACGCGGCGCCGTGATGAAGCCGCACTGGCAGGCGCTTTATGGTTATTGCAACGCGGTGATGGAGCCTTGGGACGGCCCCGCCGCCATTGCCGCTTATGACGGGCGCTGGGCCGTCGCCGGCGTTGACCGCAACGGCCTTCGCCCGCTGCGCTACGCCATTACCGAAGACGGCGTCCTTGCGGTCGGCTCGGAAACCGGCATGTGCCCGCTTGGCGACCGCGCCGTCGCCAGACGCGGGGCGCTTGAACCCGGCCGGATGATCGCCTTCGATACCGAGGCGCTGCAATTTTTCGGGCAGGATGAAATTCTCGATCACCTTTCGGCAAAACATCCGTATAAGGAGTGGCTTGAAAATGTCGTCGAGCTTGAACCGCAGATCGGCCCTGGCCCTGAGGATCGGCTATTTGACGGCGAAGACCTGATCCGGCGGCAAGTCGCAGCGGGCTACACATTCGAAGATCTCGATCTCATTCTTCGACCGATGGCCGCGACCGGCAAGGAAGCGATCGGATCGATGGGCGACGATGCGCCGATTGCTGTCCTCTCGGACGAGTACCGGCCGATGTCGCATTATTTCCGGCAGAATTTCAGCCAGGTCACCAATCCGCCGATTGATCCCTTGCGCGAAGCCGGCGTGATGAGCCTCAATACCCGTTTCAAGAATCTTGGCAACATCCTCGCCTCGGACAAGACGCAGACGGACGTTTTCGTTCTCGAAAGCCCGATTCTCACCAATGGCATGTATGAACGGCTGCGGGGCCTTCTCGATCAGAAGATCACGGAGATCGACTGTACGTATGACTCAAGCAGCGAAAAGAGCGACGGCGCCGCGTTGAAAGCGGCGCTTGACCGGATCCGCGAAGAGGCCGCCGACGCCATCAAGGACGGCGCCGGCATCATCATCCTCACCGACGAGCAGCAGGGGCGCATGCGCGTGCCGGTTCCGATGATCCTCGCCGCCGGCGGCGTTCACACCCATCTGACCAAAATTGGCCGGCGCTCATTTTGTTCGATCATCGTGCGCGCCGCTGAATGTATCGACGCGCATTACACCGCCGTTCTTGTCGGCGTCGGCGCAACGGCCGTCAGCCCCTATCTCGCCTTTGAGTCCGTCGCTGATGCGCAGGCGAAAGGCGTTTATGATGAGCTCGAACTTGGGCAGTGCGTTTACAACTATAAGAGCGCCCTTGAAGCCGGCCTCCTCAAGATCATTTCAAAGATGGGCATTTCCGTCATCTCGTCCTATCGCGGCGGCTGCAATTTCGAGGCGCTTGGCCTTTCACGCGGCATGGTCGAGGAATTTTTTCCGGGGATGACCAGCCGCATTTCGGGCATCGGTTTTTCCGGGCTTGAACGTCGCACCGCCGCCTTGCGCCGGCGCGCCTGGTCCGGCGCGGCGCAACTCCCTGTCGGCGGGTTTTACCGCCAACGCACCAGAGGCGAACGGCACATTCTCGAAGCCCGGCTTGTCAGCGATTTGCAAAAGGCGGTGCGCGACAATGACAGCGCCGCGTTCGCGCGGTTTGTCGATGTTCTCGACAATCAGAAACCGGCGCAAGTGCGCGATCTGTTGCGGCCGCAAAAACTGGGAGCCGCCATCGACATCGCCGAAGTCGAACCCTTCGAGACAATCCGCCGCCGGTTCGTGACGCCCGGCATGTCGCTCGGCGCCTTGTCGCCGGAAGCGCATGGCGCGCTCAACATTGCCATGAACCGCATCGGCGCGAAATCAGTATCTGGCGAAGGCGGCGAAGTTCCTGAACGCTATCAGCTGCTGCCCAATGGCGACAATGCGAATTCCGCGATCAAACAGGTCGCATCGGGACGCTTTGGCGTGACGGCTGAATATCTGAACCAGTGCGAAGAACTGGAGATCAAGGTCGCTCAAGGCGCCAAGCCCGGCGAAGGCGGCCAGCTGCCCGGCTTCAAGGTAACCGAATTCATTGCGCGCATGCGCCATGCAACGCCCGGCGTCACGCTGATTTCACCGCCGCCGCATCATGACATCTATTCGATCGAGGATCTCGCCCAGCTCATTTACGACCTGAAACAGATCAATCCGCGCGCCCGCGTCTGCGTCAAGCTTGTCTCCGCCGGCGGCATCGGCGCGATCGCCGCCGGCGTCGCCAAGGCGAAGGCCGATATCATTCTCATTTCCGGCCATGTTGGCGGCACCGGCGCAAGCCCGCAGACCTCGATCAAATTCGCCGGCTCGCCCTGGGAACTGGGTCTTGCCGAAGCCCATCAATTGCTGACGCTCAATGATTTGCGCGGACAAGTGACGTTGCGGACGGATGGCGGCCTCAGAACCGGGCGCGATATCATTGTCGCCGCGATGCTCGGCGCCGAGGAATATGGCATCGGCACAATCTCGCTGGTCGCGCTCGGCTGTTTGATGGTGCGCCAGTGTCATTCGAACACCTGCCCGGTTGGCGTCTGTACGCAGGACGACAAATTGCGCGATCGGTTTGCCGGCGCGCCTGATCACGTCGTCAATCTGATGACGTTCATTGCCGAAGACGTGCGCCGACACCTCGCCGCGCTCGGCGCGCGCTCGCTTGATGAAATTATTGGGCGGTCCGACCTTCTCGATCAGGTGTCGCGCGGCTCGACAGACCTTGACGATCTTGATCTCAACCCGATCCTCACCCGGATCGATTCCGGCGCGCGGCCGCCGCGCTCGGCGCGCAAGGGCCGGATCGAAGTCGGCGACACCATTGACCAGCGCATCCGGCCCGCCCTCGACGCTTTCTTCAAATTTGGCGAGCGCCAGGCGCTGACCCTTCCGGTTCGCAACACCGACCGGACGATTGGCGCGCGAATTTCTTCCGAAATCGTCCGCACCATGAAGGACAAAACGCTTGACGCCGATCATCTGTCGCTTCGCCTTCGCGGTTCGGCGGGGCAGTCACTGGGCGCCTTCAGCGTTGCAGGGCTGAAGCTCATCGTCGAAGGTGACGCTAATGACTATGTCGGCAAGGGACTTTCCGGCGCGACCATCATTGTCCGGCCGCCGCCCGGTGCGCCGGCGCGCGAAGCGCAAGCGATCATCGGCAACACCTGCCTTTACGGCGCAACGTCGGGCGCGCTTATTGCAGCCGGTCGGGCCGGCGGCCGCTTTGCTGTCCGGAATTCCGGCGCGATCGCTGTAATCGAGGGATGCTCGGCCAATGGCTGCGAATATATGACCGGCGGCGCTGTCGTCGTTCTCGGCGCGATCGGCTTCAATTTCGGCGCCGGCATGACCGGCGGCGAGGCCTATGTCTATGACCCTGACAACCGTTTTGAGGATTTCGCCAACACCGAGACGATTGTCGCTTTCGATCTCGATGACGGCGCCGAAAGGAAACTCCGTTCACTGATTGAACGCCATCTTGACGAGACCGCCTCGCCGCTGGCTCAGCGTCTGCTCGATCACTGGAAATCGGCGCGCGGCGCGTTCAGGCATGTTCGCGCCAAGGAGGCGATCAAGCAGCAGGCGCTCGAAAATGCGGCGATCCCAAAGCCCCTTTATGAGGACACCCAAAAGAAAATCCTGACGATCGCCTGATGGGAGTTCGCCGGCTCAGGACATTGCGCCCGACGCCCATTTCAGCGCGGCCTTGGTCAGCGGGTTAAACCCCTGCGCCAGCGCTTCGGGGCAAAAGCGGCGCTGGAATGCGACGAGCGCGGCGGCGTGCGCCTTGTCGGGCGCGTCATAGCCGATCGCGCGCAACATCGCCAACGCCGCCTCGTAGGAAACCGATGGATCGCCCTCGCCCTTGTAGCGGGCGACGGCGACGCCTTCGGCTGCAAGCTTGCCCCATGGAAAGAGTTCACCCGGATCCTCCTTGCGTTGCGGCGCGACGTCGGAATGGCCAAGCACGCGCGTCACCGGAACGACGTGGCGCGTCCTGATGTCCTTGACGAGGGCGATCACCATGTCGATCTGCTTTTTCGGAAATTTCCGGTAGCCGAATTCATGACCGGGATTGACGATCTCGATGCCGATCGACCGCGCGTTCAAGTCCGTCTCACCCTTCCACGCGCCAACGCCCGCGTGCCAGGCGCGCATGGCTTCCGGAACGAGCGCGTGGATCGTTCCGTCTTCATCCACAAAATAGTGCGATGAAACTCTGGCGGCGGCGTCGGTCAACCGGTCCAGCGCTTCCTTTCCGGTCTCCATACCGGTGTAATGCAGGATAATCATGTCGACGCCGCGCCCGCGTTCGTCGAAATTGGGTGACGGGTTTTCCATGAGTTTCACATTTGTCATGACGTCTGTCATGACGTCGCCTCCACTTTCGGCGCCACAATAATGGCCTCCGGCGCGCCCGGCTCCGGCGCTGTCCTTGGCGCACGCAACACCACAATGCCGACGCCAATGAGGGTCATGACGCCGCCGACCACGAAGGCGAGGGTAAACGGTTCGCCGAGAATCGCGACTGAAAACATCACCGCAAAGAATGTCGTCAGCAAGGTCGATGATGCAACTTCAGAAACCGGGCGCCGCTGGATCAGCCAGTAATAGGCTGTATGGCCGAACACCGATGAAACCAGCGCTGAATAGAGGATAGCGCCGACGACGATTTTCTTGTCGCTGGCGGCAAGCAGCGCCATCTGGTCGTGTTCGATCGTGAAAGAAATTGCAAAAAGGCAGGGTGCGCCGATAAGGCCAAACCACGCCAGCAATTCCCACGGTTTGAACCCCGTCGCCTTCTTGACGAGGATTGAGCCGTTGGCCTCGACAAAAGTCGCCGCCGCGACAAGCCCGACGCCGATCCCGATGCGCGCGCCAGCAACATCCTGATCGCGGCTGATCGCAATCACGGCGACGCCGGCGAAAGCAAGCGAGATGCCGACAATACGCCGCCAGCCGATCGATTCCTTGAGGAAGATCACCGACAGGATCGTCGCAAAGGGAACATAAAGCTGGTTTGCAATGGCACTCGCCGACGCCGTCGCCAGTTTGAGGCCGCTGAACAGCAGCGCGTAGTTGACGGCGCCAAAGCACAACGCCGCCAACAGAATCAGTTTCATTTTTCCGGCGCGCCAGCGCAGGAACGGTGCGAGCAAAAGCGCGACCAGGGTCATGCGCATGGCGGCGTAAAAGATCGGTGGGATTTCCACGACCGCCGTCTTGATAACGACATAGTGGAATCCCCACGCGACGCAGAGAACCAGCAGTACCACAAGCTCGCGTGCGACCAAGGCGAGACCCCCCGCAATCTGAAGAGCAGGGCTTAGGCCGCTCCGCCGTCAGCTTCAATCGACTGGCGCGGCGTCCGTGGGGGGAAATCAGGCGCTGGCGGCGCGCCAGCCGCCGCGTTTGGCGGTCCTGGCGGTCAGCG
>JBGSVH010000229.1:0-1670 GCA_041753055.1 Parvularculaceae bacterium
GCGGGTGGCGGACGACATCCGCCGCGGTGAAGCGCGAAATCGCAACCCCTTCAACGCCATCGAGCAGCGACAGCGCGTCGGCAAGGCCCGACGTTTCGCCCTTCGGCAGATCGCTCTGCGACGGATCGCCGGTGATTGTCATATGCGCGCCTTCGCCCAGCCGGGTCAGGAACATTTTCGTCTGCGCGATGCTGGCGTTCTGCGCCTCGTCAAGAATGACCGCCGCGCGCGCCAGCGTGCGCCCGCGCATGAAGGCGAGCGGGGCAATTTCAATTTCGCCCGCGGCAAGCCGCCGCTCGACATAATCGGCGTGCAGCATGTCGTGCAGCGCGTCGTAAAGCGGGCGCAGATAGGGGTCGACCTTCTCCTTGACGTCGCCGGGGAGAAACCCGATGCGCTCGCCCGCTTCCAGCGCCGGACGCGACAGGATGATGCGCTCGACCTTTCCCGAAAGATAAAGACTGACCGCATGCGCGACAGCAAGATAGGTCTTTCCGGTGCCTGCCGGGCCGACGCCAAAATTGAGATCGGCGCGGCCGAGCGCTTCCATATAGTCGCGTTGCGCCGCCGTCCGTGGGCTGATCAATCGTTTTGGCGTCTTCACCGAAACGCCGGAAACATCGGCTTCCGCGGCGGGGCGCTGCGAGAGTTTGGCGGCGGCGCGCACATCGTCGGAGGCGATCAGTTGCCCGGCGCGCAGCCGCTCGTAGAGCTTGCGCATGACAGCGGCCGCTTCCAGCCGCGCCGGAGCCGGGCCTGAGATGTTGAAAATGTTGCCGCGCGGATCAATGCGGACGCCGAAGGCTTTTTCGATGATCTGGAGATGGCCGTCATGTTCGCCGGCAAGGCTGGCGACAAGACGGTTGTCGTCAAAAGTCAGCTGTTCAGCCAGCGGGACGGGGGCTTGTTCAGACACGCGGCGCTTGTGCATCCTCTGCCATCAATGGGGCGAGCCGTCCGTCGTCCGGGCGGCCAACCACTTCGCCGGCAAGAGCGTTCGGCGTGACCTTGGTCACCCGCGCCGGCGCGATCGATCCTATCATGGATGCTGGCGCGAAGGCGTGAAGGCTTTGCAAATATGGCGTCTTGCCGATGAGCTGGCCGGGAAGGCGTCCCGGGCGCTCGAACAGCACCGGCAGGGTGCAGCCGGCGAGGCTGTCGCAAAAGGCGTCGCGCTGCTCTTTCAGCAAGGCCTGCAGCGCTTCGAGGCGGCGGTCCTTTTCCGCCTCGCCGACCTGTTTGGCGAGAATGGCGGCTGGCGTCCCTGGCCGGCGGGAATATTTGAAGGAATAGGCCGAGGCGTAGCCGACAGCCCGTGTCAGGGCCAAAGTCGCTTCAAAATCCTCATCCGTTTCGCCTGGAAAACCAACAATGAAGTCGCCGGAAAGGGCGATATCGGGCCGAGCGGCGCGGACGCGTCCGATCAGCGCCAGATAATCATCGGCAGTATGGCCTCTGTTCATCGCCGCCAGCACCCTGTCGGACCCCGACTGCACCGGAAGGTGGAGATAGGGCATCAGCTTTTCTTCCTCGCCAAAGGCGGCGACCAGCGCGTCGTCCATGTCGCGCGGGTGCGAAGTCATGAAGCGGATGCGCGCGATCCCGTCGATTTTGGCGATCGCCCGGCACAACGCACCAAGGCCCCACGACCCGTCGCCGCGCGCAGCGAC
>JBGSVH010000230.1:0-5735 GCA_041753055.1 Parvularculaceae bacterium
CGGCCTTGTCGGCCTCTCCGTGGTCGATGGCGGCGATTGCATGTTCAATCGCGACCGGCTCCGTCGGGGCGCGGTCGGCGGCATTGGCCGTGGCCGCTGTCGCGGCGGTAAGCGAGGCCGCGGCGAGAAGCGCGGTTTTGAGGCGTGCGGATGTCTTCATGGGTTGGACCCCTTTCGGAGCCTTAAATGGGGACCAATCGTCGCCCGATCAAGGCAATGCCCAAGGCGCCGCTCAGGGCGCAAAAATCGCGCCCACAAGGCCAATGCCGCCGACGAGCACCAGACTGAGCGCCCAGGTGACTTCAAGGTTGAACCAGCTCGCCGAGATAAATTTCGGGCCGAGCCATTTGTACACGGCGAAAGCGACAGCGGCGCCGGCGGCCAGCATGGCGGCCGTATGAACTGCGGCGACCAGAAACGCCGTTTGCACATTCATGCCGATAAGCATCGCCGCCGCGCGGTGGCCGATGTCAGCCTCATTGACGCCGCACAGCCCAAGATAGATCGGCACGAGCATCAGCCCGGCGCCATGAACCGTCGCGACCGCAAACGACCACAGCACAAGCTGGGTTGGCTTGATGCGGACAAGAAATTTTGGGTGCCGCCGATTGACCAGCATGAAAATGCCGGCGCCGACAACGAGCACTCCGGCGCCAATGCGAACGTCGCGCTGCCACGCGACAAGCGAAATCATCGCAGCAAATGGCAAAAGGATCGCAGCCATCGAAATAAAATGTCCGACGGCGAGCGACCCAAGCGCGGAAACCAGACCCCGCCGGCCGCCGCCCATCAACGCAGCCGAAACCGCCAGCGGCCAGCCCATGCCAGGGTTGACGCCATGGTAAAGGCCGCTTGCAAGAATGGCGAGCCAGAGAGCGCCCGTCGTCCAGTCCGCCATTTTACGACTTACACGGACGGATAGCAGAACGAGTCGGTTGAGCAATCGCCGCCTTCCAGCCTGATCTGGTGCGACCGGTAACCCTTCGGAAACTCAACGAAAAAATTCTTGTCGAGCGTCAATCCGCCATTGGCGCCGACATCCGCCTTGACCATCGCGCCGCCGCGTTCGCCCGGATAAAACTGATCGTCCCATGTCGAATAAAGCGAGTTCGTCCAGTAGACACGCTTGCCGTCGCGGCTGATTTCAACCATCTGCGGCCCATAGCCGAACGTCGCGCCGGAAGGATGTTTGGTCTTGCGGACAATACCGCCGACATGAACCGATCCGGCGAGTTTGGGATTCATCGGATCGGTGACGTCATACTGCCGCATTTCACCGGTTCCCCAGCAGGCGACGTACAGATATTTGTCGTCAAGCGACAGATCGATATCCGTCACCAGCGGCGGAACCGCCCCGAAACCCTGCAGCAAGTCCGGCAAATCTTCTTTCGCCGCAGGCTCGGCCGGAATGGTCGCCGTTTTCTTGCAGTGAAACTTTCCATTCTCCCGCCACCATGTCCAGATCGATCCCTCAAGATTGGTGGTGTCGACAACGACGCCGAGAAACCCGTATTCCTTCACGGGATCATGGGCCGGCCGCACTTCGAGCGCCATCTGGTGATTGGCGCCAATGTCGATGGTTTGCACATTGCGGCGCGCGCGAAGGTCCCAGAAGTGGAGACGGTGTCCGTATTTGTTGGAAAGCAGATCTTCCGCAACGATGCCGTTCTCAAATTGCGGCGGCAGGCCCCACTCGCTTGAAACCATGTAGTCGCGCGGCAGGTTCCACCAGAAATCATAATGCTTGTCCTGCACGCCGCGATCGATTTCCCAGCGGCCAATCACGTCGAAAGTTTGGCAGTCCATGATGAAAATACCCGGCGGCCCGTCGGTCCCATCCGGACCGCCGCCGCCAAGGGCCGAGACGTAAATCCCCTCCGGACCGCAATGAATGGTGTGGGGGCGCGAGTAACCGGTTTTGCGAAAGATTTCTTCCGGCTCGATGATCTTGCAGATCGCCGCCTTGGTCGGCTCCGGCTTGGTGTCGATGACGTAAATGCGCGACGAGCGGATGCCGGGAATAATCAGATAGCGCCGCTCCAGAAATGCATGCCCCGATAAAGGCGAAAGCGCAGACGAACAGGCGTTCCATCCGAAGTGGTGAAATTCGTCGCCCTTGTTCGGCATCATCACGGTGTGGACGATGGCGCCGTAAGACTTAGACGACGGATCAAGGTCGACGACCGCGAGCCCGTCAGGCTGTGAAAAATCAGGGCTCAACATCAATGTATACGCGTACTTCTCTGCTGGCGCCTCCATGGCGAGTTTTGCAGTGGCGTGAAATGTTGGATCGGGTCTAATCGTCATGATTATTCTCCATGAATGGACGGCTGAAGGACGCTACCAACTGGGCAAGTACTGACGACGATTTAGGTTGCGCGCGGATTTACATGATTGCAAGGCGGGCCGTCCGCAAGCGACTCAATATAGGTCGGCCGAACCGTCCCGCTAAATCGCCGATCAGGCGCTAGTCAACCCTGAAATTGAGCTTCGTTTGGCGGATGCTGCAGATGCGTCCGCCAAAACAAGCGACGCCAGAATGAAGGCTGGCGCGTAATTGATCTGGGTAAATGCGGCGTGGATCTGGGCGTGGTTTGAAAAGACTTCAATCCATAGGAGCGGCGCAGCGACAATGCCAAGCAGCACGGATTTTTCGCGGAAGAGCGCCGCCCAGCGTGCGCGGCGCGCTTTGGTCGCAAAAGGCAGGATGAAGAACGCAACTATTGCGACCGGCGCCCAAACCGATTTCAGGGCGGCGAGATTTTCATACAGCGCCACGCCAGGAATGAACGAGTCGACATACTCGCTTTCGCCATTCACGCGGAACAGCGCCGCGTTAATGAAATCGCCCCAGACATCACTTTGCAACACCATTGCCGCAATCGCGATCTTGATGAGGATCAACCCCGCCCAACCTGCGCCCGCGAAAGCGCCGAGCGAGATTGCCTGCATCCAGGACGGCGTCCGTCCGGCGCGCTTCTCGTACAACGCCCAGATCAACGCGGCGAAACAGAAGACAAAAGCAGGCGCGGTGAAAAAATCGAAAAACGCCGTCAACGCGCCAACGCCAAAAAACACAAGATATGGCGCTTCCGCCTTCTGACGCCTGCTCAAATACAGCGCGGCGGCGAGCGCGAGGAGCCACGTCACGGCTTTCGTCACGACAACAAAAAGCCCCATTGCATTCAGAACAACAAAAGGCGCAGCGAACGCCAGCGCAGTTCGGGAGCCGAAATCGGCGCCGACGCGCCATAACAGCCAGACAAACAGGCCAATCGAAAAAGTGAAAAGCAGTCCGCGAAGATCATTATACGGCATCACGGAAAGCGCCGGACGGGCGATAACGAGATAGCCGTGCCAATAGCGGAAATAGTCCCGCACCTGCTCCTTCGATCCTGCAAGATGCCGCAGCAGCGCGTCGCAGCCATAAAGGCTTTGCGCATTGACGGTGCGATGAAGAAGACTGCCGCGCGGTTCGGAAAGATCAAGTCCGACGCTAAGCCCGATACATTCGGTGTCGGCGTCGATGACGCGCCCATTATCGGCGCGGCGCGCCATAAGCGTTTCGGGCCGCTCGACCAGATGCGCGATAATCGGATCGTTCGGCAACGCAAACACCGCCATCACAGAGATCAAAAAAACGCCCGCCAGAATCGGCGTCAACGCCAGCGCGATCAGCGCTTTTACGCCGGCGCCCCTCATTGATTGAGGCCAGGCGGCGGCGGCAGGCGAAGATAAGCAAGACGCTTGGTCTCGGCAAAGTGCTGCGCCTGCGCGTCGAGAATGGCGCCGGCGACAAAGGCGGCGATCCCCGCCAGCATCATCGCCGCCGCGACGATGAGGGTTGGAAAGCGCGGCACCAGGCCCGTCCGCAGGAATTCGACAAAAATCGGAATGAAGAGGATCGAGGCGACGCCGACGCCGAGAATGCCGAACATGCCATAAACAAATCGCGGCCGATGCAGGCGCAGGAACCGAAACATCCGCCGCAAGATCCGCGCGCCGTCAGAAACGGTGTTGAGCTTGCTGGCGTCGCCGACGGTGCGCGCGCTATATGGCGTTTCAATTTCAGCGACAGGCAGGCGCAACAGCGCTGCGTGCGCCGACATTTCGATTTCAATCTCAAAACCGCGCGCGCGTGACGGAAAGCTCTTGATGAAACGCCGCGATAAAACGCGGTAGCCGCTGAGAATATCACTGTAGTCGGTTTGAAACAGCGACCGGAAGACGCCGCTGAAAACCTGATTGCCCATGACGTGTCCGGGGCGATAGGCGTCGGCGGACGAATGCGACCTGACGCCGACGACCATATCAAGCGACTGACGGCGCAGGCGTTCGATCATGGCGGGCGCGGCCGCCGCGTCATAGGTGCCGTCGCCGTCCGCCACGACATAGATATCGGCGTCGATATCCGCAAAGGCGCGCGTCAGCGCATTGCCCTTTCCGGGCGTCGGCTCGCTGCGGACAATCGCCCCCGCTTTCGCCGCGACCTGCGCCGTTTCGTCCGTAGACGCATTGTCATAAACATAGATCACGGCGTTCGGAAGCGCCGCCCTGAAGCTGCCGATGACATCGGCGATCGCCGCCTGTTCGTTGAGGCAGGGAAGAATAACCGCGATCAGGGGCCCCTGCATCTAGACCGCCGGATCATCAAGGCCGCGCCGGCGCGCCGCGGCAAGAACCGTATTGCGCAGGAGACAGGCGATGGTCATTGGCCCAACCCCGCCCGGCGCCGGCGTGATCGCGCGCGCGCGCGTCGATGCGCCTGCAAAATCGACATCGCCGATGAGCTTGTCGCCGACCCGGTTGATGCCGACATCGATAACAATGGCGCCTTCTTTCACCCAGTCGCCGCGGATGTGTTCAGCCTTGCCGACCGCCGCGCAGAGAATATCGGCAGAGCGGCAGACGCCGGCGAGATCAACTGTCTTTGAATGCGCCATGGTGACGGTGCAATTTTCAGCGAGCAGCAACAGCGACAAGGGCTTGCCGACAAGGATCGAGCGCCCGACGACGACGGCGCTCAGCCCTGAAAGTTTCGGCGCGACCGTTTTTGCAAGGATGATCGACCCTTGCGGCGTGCAAGGCTCCAGCCCCTTCTTGCCGAGCAGCAACCGTCCCGCATTGGTCTCGGTCAGGCCGTCGACGTCTTTTGCCGGATCGATCTCGTTGATGACGCGATGCGCGTCGATCTGATCCGGCAGAGGCATCTGCACCAGAATGCCGTCGATCGCGGCATCGGCGTTGAGACGGCGCACCAGCGCAACAACGTCTTCCTCGCGCGCATCGGCGGCGAGACGATGTTCGATCGAGCGCATGCCGGCCTTCTTGGTCGCAATCCCCTTGTTGCGCACATAAACATGGCTCGCAGGATCGTCGCCGACGAGGACGACCGCGAGGCAGGGCGCCACCTGATGGTCCGCGCCGAGCGTTGCGACCGCGGCGGCGATCCTTTCCCGAAGCGCCGCGGCGATTGCTTTTCCATCAATGATGCTGGCTGTCACGACGATCACTCTTCAAGTAGGGCGGCAAGGCGCGCTGAAAGATCGGCCGGATCGCCATCGAGCGCAAAACTCTTCAGCCGATCGGTGTCGCCTGCGGTAACCCTGACAGCGGATTTGGGCAAGCCGAACGCTTTGGCGATCGCCTCGGCGGCGGCCTTGTTGGCCTTGCCCTTTTCCGCCGGCGCGGTGACGCGGACGATGAGGCGCGTATCGCCGCCAGGCCCCGCCCAT
>JBGSVH010000231.1:0-21191 GCA_041753055.1 Parvularculaceae bacterium
CGCCTCGGCGGCGGCGACGGCGGACGCAGCGCTCCAGCGCGCGCTTTCGAAGGTGTCGGCGGCGACAGGCGCAGAGGCATCCATCATGTGCCAGCCTGCCTGCGCGACAAGCGAGGCGGGGTAATTGTTGGCGCGGCTGACGGGGTGAATATTCGGTATGACGGCTTGCGAAGCGCCCTTGATGCGGCGCCAGCGCTCATGCGCGGTCTCGAGAAATTTCACATAACGCTCTTCATGCACCGACAGGATTGGCGACAGGCCGCAATCCTTTGGGCGTTCGAGTGTACAGCCGGCCGCCTTTGCCCCGGCAAGCAAGAGATCGACGCGCTCGGGGCGTTCCGGATTGGTCTCGAAAACTCCGTTTACGAGAAAATGCGGGGGATAATGCCGGCGCTCTTCTTCGGCGTAGAAAGCTTTCATGCGCGTCATCCCTGTCCGTCAGAAAGCCCCGTCTCGCGCGCAAAAGCGGCGAGACTGAGGGTAAGCTTTTCCATAATGTCGTCCATGTCGGCCTCGGTGATGATCATAGGCGGGCAAATCAGGAAATGATCGCCAACAT
This sequence comes from Parvularculaceae bacterium, assembly GCA_041753055.1. Classification (GTDB taxonomy): domain Bacteria; phylum Pseudomonadota; class Alphaproteobacteria; order Caulobacterales; family Parvularculaceae; genus Amphiplicatus. The sequence continues at coordinate 560 of JBGSVH010000231.1, forward strand.
CGCCGCCGCGGGTCCGTCGCGAATAGATAACGAGCTTGTTGGCGTAGGCGATTTCAACCAGCCTTTGAAAGGCGTTCCACGCGCGCGGCAGCGGCTCCATCGTCGTTCTGTCGCTGACAAGTTCGAATGCCAGCAGCAATCCCTTGCCGCGAACGTCGCCAATGAAGGGGAAGCGGTCCATCAGCGATTGCAGTCGGCTTTTCAGAACATCGCCCATGCGCGCCGCATTGCCGATCAGGTCATGATCGACGATTTCCTTCAATACCGCGAGCCCCGCGCTGCAGGCGAGCGGATTGCCGGCATAGGTGTAGCCATGCATGAAGCCGCCATCGGCGAGCACCGCTTCGACAATGTCCGAGCGCGAGACGACGGCGGAAAGCGGCGCATACCCGGCGCCAAGGCCCTTGCCGAGAACCACAATGTCCGGCGACTGGTTCCAGTGTTCGGCGGCGAGAAATTTTCCGGTGCGCCCGACGCCGGTCATCACCTCATCATAAATGAGCAGCAGTCCGTATTCGTCGCAGATGTCGCGGATGCGCTGGTAGTAGCTGTCCGGCGCGACGAGCGCCCCGGTCGAAGCGCCGCCGACGGGCTCCATGATAAAGGCGAGCGCGCGCTGCGGTCCGATTTCCTCGATCTTGTCTTTCAGCGCCTCGGCGTATTTGAGGCCCTTGTCTTCATCGGAGAGATTGTCGCGGTCGAGATAGGCGCGCGGCGCCGGGATCTTTGGCATGTCGCGAAACATTGGCGCAAAGGGCCGCGTCAGCGGATCGTAACCGGTGACCGCGAGCGTTCCGAGTGTCGACCCGTGATAGGCGGGGTATCGCGAAATGACTTCGGTGCGCGAGGGTTCGCCTTTGGCGAGCGCGTATTGGCGGGCAAGCTTGATGGCGCTTTCTACCGCTTCAGAGCCGCCGGAGGCGAAGAAGACGCGGTCATGTCCCGGCGGGGAAAGCCGCCCCAGCGCCGTCGCCAGTCTCTCCGCGGGCTCGCTTTCGAAATGCAGGCGATAGGCGAACGTGCCCCGCTGCATTTGTTGCTGCATGGCGGCGAGGACGCGCGGGTTGGAATGCCCGATATTTGAAACCATCGCGCCGCTCGACGCGTCGATATAGCGCGCGCCGTCGCTGGTCCAGACGTGCACGCCCAGCGACCGTTCGAACATCGGCCGCCGGGAGCCCGACTGATAAAACAGTTTCGATGGTTCTGACCGGGACCAGTCAAAGATGTTCGGAATGTCTGTTCTTGACATGTTTCTTCTGGTTGCTTGGAACGGCGCTCAATGACAAAATGCGCGAAATCGGGGCCAAGCGCCAGCAGGAAACACCGGGCATGTCGACACCTTCGGAAGGCGCGCCGCGGCGGCGCAAAGTCATCATCACCTGTGCCGTGACGGGGTCGATCCACACCCCGACCATGAGCCCGTATCTGCCGATTACGCCCGACGAAATCGCCGAAGCGTCAATCGCCGCAGCCGAAGAGGGCGCTGCGATCATCCACCTCCATGCGCGCCAGCCGGCGGATGGCCGCCCCAGCGCCGACCCGGCGCATTTTCGCGATTTCATGGCGAAAATCAGCGCCCGTTCCGATGCGGTGCTGAATGTTTCGACCGGCGGTTCGTCGCTGATGGCGCTCGACACGCGCCTTGCCCCGGCGCGGACGCTCAAGCCTGAAATGTGCTCGCTCAACATGGGCTCGATGAATTTCGGCATCTTTCCGATGCTCGAAAAACATCCGAACTGGCGCCATGACTGGGAACCGGAATTGCTGAAGGCGACGAAGCGCACGGTTTTCCAGAATACGTTCGACGATATCGAAACCATTCTCGCTGATGTCGGCAAAGGCGGCGGCGCAAAATTCGAATTCGAATGCTACGATGTCGGGCAGATCGAACTGCTCGCCTATTATCTCCGCCGCGGTCTTGTCGAGGCGCCGCTTTATGTGCAGTTCGTCCTTGGCGTTCTCGGCGGCGCCGGCGCGAGCGTTGAAAATCTCGTTCACATGAAAGCAACCGCCGACCGTCATCTTGGCGACGCCTATCAGTTCTCGGTGCTGGCCGCTGGCGGCAAGCAAATGGGGATTGCAACCACGGGCGCCATCATGGGCGGCAATGTCAGGGTCGGTCTTGAAGACAATCTGACCATTGCGCCGGGCGTTCTGGCAAAATCCAACGCCGAACAGGTCGCAAAAATGCGGCGGATCCTTGATGATCTCGGGCTCGACGTTGCAACGCCGGACGAGGCGCGCACAATGCTGAAACTGAAAGGCCGCAACGCCGTTGGCTTTTGATCCGGACATAGTCGTTCGCAGCGCCGAGCTGCGGGATGCTGACGCCATTCAGGCGATGGTCGCAGGTCTTGCAAAGGAGACAATCGGCGATCATCAGCCGGTTTTGTCGGCGGACGCGGTGCGGCGCTATGGTTTCGGAGCGGGCAAGGCGTTTCACGCTTTTGTTGCCGACCGCGGCGGCGACGTTGTGGCGGCGATGATCGTTTACGACGAGTTCTCGACCTGGCGCGGACAAAAAGGCGTCTACGTCCTTGATATCTTCATCGCGCGCACCGCGCGCGGCAAAGGGCTTGGCAAGCGGCTGATCGCGGAAGCGGCAAAATGGGGCAAAGCGCGCGGCGCAACCTATGTCCGCCTCTCGGTCGATCAGGAAAACATTCACGCCATCAATTTTTATGAAGCCATCGGATTTACCGAAGGCTCGCATGACCGCGTCTTCCTGCTGTCGGGCGACGCATTCGACGAAATCGATGGAGACTGACAGAAGGACTGAGCGATGATGAAATTTCGCAGCGCATTGCTGACGATTTCATGCGCGGCGCTGACCGCCGCCACTTTACCGGCGTCAGCGGCGCCGCGCGAACCCGTATTCAAACAGGCAAGCGCGCCGCATTCCTATTACTGGCGCGAGATGTATACGCCGCAACTGACCAGCGGACCGTCAAGCCTTTCCTGGGCGCGCGACGGCAAAAGCCTTTATCTTTCGATGCAGGGACGGATCTGGCGCCAGAAAATCGCAAGCGCCAGCGCCGAGCAGGTCACGGCTGGCGCCGGTTACGATTATCAGCCCGACCTGTCGCCAGACGGGAGCGCACTATTGGTCGCGCGGCGGCTTGATGATGCGATCGACCTTGTTGTCGTCGATGTCAAATCCGGCAGGGAAACAAATGTGGCGTCAAATGGCGCGCTCAATTTCGACGCGCGCTGGTCGCCGGATGGCAAGCGGATCGCTTATGTGACGACTGCGGACAGCGGCAATTTTCATATTGCAATTGCCGAGAAAAAAGACGGTGCGTGGTCATCACGGCGCTGGCGCGATGAACGGAAAACCGACACCGCCCGTTATTACTATTCGCAGATTGATCATGAATTAAGCCCCGCCTGGTCGCCGGACGGAGCGGAACTGGTATTCGTTTCGAATGCCGACGTCATTCATGGAACTGGAAAAATCGTGCGCCAGCGCGTCGATCTTTCCACGCCGCCGCAAACTGTGCGCGATGAAGAAACCAACTGGAAAGCTCATCCCGACTGGTCGCCGGACGGAACCCGCATTGCCTACGCCTCCTATCTCGGCCGGCAATGGCATCAGCTGTGGCTGACGACCGCTGAGGCGGGCGGCTATCCGATGCCGTTCACCTATGGCGAATTCGATGTAACCGGCGCGCGCTGGTCGGCGGACGGAAGCCGGATCGCTGCAATTTCAAATGCGTCGGGCAATCTCGCCATTGAAATCATCGATGTCATCGGCGGCGCGCGGACAACGCTTGACCTGAAAGCCCGCAAGGAAAAAGGCGCGATGGCGGCGCTCCATCTTCGTGTCCTGACGGAGGCGGGCGAGCCGACGCCCGCGCGCATTCAGATCCGGGCTGGCGATGGCCGCGACTACGCTCCGGACGGCGCGCTTGTTCACGCCGATGATTATCGCGATCCGGACAAGGGGGTTGAGACGCATTATTTCCACGGCGATGGCGACGATCTTGTCAGGCTGCCGCCGGGGCCTGCTGAAATTCGCGTCTGGCGCGGTCTGTCGGCGGCCCCTGAAAGAACATCCGTCAAGATCACAAAAAGCGGTGAAACACCTGCGGAGATCAGGCTTAGGACGATCGATGGAGATTTTGCGGCGTGGCGCAGCGGCGACGTTCATACGCACATGAATTATGGCGGGGCCTATCGCATGAATGTCGCAGACGTTGCGGCGCAGGCGGATGCCGAAGCGCTCGATCTCGTCTTCAACCTGATCGTCAACAAGGAACAGCGCATTCCCGATATCAGCGAATTTTCACCGGTTCCCGTGCGGCCGGCGGTCGCCCGCTCCGTCATCGCACAGGCGCAGGAATTTCATACCAGCGTCTGGGGTCATCTCGGGCTGATCGGCCTTGACGATCATATCCTCATTGCCGATTACGCCGGTTATCCGAAGACGGCGGCAAGCAGTCTTTATCCGGACAATTCAACCATTGCCGACCTCGCGCATCAACAAAATGCGCTTGTCGGCTATGTTCATCCCTATGATCCGCCCGCGCCCGACCCATTCAATGCGGACAGCAAACTGACCCATGCCCTGCCGGTTGATGTCGCTCTCGGCCTTGTCGATTATGTTGAGGTAGTCGGTTTTTCCGATCACCGGTCAACGGAGGACGTCTGGCGGCGCCTGTTGAATTGCGGTTTCAGAATTCCGGCGGCGGGCGGCACCGATGCGATGACCAATTTCGCCTCGTTGCGCGGGCCGCTCGGCCTTGACCGCACCTATGTCGATCTTGGCCCGGATGCGCCAACCGATCCGGCGGCGTTCACGCGCGCCTGGCTTGACGGGCTCAAGGCAGGGAAAAGCTTTGCCACCAATAGCGCGCTGTTATCGCTGACGGTTGAGGGCGCAGGGCCAGGCGCGGAACTGCGCTTGAAGAAAGGCATGCACAAGCTGAAATTTTCAGCGCGCATGCAATCGGTTGCGGCGATCACGGCGCTCGACCTCATCATCAATGGCGAGGTTGCGCAAAAGCTGACGCTCTCGAATGATGGCATGAGCGCCATAGCGCAAGGCGAGATCGATGTTGACGGGTCAAGCTGGATAGCGCTGCGTGCGTCGAATGAAAACGCCTCGGCTGACGTTTTCGACCTCTATCCTTTCGCGGTTACATCGCCGGTCTATGTGACGGTCGGCGGCAAGGCGGTGCGATCGGCCAGGGACGCCGATTATTTCATCGCCTGGATCGATCGGCTTTCCGCCTTCGCGCGCGCCAGCGACGCTTTCAATAGCGAAGCGGAACGCGCGATTGTCCTTGGGAATTTCGCCAAAGCGCGCCGCGAATTCGAACGTCGCCGGTAGATTATTGCGTCATCGCCGCGTCAATTTCCTCGCGGCCCGGTTTTTCGGGGCGGCGGGCCAGCGGAATGGCGTCGCGCATTTGACTGGCGAATTTGCGCAGCAGGATTTCCTCGCGACCGAGCGGTCCGGAGCTGAAAATCGATGATCCCATGCCGGCCTGGACGCGCTCGATCAGGTCCTTGTCTTCAAGATTGACTGAGCGGTTGATGCGGGTGCTCAAATACCGCGCCGCTTTCATCTCGCGGCGGTCATCGTCAAGCGCATAGGCGTTCTCGCGAAGGAGGCAGGTGGTCGCGGTCAGGGGGATGAACTGCATGAAGTCGACCTGATCGGGATAAACGTCGAACATCAGGTTCGGCCACAGCTTGTAATAGGTCCAAAGCCGCTGGCGGTCATCGGGCAAATGATCGACATGCGGCAAAATCTTGCAATAGGCGGCGTTCGACCTCGACGGCATGCGCCCGGATTCGAGATCGCCGAAGATCTTGAACGCCTCGCCATCAACCTCGAGACGATAGGTCGGCCCGATCAGGCCGTTGAGGCCCCAATGCGCGACCGGAATGTGCAAGGCGTCGCAATAATTGTCGCAGCCGTTCTTCCAGTTCACTTCGCGCAACCGCTCGCCGATCTTGCGAAGCGGTTTCATCTCGTCGGTCTTGTAGATCGCAAGCTCTTCTGCGATCGGTGCCATGTAGTCGGCGAGCGGCGCGCCCCCGCTTTCAAAACGAATGAAAACGAAACCGGCGAATAACGCCGTCTCGACCGGAACGAGGCCATGCTCGGCGCGCTCGAAATTCTCGTACTGATCGAGATAGGGAACGCCGGACAGGCGGCCGTCGAGCTGATAGGTCCAAGCGTGGTAGGGGCAGACGATATTGCGGCCGCAATTGCCCTGATGGCCGTCAACGAGGCGCGCCGCACGGTGGCGGCAGACATTGTGAAAGGCGCGGATCGCGCCGTCCTTGCCGCGCACGGCAAACGCGATCTCGCCAAACATCTTGAAGGTGGAATAGTCGCCGACGTTCGGAATATCGCTTTCATGGCAGACAAGCTGCCATGACGGCATGAATACATGCCGGCGTTCGAGCGCCATGAAATCCGGGTCGGAATAGGTCCAGGCTGGCAGACTGTGCGCCGCCTCATCGGCGACAACGCGGAGTTTCGGCGGTTTATTCACTTCGGCGTTCGGCATCGGGCTCACCTCAAAAACTATTCTACGCTACCGCCCCGAACCGTGACAACTGCGCCTTTTTGCAGCGCGTCGACGGCGTTAAGGACGTCTTCGCGCGTGACTTTCTCAAGCCGGGAGGCGAATTCGGCGGCGCTTTCGGGCCGGCCGACAGCAAGGAAGTCGCGGATCAGCGCCTCGGCGATTTCCTCATTCGATTGCGCGGCGCTGACCTTGCGTCCCAAAAGGTGGTGCTTGGCCTCGGCGATTTCAGCATCTGTCGGCGGTTCGGTTTTGAGCCGCGCGATTTCGGACTTCATCAGATCACGGAAGGCGTCGACCTTATCCGGGTCAACGCCAGCGGCGAGGGTGACGAGACCGCCGCCGATCCCGGCGCGGTATTGCGCGTCGATGTAATAGGCGAGTCCCCGCCGCGAAATCGCTTCGGCGCCAAGGCGGCCGGAGTAGCCGTGCGAGAGCGCATATAGCGTAATGCGCATGGCGAGAGCGTTAGCGCCGCTGTCAGCCGCCGGCGCTGCTGCGGCGTATCCAACCGCATGCTGCGCCTTCGGTTCATCCAGAACGACTTCTATATCATTGTCCGGCGAGCGAATTGACGTAGCAGTCGAAGCTGGTCGTGCATCGCCGGCAGGCCCGACGACGTCCGCGGCGACGGCGCCGCTGAGAGCGATCGCGAGAAGGCCGCCTTTCGTCGGCGCCGACGCCATCCCGGCGACAATTTCTTCAACACGGCCGAGCGGGTACCGGCTTGCGGGCAGCGTCTGCGTCGCAGGTACGGCTCGCGCCACGGCGGCGAATGCTTCTTTCAGCAAACGATCAGCATCGTTACTCGCGCCGCTGACGGAAACTGAAGTCAAGCCGAAAGCCGGATCGTCCGCCGAGCATAGATAGCAATCAAAGCGTCCGGCCAGCACGGCCTTTGCCGCGAAAGTCGGAGATATTCGCGAATCCTGAAAAAGGAACGCCGGGCCGCCATCCGGCGTCATCGCGACTGGCGCCAGAAGTCTGTCGAGGGCGCCGGGGGCGCCGGCGCGTGCGACTGCTTCACGCATTGTCGGAGCTTCCGCCGTCTTCGGTGTCTGCCCCGATTCAACCCATGCAACCGTGCGCTGGTTCGCCGCAAGATATCTCGCCGCGACCGACTGGATGGCATCCGCTGTTACATTCTGAATGGCGCTGTCCAGCATCAGCAATTGGTCGAACGCGCCGATTGACGCGAAATAAGCGAGCTGATGCGCCGCGTCCTCCGTCGTCTCGACATCGAAGGCGAGGGCGGTGAGGGTCTTATGTTTTGCCGCTTCCAGCGCCGCAGCCGGCGGCGTTTCGCGCGCGAGTTTGTCAAAAGCGCTCTGGATTGTTTTCTCCGTTCTGGCTTCGTCGGCATTCGGCGCTGCCGATCCCGATAGGACGAAGGCGTAGCTCTCCCCTGTCGGAATGACCCAGCTGCGGACATTTGTCGCCGCGCCAGCGATAGGCGAGCTTTCGCCGACCGGCGTTCCCCAGTCATTCTGATTGAAATTGACGCCAGCTGACTCGCCGATCATCGCCTGCAAGACAAGAAATGCAGGAAAATCGGGATGTGACGCCGCCGGGGCCGGGTAGGCGATCTTGAAAAGCTTTTCGTCGGCGGGAAGCGAGATCTTTACGCGACGCTCGCCCGTGCGCGCCATCTCCGCCGTCAAAGGCGCGCGCGGCCGTACTGTTTTTTTGATCTTGCCGAACTTTTTGCGGACAAGCGCGCGAACCGCCTCCCGGTCGAAATCGCCGACGATGGCAATGACAGCGTTTTGCGGCGCGTAGTTGCGCTCATAGAAATCGACGACGTCTTCATGCGTGATCGCGCGGACATCTGAAGCGTAGCCAATTGTGTTGTTGCGATAGGGATGGGTGAGGAAATGCGCCGCCATCAGCGCATCGAACAGCGTTGAATCGTGGTCGTTGGCATAGCCGTTCATCTCGGCGAGGACGGCGCCGCGTTCGGCCTCGATATCCTCCTTCCTGAGTTCTAGCCGCGCCATGCGGTCGGCGTCGATATTGAGGAGAAGCGGCAGTTCCGCTTTTGGCGCCGTCGCGAAATAGTTCGTGTTGTCGATCCAGGTATAGCCGTGCCATTCCCCGCCGACCGCATAAATCGAATTTGTCAGGCCCAAATCAGGGAAATTTTTCGAGCCGCGAAACGCCATGTGCTCGAAGAAATGCGCAAGGCCTAGGCGGCCCGCCGGATCATCCTTGGCGCCGGTTCTGTAGGTCGTATGAACGCTGACGACAGGAAAAGTCCGGTCTTCGAGCATGATCAGCGTCAGACCGTTATCGAGGCGCTCGACCGACGCGGCCGAAAGATCAATCGCCGCCTCGGCCGTTGTTGCGATCAAGGTGAGGGCGGCGGCAATTGACGCGGCGCGAAACATGTTACGCGACCTCCGGCGTTTTCAGCCGCGCATAATCGCGCAGGATTTCCCGCGCCGCATTGTGGCCGGGCCAGCCGGTGACGCCGCCGCCCGGATGCGTCGATGACCCGCACATGAAGAGGCCCTTGATCGGGCTGCGGTAATCGGCGTGGCCGAGCATCGGCCGGGCGCTGAACAATTGATCGATGCCAAGCTGGCCATGGAAAATGTCGCCGCCGACAAGCGCCAGCTTTCGTTCAAGGTCGAGCGGCGACAACGCCATCCGCCCAAGGATCGCCGAACGGAAATTCGGCGCATATTGGGTGACGGTGTCGATGATGGTTTCCGCGGCTACATCGCGCGCCTCGTCCCAGCTCTTGCCGCCGGGCAGTTCCGGTGCGAAATACTGACAGAAGAGATTGGCGACATGCGCGCCCCTGGGCGCCAGCGTGTCGTCATAGACGCTCGGAATATGCATTTCGATCGCCGGCGCCTTCGAGAAACCAAACCGGCGCGCGTCCGTAAACGCTGTGTCGATATAATCAAGGCTCGGTGAAATCAGAATGCTCGCGGAATGATGGCGTGCAACGCCGGTTGACGGCAGCGCGGTAAAATTCGGAAGTTCTGACAGCGCGACATTCATCCGGAATACGCCAGAGCCTGATCGCCATCCTTTCATCCGGTGGACAAAATCGGCGGGCAACAGCGCCTCCGGAACGAGTTTTCCGAAGAGAAGCTGCGGATGAATGTTCGAGGCGACGGCGCGCGCGGAAAGTATGGCGCCATCCGCGAGCACGACGCCTTGCGCTCTGCCGTTCTTTACGATGACTTCGCTGACCGGCGCATTGACGCGAATATCGACGCCCGCCTCGCGGCAGGCGGCGGCCATCGCCTCGGTGATTGCGCCCATGCCGCCGATGGCGTGGCCCCAGGCGCCCTTGACGCCGTTCGCCTCGCCGAAGACGTGATGCAACAACACATAGGCTGATCCCGGCGTATAGGGGCTGCCGTAAAAGCCGGTGATCGCATCAAAGCCGAGGATGCCTTTGAGGATATCGCTCTCGAACCACTGGTCGAGAATTTCGCCGGCGCTCTTGCCGAAGAAATCAAGGAGATCGCGCTGACCCTCCAGCCCGAGTTTACGGACGTCATTGCCAAGGCCGGCGGCGGTCAGGATATCGCGAATGCCGCCCCCGACATTTGGCGGCGTCGCCCCCAGCATCTTGCGCAGAAGATCCACCAGCCGGTCGAGACGCGCGTGATAGGCGTCGTAGGCCAATGCATCTTTCGCCGAGAGTTTTTCAAGCGTCGCGCGATTTTCAGCCTCGTCGCGACCGAGCAGGAGATGACGGCCGTCCGGCGCTGGCGCAAAATACGCCATCGGCCGGATTACGATTTTAAGCCCGTGACGCGCGAGCTCCATTTCGGCAATGATCTTCGGCGAGAGAAGGCTGACCGCGTAACTTGCAACCGAGTTCCTGAAGCCCGGATGGAATTCTTCGGTGATCGCCGCGCCGCCGACGATCTCGCGGCGTTCCAGCACGCAGACCTTGCGGCCGGCTCTCGCCAGATACCAGGCGCAGACAAGGCCGTTATGGCCGCCGCCGATGACAATGACGTCAAATGCTTCTTTGGCCATAAAGTTCTTCAGTCGACGATGTCGCCGCCCTTCATCACGATCTTGTCGCCGGCAAGGACGCCGATGTCCGCAAGCGGATCGCCGTCGACGGCGATCATGTCGGCGTAGCGCCCGACGCTGATCGAGCCGACATCTTTTTCCCAGCCGAGCAACGTCGCGGCGCTGATTGTCGCTGCTTGCACGGCATGCATCGGCGTCATCCCGTAATTCACCATATAGGGAAACTGTTTGGCGTTGTCGCCGTGCGGATAGACGCCCGAGTCGGTTCCGTAGGCGATCTTCACGCCCATCTTGACCCCCTTGCGAAAGACTTCGCGCTGCGTATCGGTGGTGTCGCGGTTTTTCTGCATGGTCTCGGCGGGCCAGCCATCTCTGGTTCCGACCTCGTTGATATAATCGCCATTGTAGATATCCGCGACGAGCCAGACGCCGCGCTTTTTCATCATCGAAAGCGCTTCGTCATCGAGCAATGAGCCGTGTTCGATCGAACGGACGCCCGCCCTGATCGCCATTTTCGCGCCTTCTGCGCCATGCGCATGGGCGGTGACGAATTTACCATAGCGCGCCGCCTCTTCGACGATGGCGCGCATTTCCGCTTCCGACAATTCTGGCATGCCGGGATCGGTGCCGACGGTAAGGACGGCGCCGGTTGCAATCATTTTGAGAAAATCGACGCGGTGCTGAATGAAGGTTCGCGCCTTTTCGCGCGCGTCGTCAGCGCCGTGAACGACGCCGGCGCTGTAGTCCGGCGGCAGGGAAACATCATCGGCGAGCCCGGTGATCGCGCCGCCGCCGCCGGGGATGGTGAAATAGCCGCCGGAGACCGCCATGCGCGGCCCTTCGACATAGCCGTTATTGATGGCGTCACGCAGCGCGACGTCCGTGAAGGCGCGCCACGAGCCGACATCGCGCACCGTCGTAAACCCGGCGAGGAGCGTTTTCCTGGCGTTCGACGCGCCGATCAGCACGTCCTGCGCGCCCGATGAGAGCAACGGATCGGCTAGGCCCGCCGACTGGATGTCGCCGACAAGATGCGTGTGCATGTCGAAGAGGCCGGGGAGGACGGTCTTTTGCGACCAGTCGATGACCTCGCCATCCGTCGGCGGCGCCGCGAAAGGAGCAATTGAAATGATACGTCCGCCTTCAATCGCAATCAGCTGGTCAGTCAGCACCGCACCCTTCACGACATCGACGACGCGGCCGGCATGAACATAATCTGTCGCGGCGCTCGCGGCAGACGCGCACAGTCCGGCAACACCGGCCAAAAGGGCAATCAGCGCTTTCATAAAGTCCTCGCGGGTAAAAAAGAACGGGCGAAATGGTCTTCCCATTCCGCCCGCCAATCAAGTTGTCCGGTCTGGTAATCTAGAATGATTGCCCAAACCGAAGGCCAATCGTTCTTGGCCGGGCGGTGCTTTGATAAACGCCAGCGTTTCCGCCGGGGCCGGTAATGCCGCATGTCGTAATGGCGCAAGCGACAAAGCTCTGCAGGTCGGGACGCTCGTCGAAAGCGTTGGTGATGTAAAGGACGGCTTTCCAGTTGTCCTGTTTTACGCCCATGGTGAAATCGACGAGCGCAAATCCGCCCTGATCGCCGATAATCGATTGGTCGACCACGAGGAGGTTCGAGGGAGAAGCGGTCTGGCCGCTGACTGATCCTTGCAAGTGGCCAGTCATGGCGCCGACCGGGAACTCGTATCGCGCGGTCAACGTACCCTTGAATTTCGGCACAACCGGGAGGCGCATCCCTTTTGGCGCTTCCGGCGCCGCTGTTTCATCACCAAGCGTCGCCGGATCATCGACGGCGGCGGGGCAGGCGGTAAACGGACTGCCGTTTACATTGAAGCCGCAAAAATTCTCTGACAGCTCCGCATTGATGATCGACATGGCGCCGTTCAAGGTAAAGCGGTCATTCGGCGCCCAAGTCATGTCGCCTTCAAAGCCGTAAATCCTTGCGGACGCCGCGTTCTGCACCTCGGTCAAGCCGTTAAGACCCAGAATCGGAAATTGAAAGTTGTTCCACTTTTCATAGAACGCAGCGCCGTTGAAGACGAACCTGTTGTCAGCCCAGGCTGTCTTGAATCCGACTTCGTAATTGGTGAGCTTGTCCTCAAGATAAGGCGGCAGCGGCGTCCTGCGGTTGGCGCCGCCAGGACGGAAGCCGGTCGAGTAGGTAACATACACCATCTTATCGTCGTCGAGATCATAGGTAAGACTGAGCTTGTGCGTCTCGCCGGTGTTCTTGATCGTGCTGTCGAGGTTCGTACAAGGGGAATCCGGCACGCTTGGCAAGGGGTTGAAGCACGCCGCCTCCCCCGTTTTGCTGGAGAATCCCGCGCCGTAGCCGTTAAAGCCGATCAACGAGTTGTTGTATTTATACCCGCGTACGCCGCCGATGAAGGTGAGCCTGTCTGTCAGGTCGTACTCAATCTCGGTGAACAGCGCCAAATCGCGGTCGGTTCGTTTCTGTTCGGTCAACCAGATCGTATCGGGATGCGCAGTCACCTCAAGCGCGTCGTTCAGGTTTCGAATGATATATTGCTGGTGAATGTTGTGGCGCTGGTGGTTCTGGAAGAAGCCGGCGACAAACCGGAAGCGGCCATCCTGCGGTGAGGAAATGCGAACCTCGTTTGAATATTTGCCGTAGGAATCATCGCCCTGATAGAATTGCGAGAAGTCGATGCTGTTATAGGCGTTGTCGTAGAAATATGCCGAGAAATTGTAAACCCCCGGACCGGAAACCGAGTCATAATACTGATAAAGGGAGTCATAGTAGTAGGCGTAATCCGTGTAGTCGTAATTCGAATCGATCTGACGCCGAAGATAGGAACTTGCGACGACGAGATCAAAATTGCCGATCTTGCCTTCAACGGCCAAAGCGCCCTGGATGAATTTATCATTGTTGAACTCGGGCTCGAAGCGGCTGACTTTCAAATCGCCAGAGTTCGGGTTGTAGAAGTGAATGCCGTTTGATTCCTGCTTTTGCGCAAGAACGGTCGGTGTGATTGTCCAGTTCTCATTAAGGTCGACTTTTAGCGCGATGCGTGCGCCATAAGTTTGAACATCGTTGAAATTGTCTTCGACGAGATTGGCGTTGTCTTTCAGAATTGGGGTAATTGCTCCACCATTGAACGGGTTTACGCCGCCAAAGGCTGGTGCGATCGTGCCCGGGAAGATCCGCCCGGTGAGCACATTGTCGATATAGCCGGCGTCTTTATTGTACCAGCCGACAATACGGATGGCGGCGTTTTCGGAAACCGGCTGGTTCACAAAGCCTTCGAACTGATAGCCGATGTCGCCGTGCTGGACGGCGTTGACTTCAAGATCATAGCCAGCCGCGAAACTCGAAGGATCGGGTTTATTGGTGATGATCCTCAAGACGCCGGACTGGGCGGATGCGCCATAGAGCGTGCCTTGCGGACCGGCGACGCCTTCAACCCGTTCGATGTCATAAATATGCACGGGCAGGAAACCGAGAATGGTCGTTACCGGCTGTTCGTCGAGATAGACGCCGACGGAAGGAAGAGACGCGGAGTGATTGCCGTCGCCGCCGGAAACGACGCCGCGGAAATAGACATTGGTCGAATTGGGGCCGGTCGATTGGAAGGAGAGACTGGGCAGAAATTTCGCGTAATCGGAGAACTGCGAAATCTCAAGCTCTTCGAGCTTTTCGGTGCCGAAGGCCTGAATACTGATTGGCACGTCCTGCAGGCTTTCGGATTTTTTCTGCGCGGTGACGGTGATTTCATCGACCTGCGCCAGCGCGGGTCCCGCGACGGTCAGCATCGAGGAGGCGAGCAGCGCCGCTTTGATGGGGCCGTGGCCAGTCCGTGAATCTCTATATGCCATTAATAATACTCCCTATTTTGTTCCGCTCGCGCGTCCGCGCGCGAGAACCCGCCCTTCTGGTGAAAAAGCTAACCCGTTCGCCAAACCGTCTCAATCGCTGTGATCACAATCGGGCATTTTGCGGCCCGGTGTGGCGGATCGGCTTCACCTCAAATTTGGGGTCAGGGGACCCCCGGATAGGCGTCCAGGACATCACCGAGGGTCGCCTTCATCGGCCCCAGCCAGCCCTCATAGTGCCGCCAGTAATCAAGCCCCTCGGTGAAGATCGGCTGGCGCACCTGCTCGGAACTGGCGGTCCTGACGGCGCGCTCGGTCTCATAGAACCGCAGGCAGGCCTCCTCAAACGGGACGCCAATGAAATCGAGGAGCGCTTGGACCTCCGTCTCGAGGTCCTCGACCAGGCGTTCATGAATGACGCGATGAACCATGCCAGGCGCGGCCGCATCGAAATGCTTCATCAGCATCACATAGTCGCGGTAATATTGCGCGATCCGCTCCTGCCCGTAAGAGAAATTCTGGCCCTTGGCGAAGTGCTGTTTGAAATTCGAAAAACAGCAGGCCATCGGGTGACGGCGGGCGTCAATGATTTTGGCGTTGGGCAGGATCAGTCGGATGAAGCCGGCATGCGCAAAATTGTTCGGCATCTTGTCGATGAACAAGGGTTTCGCCGTCCGGCGCTGGCCGCGCGTCCTTTCAAGATATTCCTCGCCTAGCGCGCGCAAGTCGCTATCGCTCATTTTTGCGAGATTGGCCGGGTATTGGTTCTCTTCGTCGTCTTGTGATTGCGCCGCGAGGCGCTTGGTCATCGCAATGATATCCGGCAGTTCTGCTGTACCTTCGATCATCGAATGGCTCGACAGGATTTGCTCAATCAGGGTTGAGCCGGCGCGCGGCATGCCGAGCACGAAGATCGGATCGGGCGCCGGACAGCCAGCGCTGCGCCGCGCGCGCATGGTTTCTGCGGTAAACGCCGCTTCGATGCGTTTTCGCCGCGTCGAAAATTCCGCATCGTCGTAACGCACGCGCACCGCGCCGAGCTCATTGCCTTTTTCGTAATTTTCAAATGACCCCTGATAATCCCCCGCGTCTTCAAGCGCCTTGCCGAGCGCGAAATAGAGATGCAGCCGGTCTTCGTCATTAAGGTCTTCGCGCGCGAGCTGCGTCCGCATTGCGGCAATGTCGCTGTCTGAAAAACGCACCGTTTTCAGATTGGCGAGGCTCCAATATGCTTCGCCAAGCGAAGGCTGGAGGTCGATTGATTTGCGGTAGGCGCCAATCGAGTCCGCCTGTTGTCCGACGGTTTTCAGCGCGTGGCCGAAACTGAGCCATGTTTTTGACTGGTTTGGATAGTCGGCAAGCAGCGACCGGTATTGCGAAATCGCCTTGTCGTAGTCGCCAAGGCGCGACAGCGCAGCACAATAAAGTGTCCTGTAGCCGGGGTCTTTGGCGTTTCTCTTCAAAAGCCGTTCGACTTCAGCGACCGACTTGTCAGCCTTGCCCTGCCGCAATTCGACAATGGCGAGATTGTGCCGCGCGGCATGGAAATCCGGGGCGAGTTCAACGCAGCGCTGCAGCAGATTTTCGGCGTCCTGATAGCGCCCGATCCGCGCGGCGAGTTCGGCAAGCATGCGGATGGCGGCGACATCGGTCGGGGCGCGCATCAGGTATGATTTCAGCTGCCGCTCGGCGACCGCGAGCTTGCCGTCATTGAGCGCCTGACCTGCTGCAAGCAATTCAGGATCTTTCGCCGATGCGGTGACATGTTTGGCGTAAGCGCGGCCCGCCGCGTCTTCATCGCCGGCGCGCAGCAGTTCATCGGCAAGCGCGCGCCACGCATTGACGAAGCGGTCGTCGAGATTGAGCGCATGGGCGAGTGAATTGAGCGCGCGCCGGCTTTCGCCCGCCGCAGCTTCGGCAAGCCCTCGTTCAAGAATGAACTCGGCGGAAAATGGTGAGAGTTTCGTCGCCCTTTCCAGCGCCGTTACGGCGCCGGCGGGATCGCCAAGGCGCCGACGCGCCGCGCCGAGAAGCGCATGGGCTTGCGCTTCCTTCGGAAAGATCTTGAGGATCTCGCCAGCCTGCTCGGCGGCGAGCGCCGGGTCTTGCGCGAGCAGGCTGAACCCGTGCGACAGCGCGACCGCGAGCGTTCCTTGCGGATCGCTTGTACTGGCGTTTCCATCGGTCCGGTCCATGGGCCGGCGCTCCTCCCTCTAGATCAGTTTCGCCGCCGCTGCGTCGAGCGCTTCGCCGAACCGCTCCACGACTTCGCGGAGTTCTATGTCCGAAATGATCAACGGCGGACAAAAGGCGATCGTATCGCCGAGCGCGCGGACGAGAACGCCGCGCGATTTTGCTTCTTCCTGCACCAGAGCGCCCGCCCCTTTTGCCGCGTCGAACGGTTTCTTCGACGCCTTGTCGGCGACAAGTTCAACGCCCGCGATCATTCCGCATCCGCGTACTTCGCCGACCAGTGCGTGGCTTGAATATGCGCGGAGGCCTTTCTGCAGGATTGGCGATGACGCCTGCGCCATGCCGACAATATTGCGTTCTTCGTAAATCTTCAGCGTTTCGACGGCGACCGCCGCCGCGACCGGGTGGCCGGAATAGGTAAAGCCATGGCCGAACAGCGAGATCTTGCGGCTTTGATCGACCATCGCGTCGAAGACGTGGTCGCTGATCAACAGCGCGGCGATCGGAATATAAGACGCCGATAACGCTTTGGCGCAGGTCAGCATGTCGGGCTGCAAGTCAAAGGTCTGAGATCCCCACATCGCGCCGGTGCGGCCGAACCCGCAAATCACCTCGTCGGCGATGAAAAGAATGTCGTGTTTCCTGCACAGCGCCTGAACGCGCGTGAAATATCCGGCTGGCGGCAGGATGACGCCGCCGGCGCCTTGCAGCGGCTCGGCGAAAAATCCGCCGATCGTATCGGCGCCTTCACGCTCGATGATGGTTTCAATTTCCTTAGCCATGCGTTCGGCAAACGCGTCTTCGCTTTCGCCCTCGCGGCCATATTTCCAGTAATGCGGGCAGGGCGCCCTGACGACGCGATCAATCGGCAGGTCGAATTCGCGCTGCATGCGTTCAAGCCCGGTAAGGCTCGCCGCTGCGATGGTCGAGCCATGATAGGCTTTCTCGCGCGCGATGACTTTCTTTTTGTCGGGGCGTCCCTTGGCGTTTTGATAATACCAGACAAGCTTTAGCGCGGTGTCGACGGCTTCTGATCCGGAATTGCAGAACATCGCGCGCGTCACGCCCTTTGGCGCAATCGCCGTCAGCCGTTCGGCAAGTTCGATCACCGACGGGCTCGACCGGCCGGCGAAGGTCGAACTGTAGGGAAGGTCGAGCATCTGCTTGTAAGCGGCGTCGGCGAGGCGGCGTTCCGAGAAACCGAGCGCGGCCGACCACAGCCCCGCCATCGCATCAATGTAGCGCTTTCCCTGATCGTCGATCACCGCCGCGCCGTCGCCTCTGGTGATGATGAACGGGCCGCTCTTCAGATGGGCGTCGAGATTGGTCTGCGCGTGAACATGGTACGCAATGTCGCGCGCAGCGTCGGAATTGACGCTGGCTCTTGATGCAGGCGAGTGGTCAGATTTCATGGCGGCGCCTTTGCTGAACAATAATCCCGGCGTCTTATCCGAATTCCTTTGCTCCGGCGCAACCATGCGAAACGGCCCGGCGCCGCGCCTGGCCGCCGGTTCTGTTCCCGGATGCCGTTTTCCGGCCGTGACTTGCGCGGGCCGGGCGGTTACTGGCAGCCTTTGTGGTCCAGTCATCCGGGGTCATCTTGCCGCGCCTTACCGTTATCATCGTGAATTTCAATTCGGGCGACCGCCTGCTGCGGTGCCTCGAATGCCTTGAGCGCCAGAGCTTCCGGGATTTTGAGACGATCGTCGTCGATAACGGGTCAGCCGATCACTCGATTGCGCGCGCCGCGGAAAAGTTTCCGGCGGTTCAATTCGATGGCGCCGGCGAAAATCTCGGATTTGCCGCCGCCAATAACCGAGCCGCCCGCCGCGCCGCAGGGGATTGGCTGGTGCTGCTCAACCCTGACGCCTATGCTGAACCGACCTGGCTTGCCGAGCTTGTCGCCGCATCGACGCGTTACCCGTGGGCGGATGCATTCGGCTCCACCCAGATCGACGCGAGGGACCCCACTAAAATCGACGGCGCGGGCGATGTGATGCACATCAGCGGTATCGCCTATCGCGGTCATTTTGGCTGGCCGATCGAATCACTGCCGCCGGAAGGCGAATGCTTTTCGCCGTGCGCGGCCGCAGCAATGTATCGGAAATCCGCGTTTGAAAAACTTGGCGGGTTTGACGAACGCTTCTTTTGTTATGGCGAAGACGTTGATCTTGGGTTTCGCTTGCGTCTTGCCGGCGCGCGCTCGGTGCAGCTGCGCAAGGCGCGCGTGCTCCATGAGGGTTCGGGGCTCACCGGCAGGCATAGCGACTTTTCGATTTACCATGGACACCGGAACCGCATCTGGCTCTCGGGCAAGAACCTTCCGGGACTGATTTTTTGGGGAATGCTGCCGCTCCGCGTTTTCGCTGATGCAAGTCTACTGATCCGCTTTGCCCTGGTTCGCCGCGGCGTGCGGCCATATTTGAAAGCGCTGCGAGATGGATATTTGCGGCTCGCCGAGTTGCGGACGGAGCGGGCGGCACGGTCAAGAGGCGTAGAAGCCAGTTCGGTGGATATTGCCCGAATGCTGACATGGTCGCCCGTGAAACTGGCGCGCCGGCAGGCAGACTTACGGAGTATCCATGAGATCGGGTCGTAGGGCTGCGTGCGCAGTCTTCCGGATTGTAACGGTTTCGCGCTGTATTTCCTTGCAATTGCTCTGATAATTCGCAGTTTCAATTCGACGAATTTGCAACTACGCTCAGGTTTGTTGTTGCGACCTTTCGAGGAGGTTTGGCCGCGATGTTTTCTGTGACTCTTGGCGCATCTGGCGGCGTGGCGGCGTCGACGAGAAACATAGTTTTGTCGATAACCCAGGCCGCGGCCGATTACTGGGACCGTTATATTGATACTAGCCTGGCGAATATCAGCATCGAGGTGAGTTTTTCGGCGCTTGGCGATACGACGCTGGCGCAAGCGGGGACATCATATTACTACACGTCTTCGCAATCGGGTTTCGATTACTACGATCCGCTTACCATTATCGAGATCGCAACCGGCGTTGACCGGAATGGCTCAGGCCCCGATATTTCAATTGATGTTGACACCTTCACGCTGAACGCGGGCGATTTCTTTCTTGGACCGTTAATTGACGGCGTGTCGTTGGGCGGAAGCGGCTTTGATTTGTGGACGATCCTTGTCCACGAGATCGCTCATGGCCTCGGCCTGCTGACGTTCATTGATGATCCTGGTGTAGACCGGACGTCTTTTGACCGTTACGTCACAGGAAGCGCCGGGAATTATTCCTTTGACGGGCCAGATCCAATGTTTGGCCCGATTGCCCTTGATGACAGCATCGCTCACTTCAAGTCTTCAACGTCAAGTGTTCTTAATCCCGCTATTGGATCCGGCGTCGTCCGTTTTCTGACTGCGCGGGACCTATCGGTTTTTGGCGACATTGGCGCGCCACTCAGGCAGGCGACTTCCGGCAATGATGTGCTTTGGAGTTTGCCTTCGACCTCGAACTACATGGCCGCGCACGATTCGTTGTACGGCCTTGCTGGCAACGACTCTCTGTTTGGACTGCCTGGACCGGACAATCTCTTTGGCGATGACGGTAACGACGTCCTGAAGGGCGGACGCGACAGTGACACGCTCGACGGCGGAAACGGGAGAGACACGCTTGTGGGAGAGTCGGGTGGCGACGTTCTCATTGGCGGCTCTGGCGTTGACACGGTGTCGTATCAAGGTTCGGTGGCGGGCGTTTCGGTCAACCTCTCGGCCAATGCCGTTTCTGGCGGCGATGCGGCGGGGGATACGATTTCCGGGTTTGAGGACGTCTTTGGCTCCGACAAGAATGATATGCTGACGGGATCCGATGCTGTCGCCAATCTGTTGAGCGGCGCCGTTGGCGATGACTGGCTCAGCGGTCTTTCCGGTCACGATTCGCTTTACGGCGGGGCCGGCAATGACACGCTGATCGGGGGCAGCGGCAATGATTCACTGTCCGGGCGCGCTGGCGCCGATGTCCTGACGGGCGGCGCCGGGGTCGACAAGGCGGATTACACCACGGCCCCGACCGGGGTGGTTGTCCATCTGGTCAC
>JBGSVH010000232.1:0-12701 GCA_041753055.1 Parvularculaceae bacterium
CGGCCTTGTCGCCGGCGCGCTCGCGGCGACGATCGGCGGGCCGCTGCTGTTCGGCGAGGCCGCCGTGGGCGCTTACGCCGCCATGGGGGCGAGCCTTGGCCTTGCCTCAATTCTTGGCGATATGGCCGAGTCGGCGTTCAAGAGGACCTTTGGAATCAAGGACATGAGCAATTTTATCCCTGGCCATGGCGGCGTACTCGATCGCCTCGACGGGATGATTTTTGCGACAATTGCGGTGACGATTGCGCTTTATGGCCATAGTCTGGTCTCGGGGCTTGCGGGGTAGGGGTCGAAACTATGAGCGACAAGGACAGCCGTCCAAAAATTGCGCGACGCGTCACCGTGCTCGGTTCGACCGGTTCGGTCGGCGTCAGCACGCTCGATCTGATCGACTTTGCCGTGTCGCGCGGCGAGGCGGAAATCGAGATCGAGGCGCTGACAGCGAATACCAATGTGGCGCTGCTTGCCGAGCAGGCGAAAAAATTCCGCCCGCGTTTTGTGGCGATTGCCGACGCCTCAAGGAAGAACGATCTGATCGATGCGCTCGGCGCGCTCAATGTCGAAATCGGCGCCGGGGCGGAAGCGGTTGATGAAGCCGGCGCCAGAAGCGCTGATTGGGTAATGGCGGCGATTGTCGGTGCCGCAGGGCTGAAGCCGACCTTGAATGCCGCCAATCGCGGCGCGGCGATCGCCCTCGCCAACAAGGAATGCCTTGTCTGCGCCGGAGACGTTGTCATGGAAGCAATTCGAAAATCCGGCGGCGTTTTGCTGCCGGTCGATTCAGAACACAACGCGATCTTCCAGGTTTTTGATTTCGATCATCCGCATCGGATTGCGAAATTGATTCTGACCGCATCGGGCGGCCCGTTCAGGACATGGTCGCGCGCGGAGATGGCGGTAGCAACGCCGGCGCAAGCCGTTGCGCATCCGAACTGGAGCATGGGCGCCAAAATTTCTGTCGACTCCGCGACAATGATGAACAAGGGCCTTGAACTGATCGAGGCATCGCACATTTTCCCGGTGCCGCATGACAGGATCGATATTCTTGTTCATCCGCAGTCGGTCATTCATTCAATGGTCGAATATGTCGACGGTTCGGTGCTCGCGCAGCTTGGGACGCCGGATATGCGCATTCCGATCGCCTCGACTTTCGCCTGGCCGGACCGCACGCCGACGCCGTCGGCGCGTCTCGATTTCAGCAACGTCAAGCAGCTGACCTTTGAAGCGCCTGATCCTGTCCGTTTTCCTTCGCTTCGTCTTGCCAGAGAGGCGGTTCAACGCGGCGGGATTTACCCGGCCGCGCTCAACGCCGCCAATGAAGAAGCGGTCGCCGCCTTTCTCGCTGGCGGGCTGAAATTTCTGGACATTGCCGCCGTCTCCGAGCACGTTCTTAACGAATTCGGTCGGCGTAACGGACCGGCGAAGCTTTCGACCCTCGAGGAGGCTATGTCGGCTGACAATGAAGCGCGCCGGCTGGCGGTACGGGTGATCGCAGCAAAAGCTGCGGCGTGACAGGGCTGGCGTGACAGGGCTCAGGTGCAGTTGGGTGCAAAACGGGTGAAGCTGAGCTGATGACAATTGCCGGTATTCCGATTGAATCAATTCTGACATTGCCGATCACGCTGATCGCCTTCCTGATCTTGCTCAGCATCATCGTGTTCTTTCACGAGTACGGGCATTTCTCGGTGGCGCGGCTGCTTGGCGTCAGGGTTGACGTCTTCTCGATTGGATTCGGGAAGACGCTTG
Source organism: Parvularculaceae bacterium (assembly GCA_041753055.1). Taxonomy (GTDB): domain Bacteria; phylum Pseudomonadota; class Alphaproteobacteria; order Caulobacterales; family Parvularculaceae; genus Amphiplicatus. Next base: position 1,747 of record JBGSVH010000232.1, read on the forward strand.
CGCGGTGGCGCGACAAGAAAGGCACAGAATGGCGCATCGCCATGCTGCCGCTTGGCGGCTACGTTAAATTTTTTGGCGACGCCGGTCCCGCCTCCAATGCAAGCGACGCTGTCACTGCAGAGCGCGACGGCGATCTTCATCCGGCGACGACGCAATTTCCGCGGCCTGGCCACGAGCACGAGATCGGCCGCGGCATGAGCGCCGAAGAGCGCGCCGTCTGCTATCATTTCAAACCGGTGTGGGCGCGCGCCCTGATTGTTGCGGCGGGACCTGTCGCCAATTTCATTCTGGCGATCGTGATTTTTGCGGGGCTGCTGATGACCTTTGGTCAGGTCGTCGGCGATCCGAAGGTCGGCTCGGTGCAGCCCGATTCAGCGGCGGCCGAGGCAGGCTTCGAAAAGGGCGACCTCATCCTCACCGCCAACGGCCAGAGGGTCGGCACATTTTCCGATCTGACCATGATCATCCGCCTCAGCAGCGGCGAGACCGTGACTTTTGAGGTCGACCGCGGCGGCGACGTGGTGGTGCTAACGGCGACGCCGCGCCGACAGGTCATCAAGGACGCTCTCGGCAATGATGCGGAAATGGGCGTTCTTGGCGTCGCCGGCGACCAGTCGGCATTCCGCTTTGTCCGATATGGGCCGGGTGAGGCGTTCGTGGGTGCGGTGAAACAAGTCTGGCAAATCCTTCATTCTACAGGGAAATTTCTGTGGCGACTGATCGGTGGGAAGGAAGATGTCAAGCAGTTGGGTGGGCCGATCAAGATGGCGCAGTTCGCCGGCCAATCCGCCCTTTCGGGATTTAGCGACGATGCGGAGCTCGGATCGCTCGACTTTCTGACCCGGCTCAAGATAGGCGTAGCGACCTTCATCAATCTGGCTGGCATTGTTTCGGTTTCCATCGGGTTTCTCAATCTGCTTCCGGTGCCGGTTCTGGACGGTGGGCATCTGATGTACTACGCCTACGAAGCCGCGGCCGGCCGACCATTGGGGGTAAGGGCTCAGGCGATTGGCTTTAGAGTAGGAATCGTCCTTTTGGCGTCGTTCATGTTGTTTGTAACCTGGAACGACATCTCCAGTTATTTTGCGGTAAAGAGCTAGGTCGGCGGCATGCGTTTTATTCGGTTGGGGGTTGGCGCTGTGGGCGCCATTGTGTTCGCAGCGCTCGGGGTGATCAGCGCGGCGTCAGCACAGACGTCTGGACCGCCGGCATCGTCCGCCGGCATTTCCGCGACGCCGGTTGACGCGGCGCAGTTCGGCCTCGCCGAAGGACAAGCGCCGGTCATCAAGGCGATCCGCGTCAACGGCAATCAGCGCATCGAGCCGGAAACGATTGCGTCCTATCTCGTCGTCCACCCGGGCGACCGGGCCGATCCGCAATTGCTCGACATCGGGCTGAAGACGCTTTTTAACACCGGGCTGTTTGCAGACGTTGCGCTGCAGATGCAGCCCGATGATTCCCTGCTGATCGAGGTCCAGGAAAATCCGATCGTCAATCGCGTAATCCTTGAAGGCAATCGCCGCGTCAAGGAAGACAAGATTTCCAAGGAAGTGCAGCTGACGGCGCGTTCGGTCTTCACGCGCTCGAAGGCCCAGGCCGACGTCCAGCGCATCATTGAAGTCTATCGCCGCGGCGGCCGCTTTGCCGCAACCGTGACGCCAAAGGTGACGCCGCTAGAGCAAAACCGCGTCGACGTGATCTACGAAATCGACGAGGGCCCGAAGACCGGCGTCGCCAAAGTCAATTTTGTCGGCAACAAGAATTTCTCAAGCGGCGAATTGCGCGGCGCCATTCTCACCAAGGAAAGTCGCTGGTGGCGGTTCTTTTCAAGCAACAACAATTATGACCCAGATCGGCTGGAATATGAGCGCGACCTGTTGCGCCAGTTCTATGCGAAGAATGGTTACGCGGATTTTCAGGTAATTTCGGCCGTTGCCGAACTGACGCCGGACCGCAAGGATTTCTTCATTACGTTCACGGTCGATGAAGGCGAAAAATACACGGTCGGCGAAGTCAAGGTGAAGACCAGCCTTGCCAAACTCGATGAGAATGCGCTCGAAAATTTCGTTCCGATCAAGGCTGGTGAAACCTACAATGGCGACCGGGTCGAAAAGGCGACCGAGTCAATTACCTTCGCGACCGGGGCGAGCGGCTATGCGTTTGTCGACGTGCAGCCTCGCCTTGATCGCCACCCTGAATCGAGGACCATCGACATCACCTTTGAAGTCAATGAGGGTCCCCGCGTTTATGTTGAGCGCATCAATATCAAGGGCAATACCCGCACGCTCGACAAGGTCGTGCGCCGGGAAGTTCGCGTCGCAGAAGGCGATCCCTATAACAAGGTTCTGATCGACCGGTCGAAATCACGGATCAGGGCGCTCGATTATTTCACTGAAGTCGAAATCACCGACAAGCCCGGGTCCGCCCCGGACCGGACCGAACTCGACGTTGCAGTAAAAGAAAAAGCGACGGGATCGTTCTCGATTGGCGTCGGCGTTTCGTCGACTGAGAATTTCATCGTCGATTTCTCGATCGAGGAACGCAATCTGATGGGGCGCGGGCAGACATTACGCTTCCGCGTTCAGACCAGTTCACGAACGAGACTGGTCGATATCCGGTTTACGCAGCCCTATTTCCTCGACCGCAATATGGCGGCCGGGATTTCATTGACCAATCAGCGGACTGATTTTCGCGAATCCGGATTTATCCGGGACCGTTACGGGTTCGGCCTTAATGCCGGATTCCAGATTTCGGAATATTGGCGCGGCAGTCTTCAGTATCAGCTCGCGCGCGACCGGGTTGAGTTGGATTCGCGCCTTAATTCGAGTTCGTTTACGATTGCGGACGGAACCGATATCTCGGGGCAGTTTGCGCCCGGCGTTACTGTCCCGACCCTGTTGCCGCTTTACCGGGTGACGAACAGTTCGGGGGCGGTGACGAGCATCACGACCGATCCAAATGCTACTGGTGTTTCCGGCCGTTATGTTGTCAACAGCGTGCCGCAAAGCCAGTACACGGCTTTCGTCTGCGACCTCATCACCCAAGCCTTCTCGCCCAGCTGTCAATCGCAGGGTAAGTTCCTGACATCGCTGATTGGTTATTCGGTCGGCTATGACACCCGGGATGACCCCATTGACCCGTCGCGCGGATCGAGATTCTCGTTTTCGCAGGCGGTCGCTGGTCTTGGTGGCGATGTACAATATCTGCGATCGGAAGCCAGCGCCGCGATTTACCAACGCCTTTTTGGCGGGTTTATAGGCAAATTGCAGCTGCGTGGCGGCTATATCACCGGCTACGGTGGCGATGACATCCGCCTTCAGGACCGCTTCTATGAGGGCGCCGACAGTTTCCGCGGCTTTGAAGTCGCTGGCGTCGGGCCGCGCTATATTCAGCCTGGTCAGGCGACAAACAACAGGCGATTCGGCCAATCGATCGGCGCGAAGATTTATGCGATCGGCACCGCTGAAATCAAACTGCCGTTGCCGCTGCCGAAGGAATATGGCATCAGGACCTCGATTTTCACTGATTTCGGCACGGTCGGTCTGGTTGATGAGTCAAACAAGGTGTTAAACGACAACTTGGCGTTGTGGGTCGACTCGAACGGCGACGGGATTTACGAAAAACCAATTCAAGACGATTTGTCGCTGCGGGCAACGGCTGGGGTTTCGGTCAGCTGGGATTCGCCTTTTGGCCCGGTTCGCTTTGATTTCGCCAAAGTTTTGCGCAAGGAAGACTATGACAGAACCGAAGGCTTCCGATTCAGCGCGGGTACAACCTTTTAAACTGAGTGAGGTGTAAGACTATGACCAACAAATTCTTGACGATCGCCAGCGCCGTCGCGCTTTTGACCAGCGGCGTTGCGGCGACTGCGCTGATTTCCGGCGCCGAAGCCCAGCAGGCGCAAAAGGCGCCACTAATCCTGATCGTCGATCAAGCGGTGCTGGTGTCGCAGTCTGAGGCCGGCAAGACCATTCCGACGCAAGCGACGGCGATCAAGACGAACATCCAGAAAGAGTTCGACGCGGAAGCGGACAAGCTCAAGAAGGACATTGAGAATTACCAGAAAGGCGCCTCGCTGATGTCGGACGAAGTCCGCCAGAAGACCGAGCAGGATCTCGCCATGCGTCAGCAGGTTCAATTGCCGCAGCAAGCCCAGATCATGGAAAATGTCTTCAGCAACGTCGTGCAGACGGCGCAGGCAAAAATTCTCCAGGAATCCCAGCCAATCATGAAGGCGATCATCGACAAACGCGGCGCGACATTGCTGCTTGATCGCTCGGCAGTGATGTATTCGGCGCCGGAGGCCGACATCACTCAGGAAGTTCTCGCAGAGCTGAACAAGAAAATGAAGACGGTCGATGTCCAGAAGGTGACGTTGGCCGATGTTCGTAAGAAAGTCGCTGAAGCGCAAACCAAGCAGGCCAACGGTGCAAAGGCGGGCGCCAAGACGGAAAAGCCCAAGAAATAGGGCGTAGGACCGTTTGCAGTATTGGCGGCCGGCCGCAAACGCGCGCCGGCCGTTTCGTTTAGGGGAGACGTTGTAGCATCCAATGCCGGACCCTCGATTTTACATCTCGAACCCGCCGATTAGTATTGGGGACGCGCTGCGGATTGCTGGCGCTGAAGCGTCTGCGACGGCCGGTCTCGCGCAACATATTGAGCGTGTCGCCAGTCCGGACGAAAGTGATCTCGCATGCGCCGTGGTTTACGCAGAAGACGCGGCGCATGCGGCCGCACTCGGTCAAAAGCGCTTCGGTTTGTGCATTGCGACGCCTGCCGCTGCAGCGACGCTGGATAAGAAGAACGGCGCAATCGCGCTCGCGGCGAATCCGCGTCTGGCATTTTCCGCCCTGGCGGTTGCGTTGCATCAGGCCCGCCGGCTCCACTCGGACGACGGCCTGCCGCCGCCCGATATTCACGGCAGTGCGCGCATTCATGCAAGCGCAATTGTCGGGAACGGCGTTGAACTCGGCGCTGGCGTTGAAATTGGCGCCTACGCGGTAATTGGTCCTGGCGTCGTCATCGGGGCGAATACGGTGATCGCAGAGCGGGCGTCGATATGGTGCGCGCTTGTCGGGTCCGAGGGACATATCGCCGCCGGGACAACGATTGGCGCGCCCGGCTTTGGCTTTGCGATCGGCCCGGAAGGTTTGGCGCGCATTCCCCAACTTGGGCGGGTCATCATCGGCGACCGGGTCGATATTGGCGCAAATTGCTGTATCGACAGGGGGTCGCTCGGCGACACCGTGATCGGCGCCGGGACCAAGATCGATAATCTCGTGCAGGTCGGGCACAATGCAAGGATAGGGCGCAACTGCGTCCTCGCCGCCCAGGTCGGCATCTCCGGCAGTACGGTCCTGGGTGACGGCGTCCAGTGCGGCGGACAAGCAGGGCTCGCCGACCACTTGACGATTGGAGGCGGAGCCCGCATTGCCGCCAAGGCCGGCGTCATCAGCGATGTCCCGGCCGGCGAAACATGGGCGGGCTATCCGGCGCGGCCACGGATGACCTGGTTGAGAGAAGCCGCTGCGATGGCGCGGGCCGCCCGGCGGAAGAAAAAGGCGAACGACGATGGCGATTGAAACTGGCAAGACCGTCCTGGAAATTGACGATCTCCTGCAGATTCTTCCGCATCGCTATCCGATGCTGATGATCGACCGCCTGGTCGATATCAAGCCGGCGGAGAGCGCCGTCGCGATCAAGAATGTCTCCTACAACGAAGAGTTTTTTCGGGGACACTTTCCGCAAAAACCAATCATGCCCGGCGTCCTGATTATTGAAGCAATGGCGCAGGCCGCCGCTGCCTATACTTCCTATACGGAAAACCTCGACGCCGAGGGAAAGATTGTGCTTTTCATGGGCGTCGACAAGGCGCGCTTCAGAAAACCGGTCATTCCGGGCGATCAGTTGATGATTAAGGTCTCGACGGTGCAGCGCCGACCGCCTGTCTGGCGTTTTTCGGGCGAAGCGACAGTCGCCGGCAAGCTTGTCGCGGAAGCGACATTCGCCGCGATGCTGGCGCAGATCGCCTGACGGTACCGGTTCACACCAGCATGCGCATTCATCCAACCGCCATTGTTGAAGACGGCGCCGCCCTCGGCGCCGGCGTCACCGTCGGGCCTTATTGCCGCGTGTCGTCAAAAGCAACGCTGGGAGATGGCGTTGAGTTGAAGTCGAATGTTGTTATCGACGGCCGCACGGTTATCGGCGATCGGACGGTCGTTTTTCCGTTTGCAGTCCTCGGCGGACCGCCACAACATCTTGGTTATCGCGGTGAAGACACAGGTCTTCGCATTGGCGCTGACTGCGTCATTCGCGAGCATGTTACGCTCAATCTCGGCACGGTCGCCGGCCGCGGCGAAACGGTTGTCGGCGACAAATGTTTCCTGATGACTGGCGCGCATGTCGCCCACGATTGTGTTATCGGATCGAATGTCATCTTCGCCAATAACGCCACACTGGGCGGTCATGTTGTCGTTGAAGATTCTGTGTTTCTTGGCGGGCTCTGCGCTGTTCATCAATTCTGCCGCATCGGCGCTTTTGCGTTTATCGGCGGCTGCGCCGGCGTTCCGACCGATGTGATTCCTTACGCATCTGCAACCGGCAATCACGCGCAGCTTGCGGGCCTCAATATCGTCGGCATGAAGAGGCGCGGGATGTCGCGCACGGCGATCCATAATTTGCGCGCCGCCTACCGTCTTCTTTTCGCCGATGAGGGGTCGTTCAGGGAACGGCTTGAATCGGTGACAACCGCTTATGCGCACAGCGATGAAGTGATGCGCGTCGTCAATTTCATTCGGGAAGACACGCGGCGCCCGCTGATGGCGCCGCCGCGAAAATTATGGCCCGCTGGCGAAAGCTTGGAATAATTGCAGGCGCCGGCGTTTTGCCGAAGCGACTTGCGGAAGCGGCGACCAGTGAGGTCGGGCCGCCGTTTGTCGTGCGCCTTGCCGGCATGGCGGACGAAGATTTTTCAGCCTTTCAGAATATCGAATGCGGCCTTGCGGAGGCCGGCAAGACCATTCGGTCGCTCAAGGATGCCGGGTGCGATGCGATCGCCCTGGCGGGCGTTGTCCGCCGGCCGGATTTTTCAAATCTGAAGTCGGACTGGCGCGGCGCTGCATTGCTGCCGCGTGTTATTGCGGCTGCGGCGCGCGGCGACGGCGCGATGCTTGAAGTGCTTGTCGAAACTCTTGAGGCGGAAGGGTTTGTGGTTGTTGGCGCAGAAGAAGTCTTTGTTGATCTTGCAGCGCCAGCCGGCGCCATCGGCGCAACGGCGCCGTCCGCCGAAAATTGGGCTGACATCAAGAAGGCCGCCGCAATCATCGCGGCGCTTGGCCCGTTTGACGTCGGTCAGGCCGCGGTTGTCGCCTCCGGACACACGCTCGGGGTTGAAGCGGCGGAGGGGACTGACGGGCTCCTTGATCGCTGCGCCTTGCTGCCGGCGTCTGCGCGCGGCGGCGACAAGCGCAACGGCGTCCTTGTCAAACGGCCAAAGCCCGGACAGGAAATGCGCGTTGATCTTCCGACCATCGGCGTTGAGACGGTCATCCGGGTCGAGGCGGCCGGGCTTTCAGGAATTGCGGTCGAAGCCGGCGCCGCGCTCCTGATCGATCGCGAGGCGATCATTCGCGAAGCCGATGCGCGCGGCATTTTTGTTTATGGATTCTCCTTGCAGGAGCTGCGAACGTCGTGAGCGCCGACCCCCTCAAGATCATGCTGGCGGCGGTCGAGCCGTCGGCGGATTCGATCGGCGCGAGCTTGATGCGGGAATTGAAAGTCCTGGCGCCTGACGCCGTGTTCAGCGGGTGCGGCGGCGTTCAAATGGCGCGTGAGGGACTGCAAAGCCTTTTTCCGATTGAGGCGTTCTCGGTGATGGGCGCAACCGATGTCGCCCGTGTCGCGCCGCTTGCGATGAAGCGGGCGAGGAAACTTGCGGAACTGGCGGCGGCGCAGGCAATTGATGTTGCTGTCTTCATCGACGGCTGGGCGTTTTCGCGGCTGGCGACGACGCGCCTGCGGAAACTGTCGCCATCGACAACCTCGATAAAATTCGTTGCGCCGCAGATCTGGGCGTCGCGACCGGGGCGAGTCAAATTCGTGAAGAAATTTTTCGACGGGGTGTTGACGCTGTTACCCTTCGAACCCGAATTGTTCGCACGCGAGGGAATTCGTGCGGAATTTGTCGGCAATCCGAATTTTCAGGCGGCCTGGCAGGCGAGGGGCGATGGCGATGCATTTCGCGCGCGTCATCAACTTGGCGCGGCGCCGGTTCTGGCGGTGCTGCTTGGCAGCCGCAAGCGGGAAGTGACGCGTCTTGCGCCGCCGTTCCGGGACGCCGTCGATCTCCTCGCGCGGGAGATCCCTGGCCTTCGCGTTGTCTCGCCGCTCGCCGACAGCGTCGCCTCACTCGCGAAACGGAAGATGGCGGATTGGCCGTGCGAGCCGCTCTTTGTCGGCGCCGAGGAAAAATATGACGCAATGGCCGCGGCCAATGTCGCACTGACCGCATCGGGAACCGCATCGACCGAACTTGCGATCAATCGAACGCCAATGGCAGTCGCTTACAAGGTTGATCCGTTGACGTCATTCTGGGTTAAACGGGTGAAGACAACTCCCTACGCCTCGATCATCAATGTCGCCGCCGACCGCTTTGTCATCCCGGAATTCATCCAGGAAAATTGCGTGGGCGGATACATCGCAACAGCCCTTGAGGCGCTGTTCAACGATCCCTCAACCTATGTCGAGCAAGCGGAAGCTTTTGACGTCATCCTGAAGCAGCTCGGCGTCGATGGCCCGTCCGCTGCAACGCTTGCAGCGCAGCGCGTCGTCGATTGGGCGCATCTTGGCCGCAAGCGGGCTATGGCGTCTCGCCTTCTTTCCAGCGGCCCTGTTTCTTGAGCGCGTCGGCGACTTCTTTTGGCATGTAATTCTCGTCATGCTTGGCGAGCACTTCGCTGGCGATAACGCGTCCGTCGGGATCAATCCTGCCCTGCACAATGACGCCTTGCCCTTCGCGGAACAGGTCCGGGAGCACGCCGCGGTAAGACACCGGCGTTTTTGCGATCTCGTCGCGAATGATGAAATTGACCGCCGTCTTGTCGCCGTCGTCAAAATGCACGCTGCCGGTTTCCACGAGCCCGCCAAGACGGATCGTCGCCGAGGGCGATTGCGGCAAATCCTTAAGATCCGAGGGCGTATAAAAATAGGCGACCGTGCTTGAAAGCGCGGTCAGCACCAGCGCCGCTGAAACCGCGGCGACGCCGAGGATGACGCTGATCAAAAGCAGGCGTTTGTTTCGCTTGGTCATTCGATTGTCACCTTCGACGGGCCGCGCGCCGTCTGTTGAAGCCGGGCTATTCGCCGTTCCGCAAGCTCGCTGCGCATCGCGACAAGAAGGAGTGCAGCGTAAATCAGCGTATAGGCGAGCCCCATCAAAAAGAGCGGCGTCAGCATCGATCCGTCAATGCTCGGCCCCCCTTTGCGAAAAACGCTCGCCGGTTGATGCAGACTGTTCCACCCGTCGACCGAAAACTTGATGATCGGAATATTGATAAAGCCGACAAGGCAAGCGATCGCCGCGATCCGCGCCGCGCGCGTCTTGTCGTCAATGGCGTTCCATAAGGCGATGTAACCGAGATACATGAAAAAGAGGATCAGAACCGAGGTGAGACGCGCATCCCACGCCCACCAGGTCCCCCACATTGGCTTGCCCCAGAGCGATCCGGTGACAAGCGCCAGAAACGTGAACGCCGCGCCGATCGGCGCTGTCGATTTCGCCGCGACATCGGCGAGCGGGTGTTTCCAGATGAAACCGACCGCTGAAGCAACCGCCATCGATGAATAGCATATCATCGCCATCCACGCGGCTGGCACATGAACATACATGATGCGAACGCTGTCGCCTTGCTGATAGTCGGCCGGCGAATTGACCAGAGAAAAATAAAGGCCCGCTATCAGCAACAGTGCGCCGCCCGCAGCGACAATAGGCGTCATCGTTCTTGCAAAAGCGTCAAAGCGCTGAGGATTGGCGAGATCATACATGGCGGCGCTCATTCAGTGTTGAAGCGGATCGCCGCCGCGGTCGCAAGCGGCAGGACGACGCAGGATGACAGGCTGACGGCCGCCAATATCATCATTGCAGGTTGGCAAAGCGGATCGCCGGAAGCGCCCGCCTTGGCGGCACCGACGCCAAAGATCAGCGCCGGGGTGAGCAGCGGCGCCGTTAGAATTGTCATCAGCAGCGACGCCCGCCGGAGCGACAGCGCGAGCGCGGAGGCAAAAGCGCCAAGAAGCGACAGCGCCGGCGTACCGACCAGCAATGACAGAACGAGCGGCCCATATGCCGTTTCGGGCAGGCCGAGCAGCAGGCCAAGAATTGGCGCCGTCAGGATCAGCGGGGCCAATGTCGTCAGCCAATGCGCGGCCGCCTTGGTGAGGGCGACAAGGCTCACCGGCTCGGTTGTCTCAAGCAGCGTGTCGAGCGAGCCGTCCTCGAAGTCCGCCTGAAAAATCCGGTCGAAGGACAGCATCGCCGCAAGCGTCGCCGCGGTCCAAAGGATCGCCGCCGCATTCGCCGACAGCGCCGCGCGATCCGGCCCGACGGCGAGCGCGAAAATGACGATGGTCAATGCGAAAAAGACGACTGTGTTGCCGGCGCCGCCGCCGGCGCGCAAGGCAAGGCGAAGGTCGCGCATCAATATTGCAGCGAGCTTGCTCATAACGGCGCCGGCGCGGTGAGCGTGACTGTTACGGCATTTTCAAATTCGAGCGGCTCGTGTGTCGCAACAACGGCGCTGCAGCCACGGGCGCAATGGTCTTTAATAAGACGAATGACGGCCTTGATGCTGGCGGCGTCCATGCCGGCTGTCGGTTCGTCGAGTATCCAGATCGGGCGTCCCGAAAAAGCGATACGGCAAAGCGCGAGGCGGCGGCGCTGGCCGGCCGACAGCGTG
>JBGSVH010000233.1:0-42489 GCA_041753055.1 Parvularculaceae bacterium
GCCGTCGCCGCCGGGCGGCCGCGGTTGCTGGCCCCACGGACCTCGCACGGGGCCCTTGCCGCCGCCTTTACCGGAATTGTCCTGCCAGGGCATTCGCTGTCCTTCTCGCCATTCAACGGCGTTTTGATCTGAGACGACGACCGCGGGAGGGCTCGCCAAAGGATTGAGCGGTATATATGTCAACGCTTTCCGCGGGCGCAATGCGAACGCCCGATTTTTAGCGAATCCGCCCTTTAGGCCCCTGATGAACGACGCAAATCTGCTGATGAAAGTCCGGGCGGCGTTGAAAACCGTCAAGACACCGGGCGGCGGCGATATTCTGGCAATTGGCGCGATCGAGAGCCTGACCGCGACGTCCGGCGGCGTCGTCAGATTGACCCTTAACGCCGAGAAGGCAGGCGGCGATACCGAGGCGCTGCTCAACGCTGCGAAGGCGGCTATCGAGGGGGTCGCAGGCGTTGCCCGCGTTGCCGCGATTGCTACCGCCCACCGGGCGCCGCAATCACCGCCCAAATCCGGCGGGCACGCCAACCCACTCGGCCTTCAGCCCAAGCCGCGAATTGAAATCGCGGCGGGCGCACTGGCCGCCGTCAAGAACGTCATCGCGATCACCAGCGGCAAGGGCGGCGTCGGCAAATCGACGCTCGCCGCCAACCTCGCCGTCGCCTTTGCACAGCGCGGACTGAAAACCGGGTTGCTGGACGCCGATATTTACGGGCCGTCGCTGCCAACGCTTTTTGGGTTGTCCGGACGGCCTGACATTCGCGACGGCAAGATTATCCCGGTTGAAAAGTTTGGCGTTCGCTTGATGTCGATTGGTCTACTCGTCGGCGAAGAGCAGGCGCTGGCCTGGCGCGGGCCGCTTGTCATGGGCGCTGTGCGGCAGCTGGTCGGAGATGTCGAATGGGGGGCGCTCGATGTTCTTGTCATCGACACGCCGCCTGGCACTGGCGACGCGCATTTGACGCTCGCTCAATCGAAGCGGCTCACCGGCGCTGTCATTGTTTCAACGCCGCAGGAAATGGCGCTTGCCGACGTGCGGCGCGGCGTTGAGTTTTTCAGAAAAGCGAATGTTCCGATCATCGGCGTTATCGAAAACATGGCGTGGCTCGATGACGCAGCAGGCGAGCGCACTTATCTGTTTGGGAAAGGCGGCGCGGAACAGGCGGCGCGCGATCTTGGCGCGCCGTTTCTGGGCGCCTTGCCAATTTATCCAGACCTCAGAATCGCCAGCGATGAAGGCGTCCCGATCGCGGCGCGCGCGCCTCACTCAAACGCCGCGCGTGGTTTCAGCGCGCTTGCGTCAAAAATCGCCGAGAGCCTTAGTCTTTGATGCGCGCGTCCGCGATGCGCGTGTCCTGAACTATGCGCCAGCGACCATCGACCTGTTTCATCAGCAGCGTCATGACGCCCTGATACGCTTTATTGGCGCGCACCAGTGAATAACGGCCGACGACCGTCGCGACGTCATCCGACGTCATCTTGATATCCAGCTTGTCAAACGAAAGGCGTCCCATCTCACCGCTGGCGGCGATATCTTTCTCGTAAAGTTTGCGGACTGGCTGCCAGCCTGTCGTCACCGTCGCGTCGACAATCATCAACAGGTCGGCGCTGTTGGCGTAACCGCCCATATAGGCGTCGAGATTTCCTTCGTTCCACGCAGCCGCATTCGCAGCGATGACGCCGCGAATAATGTCTTCGGGTTTGCGCGCAGGAATGCCGGCACCGTCCGCCTCGGCGGCGGCTTTCGGATCGATCACTGGCGCTGTTGTTGTTACGACATCGATGATGTCTTCGATTTCCGGTTGCGCGCCAACCAGACGCCCCGCGCCGGTCGTCTTTGGCGGGCGCGGCGCCTTGAAATCGCTGGGGCGAACATCAGACGCCAGCTGGATTGGGTCTGCTGACATTGACGGGATTGGCGCCGGCGTTTTCGGTTCGTCATGGATCGGGGCTGAAGGCTCGTCGACAATGGCGGCAATTTCCTGCGACGGCTGGTCGAGTTGTTCATTCGGATCCCCTGGCGGATCCCCTGGCGCTTCAGCCGCTCGCGGCAGCGTCGCGGCAAGTTTTTCGAGCTGGGCGTCGAGGGAGTCCTCCGTCGCGACGACCTTCGCCGTTGCGGGGACAGGTTCCTCTTTCGAAGGGCCGCCCGCGAGCGAGGCCTCGATCGCATCTGACATCCCGCTCGAACAGACAAATCCGTCGGCGATAAGCCCCGCAGCGATTTCTGCTGCGCGCGCCCGGCAATAGTCCTTATCGACATTCGCGTTATAGGGAACGGCAACCTTGGCGCCGCCGTCGCGGACGTAAACAACGTCGCAAGCCGCACCGACATTGCCGGGGGTCAGCACCTGGATGACGCGCTCGTCGGCGCCCTTGTGGCAGGTCTCAGCGTGCGGCGATTGAGCAACCGCCGCCTGCGATACAACAGAACCTGCCAACAGCAGGAAGACGAACCTCATGGCCCCCTCCAAGCGGATAGCCCGCGCCTAGCCTTGTTTTCGCCAGCGCGAAAGAGCAACGCATTCTCGCTCCGGCATCGTAAACGCGGGCTTAGGGCGGTAAAACGCTTTTTATCAGGTCAGTTCGAGGTATTTTATTTTATTTTCAATTACTTACTTGCGATCCAGGATGAAAAATCTGCAACCAAACTCGTTGCGCGGGGATTTTTCCGCAGCGCCGTCTGGATGCCGTGTCCATTCGGTGGGCTCAAACGCCGGAAACCGAACATCGCCGTCAACCGCGGCATCGACTTCGGTGAGGTAGATCCGGCTGGCAAGCGGCAAGGTCGCGGTATAAATTTCGGCGCCGCCGATAACCATGATTTCATTCGGACCGAGCTTGGCGGCGGCGTCCGAAGCCATGCGTAACCCGTCTTCGATGGTTCTGGCGACGATGACGCCTTCGACTGCTCTCATCGAGCGGCTGATGACGATATTGGCGCGGTCCGGCAGCGGCCTGCCGATGCTGTCGAAAGTCTTTCTGCCCATAATGACGGGCTTGCCGATTGTCAGCGCCCGGAAGCGCTTCAGATCGTCTGAAATTTTCCAGGCAAGTTCGCCGTTGCGGCCGATAATTCCGTTCTTTGATATTGCGACAATAAGCGAAATCAGCATCAGCCTCGCCCTGCAACCTTGTCGAGTGCGGCGCCGGCAAGACGGAATAAGGTCCATTCATCCATCGGAGCGGCGCCCAGAGATTTGTAAAAGTCTATCGCGGGCGTATTCCAGTCGAGCACCGACCATTCAAGCCGGCCGCAATCATTTTCTTTGGCGATTTCAGCAAGGCGAATGAGCATGGATTTTCCAATGCCCAAACCGCGATGGCTTTCACGCACGAACAAATCTTCAAGATAGACGCCATGCCTGCCGACAAAGGTCGAGAAGTTAAAGAAATAGAGCGCGAATCCACAGGGCTCGCCCTCCCACTCAGCGATCAGACTAAATGCTTTGGCGTTGTCGCAAAAAAGTGCGCGGTCGATGTCTTCAACGCTTGCAACAACCGCGTCAGCGAGCTTTTCGTAAACCGCCAGTTCATGAATAAAACCAAGGATAAGCGGGGCGTCTCCCGGTTTCGCCGGGCGAATGGTGAGGGTCATACGGCAATCGGCGCCTTGATTGTGGGTTGTGCAACATAATTGCGGATCGCAATGTCGTCATAAGTAAAATCAAAAACGCTGGTGATGGCCGGGTTTAGCTCAAGTTTCGGCAGAGCGCCGGGCTGTCGCGCCAATTGCTCGCGGGCCTGGTCAAAGTGATTGTGGTAGAGATGAGCGTCGCCGAATGAGTGGACGAAATCTCCGGATTTGAGACCGACCGATTGCGCAACCATATGCGTCAACAGCGCGTAAGATGCGATGTTAAACGGTACGCCGAGAAATATATCGGCCGAGCGCTGATAAAGCTGGCAGGACAGTCGGCCCTTCGACACAAAAAACTGGAAGAGACAATGACAGGGCGGCAGCGCCATGTCGGCAATCTCGGCCGGGTTCCAGGCGCTGACGATCAATCGCCGCGACGAAGGGTTTCGTTTGAGCTCATCGATCACCCAGGAAAGCTGATCGATCATACGCCCGTCCGGCGCAGGCCATGACCGCCACTGCCGACCGTAAACCGGTCCGAGCTCGCCCTTGTCATCGGCCCACTCGTCCCAGATCGTGACGCCATGCTTGTTCAGATAGGCGATGTTGGTGTCGCCGGCGATGAACCACAAAAGCTCATGGATGATCGACTTCAGATGAAGTTTCTTGGTTGTCAGCAGCGGAAAGCCGGCTTCGAGGTCAAATCGCATCTGGTGGCCGAAAATCGAGCGGGCGCCAGTGCCGGTCCGTTCGGACCGGTCATCGCCCTCATCGAGGGCGCGCTGCAGCAGGTCGAGATATTGCCTCATTCAGCCTCGAATCCCGAATTTCACCCAGTTTACCGGTCCTGCCCGGCCGTGTCGCGGCTCGGCGCGCTGGCCGGAATGTGCTAGCCTCATCGCCGAGGGGTCGGGGTATGACTGACGGAACAAAAAAACAAGCCGCGGATCCCGCCGAGAGCGGTCGCGGGCTGGGGCTCCTCAGCCTCATCGTCGGCCTTGCGACCGGCGGCGCGGTTTACTGGATCACCGATCGCTGGATCGACGCCTCGACGCCATCGCCGCTGGCGTTGACGACCTTGCAGACAATCGTCGCTTTCGCCGCTGGCTGGCTTTTATTGTCGGAGCGGCGGGACTTCCTGCGGCCGATCGCGCATTCAGCGGCAATCGCTGCAATCCTCGCGGCGCCCACCTGGTTCATGGCGTCGGTCGATCAGGCAAACCATTACGATATCAATACGTTTCCATTTGTCTTCTGGTTCTTTGTGTCGGCGCCGCTTGCATCCTATCTCATGCTGTCCTTGGCAAAGGCCGCGCTTGAAACGGGGGTCAGGCCGCAATACTCGTCTTTGTACTTCCATGGTTTGACAATGCCGCTGATCGCCGGCGGCGCAGGGTTGTTTGCCGGGCTCGCGCTCATTCTCCTGTTTGCCTGGGCGGCGCTTCTGAAGCAGATGGACGTCTCGTTCTTCTCCGAGCTTTTTGACGAGCCGTGGGTCATTCTCCCATTTCTTGGCGCGATTGGCGGCGTGTCGATTGCGATGATCCGCGGGCAGCAAGCCGTTCTTGGCGCCTTGCGCTTCATGCTTCTCCTTTTTTCGCGCATCGCCATGCCGATCATGGCGCTGTTTTCGATCACCTTCATCATCGTCCTCGCGCTCAAGGGGCCAGGCGCCATCCTCGATTCTGAAATGTTTTTCGGGCGGCCTGGCGGCGTGATCCTGTTTTTGGCCTTTGCCGGCATGCTCATTTTCAATGGCGTTTACCAGAACGGCGAAGGGGCCGCGCCGCCCTTGTGGCTGCGCCTTTCAACTTTTGCCGCTATTGCGCTTTTCCCTGTCTACACGGGCCTTGCGTCCTATTCCCTCTGGGCGCGTGTCGGCGAATATGGCCTGACGCCGCCGCGCATCGCGGGCCTTGCCATGACCTTCCTCGCCTTCGCGTACAGTCTCGTGCTGATCGCCGGATTGCTGACGGAACTGACCGGGCGCTCGGGCCGCTGGATGCCGGCGGTCGCGCCGCTCAATACCTTGATGGCGGTTGTCTGGATCGTGGTCTTGCTCGGTCTGTCGTCGCCGCTTTTCAACGTCTGGGCGATCAGCGCCACAAGCCAGGAGCGCATGCTGGCGACCGGCAAGATTGACGCCTCGAAGTTTGATTTCGGCTATCTGAAGTTCCGGCTCGGCCCTTATGGAGAAGCAGCGCTTGGGAGACTGAACGCTGCGACCGATCATCCGCAAGCTGCCGAAATTCGCGCTGGCGTCGCTCGAGCTAAAAACGCGCAAAGTTATTGGGAATACAGCAATCCGGAATTGACAGGCGAGGCGCAGGATGCGCCCGCTCCCAAAAGTGAAAACGAGGCGCTCACGAGCGGCAGCGCAACTTTCGAGGAACAGCCGGGCCCAATGGATCTGCAATTCAACCCGGGCGATAGTCCGTCAGAGAACAATTCAACAGCGCCTGAAAACTAACCCGCGACCTCGACGGCATCGACTATTTTTCCGTCTTCGCCGTCCTTGTCTTTTTTCGGTTTATCTTCGCGGCGCTTAATCTTGCGGCTCGGCCCGTGGTAGTCTTCAACGCCTTCGACGAGCGCATAGCAAGCTAGGCGAACCGAGCGCGGAATTTCGACCTTGTCGCCGTCTCGCTCGCCTTTTTCGTAGTACTGTATCATCCGGCGCTTGAGGCCGAGCGAATGCGCCGCATCTTTTTGCGAAAATTTCAGCGACTTCCGCCATTTCTTGAAATCATTCGGCTCCACGGCGCACCTATTGCGTCACGCCCCCATGGCGCACGGAAGCAGACTAGTCAAAGCATGTAACAGCCGTTTGACAGTTCGATAAAATTGCGGCGACGAAGCCTTTAAATCGTCATTCATTGCGCCTACCTTACAGGGGCTGGCTTGCCAGCTATGGCGATAAACGGCCCGTGCAATAAGCGGTTCGGACCCGGGGGCGGTACCCGGCGGCTCCACCAAAGGCTCCCAATCCGGAGCTTTCGGCGGGGCCGAAACAGGATCGACGGACGTGTAAAGACGACGCTTTCGCCCGGATGGTCTCCGTTATTGGACCAACCTTGATAGTTGCTAATGACAACGTCTCGGAAGAGTTCGCTCTCGCTGCGTAATGCGGCTGAGCTGCTCAAATACTAAGTCCTGACCTCTTCCAAGGTCAGGCGGGGCCCCCCGGCGCCTGGCAACAGAAGCCGGGACTTTTCTCAAGAATCGCAATGGCCTGGGGATGGAAGCTGGGGAAATTCCGATCTTGGCGCGTAGGATAGAATTTGTGAATGGATCGCGACGCGCATCTCGTGCATCGCCGTCAGTCTTGCCGTATTCTCTCTAGCTGCTAAGCATGCGCCCGGGGCGTGCGGGGGCGGGACGGGGCATTTCGACGAGGGTCGCTTGAAAGACGTTGAGATAGATTATGATTTTCTGACGCAGCAAGCGTTGAAGCGGGTTGTTCGCGACGTGCTGCTGATGACAGAAGAACTGGGCGCGGCGCCGGGCGACCATCATTTCTACGTCGAATTCGAGACGCAAGCGGAAGGCGTCACGATTCCCGACCATTTGTTGACTGCTTATCCCGTACGCATGACCATCGTCTTGCAGCATCAGTTTGATGATCTTGAAGTCGGCGAGGACGAGTTCTCCGTTACATTGTGGTTCAAGGGCAAGCAGGCGAGATTGACGGTGCCGTTTGAGGCAGTGACCAGTTTTGCGGATCCGAGCGTACAGTTTGGCTTGCGCTTTGACGCCCCGGGCGCTGATGTCCCGCCGAAAGCCTCCGGGCCGTCAGTTGTTGAAATGAACGAAGACGCGGCAGCGAAAAGCGCGGCGGTTCTTCAACTCGACGCCTTCCGGAAAAAATAGCGCCCGCTTCGCGGCGACGGATTTCCGGCCGCAAATGAGACGTTCAACTTGCCCCACCGTCGGGCGCCAATAGATCGGCGCGACATCCAGATCTGAGCAAAGAGGCCATGGCAGCAAAGACCCGCACCGAAACCGACACCTTTGGACCCATTAGTGTCGACGCGACGCGCTATTGGGGAGCGCAAGCGGAACGCTCGCTTGGCAATTTCAAGATCGGCTGGGAAAAGCAGCCGGCGCCGATCATCCGCGCACTTGGCGTCGTCAAGCGCGCCGCCGCCGAGACCAACATGGCGCTCGGCCGACTCGATTCCAAAATCGGCGATACGATTGTCAAGGCGGCGCAGGAGGTGATCGAAGGCAAGCTCGACGCGCATTTCCCACTTGTCGTCTGGCAGACGGGATCAGGCACGCAGTCGAACATGAACGCCAATGAGGTCATCTCTAACCGTGCAATTGAGATGCTTGGCGGCGAAATGGGCTCAAAAAAGCCCGTGCACCCGAACGACCATGTCAACATGAGCCAGTCGTCAAACGACACTTTCCCGACCGCGATGCACATCGCCTGTGCGGAAGAAATCCACCACCGCCTGCTCCCGGCCTTACAGAAATTACGCAACGCGCTGAACGACAAGGCGAGTGCGTGGGGTTCGATTATCAAGATCGGCCGCACGCATACGCAAGATGCAACGCCATTGACCCTCGGCCAGGAATTTTCCGGCTACACCAAACAGGTCGAAAACGGCCTTTCCCGCATCGAGCAGACCCTGCCCTCGCTGATGCAGCTGGCCCAGGGCGGCACGGCGGTCGGCACAGGGCTTAACGCGCCGGTGGGTTTTGCCGAGGGCGTCGCCGACAGGATTGCTGCGATCACCAAGCTGCCTTTCACCTCGGCGCCCAATAAATTCGAGGCGCTCGCCGCTCACGACGCCATGGTGATGACGCATGGGGCGATCACGACGGTCGCAGCGTCGCTGTTCAAGATCGCCAATGACATCCGGTTTCTGGGATCCGGCCCGCGCGCCGGTCTCGGTGAACTGTCGCTGCCGGAAAATGAGCCGGGATCATCGATCATGCCCGGCAAGGTCAATCCGACGCAGTGCGAAGCGATGACACAGGTTTGCGCCCATATCATGGGAAACAACGCCGCCATCGTCTTTGCTGGGTCGCAAGGCCATTTCGAACTCAATGTCTTCAATCCGATGATGGCCTACAATTTTCTTCAATCTGTTCGGCTGATGGCGGACGCCGCCGTTTCGTTTACCGACAATTGCGTTACCGGGATTGAGCCGCGGCTGGAGAACATTCGCGACGGGGTCCAACGCTCGTTGATGCTGGTGACGGCGCTTGCGCCAAAATTTGGCTATGATCGGGCCGCCAAAATCGCCAAGACCGCACACAAGAACGGCACGACCCTGCGCGAGGAAGCAATCAAGGACGGCATCCCCGCAGCCGACTATGATGCAATCGTTCGCCCGGAGAACATGATCGGCCCCGGCTAAAACTTAGGCCCTGCTCGCTGAGCGAACAGGGCCATCGAGCGCCTCCCCTGCGGGCGGGAGAGAGGGTCAGAGAAGGGCGCCGATAGCGGTTGCGTAACCCGCGATAATCAAGCTGAGCGTGCTGGCGCCGATGAGGCGGGACATGTGTTGGCCTTTCGTTTACGCAATTGATGTGGGGTCAGGCCCAGGGCGACACAAGCGGGTCTTTCCTAATCTTGTAATCGGATTTTCCAATTGGCGGCCGTCATACGACGTCAAGGTCCTTGAATTTTCCCCGCGCAATCTCACGCAAAGTCTCAGCGATTTCGAAATAGGCCTGAGCGCGTCCCGCGCTCTTGCGCCACACCAGGCCGATGGTTCTGAAAAGCGTTCTGCCGCTGAGCTTCTTAACGACAATCTCACTGTTGGGGCGCACTTCCGAATGCACGTAAAGCGCCGGCAGGAAGGTCGCGCCCATGCCCATGCCGACCATCTGGCGCAATGCATCAAGACTCGTTCCTTCATAGTCGTGAGCCGGAATTGCGCCGAAAGTTTCGCAAATGCCGGTAACCTGATCATGCAGATGATGGCGGGCAGACAGCGTCAATACTTTCAACCCCTTTATCGACGCCGCCGGCAGGTCTTTGCGGCCGGCAAGCGGATGATCGACGGCAAGCGCAAGATAAAGCGGCTCCCGGAAGAGCGGCTCTACAACGTGCTCGGCGCTCGATGCCGACACCGGTGTCAGCAGCAGATCATGCGTTCCATTCGCCAGATCATACTCAAGGTCGTGCGGCGTCGCTTCGCGGACGTAGATACCGAGCGCGCTGTGCTTTCGGTGCAATGCCGAAACCAGATGCGGGAGAATATAAGGCCCAATAGTCGGCGCGGCGCCGAGCCGGATTGTACCGCAAATCCCCTTCTGGGAGATGCTCGCATAATCGATAATAGCGCGTTCTTCATCGACCATTCGCTGCGCATGCGCAGCGATGTCACGGCCGGCGGGAGACAACGCGACCCTGGCTCTATTCCTGTCGACAAGCTGGAGATTCAGCGCGGCTTCGAGGTTCTGGACCTGAGCGCTCAGGGAAGGTTGGGTCACGCCGAGGTGCTCGGACGCTCGGCGGAAATGTCCGAACTTTGCGACCGCGAGCAGGCACCGCAGTTGTTTCAGCGTCAATTCCGGCGAATCTCGCATTAATTATCCATGATAGGAGTTTCCTATCAACATAACATCTTTTGAGGGGTTTTCTAGTGGGTGGGCGGCCCCATTTCTCACTCGTAACGAGGAGGCCTGATGATGAGCCAGACGACAGTTTCCGCCCTGCCACGCAAATCCGGCAATCAATTTCTGAATATCGCAGCCCAGGCGCGTATTTCCCATTACCGCCGGGCGGCCCAACGGGCCGCCGAGCAGCTGCGTCAGACCCACCGGTCACTTCGAAAACGTCCCGACGACACGCAGCCGCCATTAAGGCTCATTGCCTCATGGAATGGCGATTTGGAGACATTGTCGGACTTCATCGAAATGGCGTCGGATTGGGGGCCGTTTGAGCTTTCGTCGGTTGCGACGATGGAGCCGACCGAGCGGAATGCTCCGAAAAAATTCTTGTGCCACTTCGACTATCATGCGTCGCCCGAAATCCGCGCACACCACGAAGCGGAATTGCTGGATGTCCTTCGTCGAATTACGGCCTGGGAGCGAGAACCAGCCGACGCATCACTCTCCAACACCTGATCAATGCAAGAGGCGTCCGCAATGAACAACAAAATCAACACAAACTCGCGCCTGAATTCGATGACGTTGCGTCACCGACAGATCGATTCCAGAATCGCACGCGAGACCAAACGCCTGCTTCCCGATCATTTGCTGATCGGGGAGCTAAAACGCCGAAAGCTTATGCTGAAGGACAAAATATTCTTCCTGAGGCATGCGCAAGCAGGAACCACCACGGCTCCGCCGCAATAATGCTGTTGACACAATCCGAATCGAATCTCGTCGGAAGCGCCGATCAAACCGGCGCTTCATTCAAAAGGCTTTGCACCAATGACTGCCATTGTCGCCAAAATTCAGGACTTCATCAGGCTCGAATCATCTGCAGGCATCCTGCTGATATTCGCTGCCTTATTGGCGCTTTTCGCCAATAACAGCATTTTTGGCGGCGTCTATGAAGCGCTTCTCGCGACGCCTGTCGCAGTGCAGGTCGGCGCACTGTCGATCGACAAGCCCTTGCAGCTCTGGGTTAATGATGGATTGATGGCAATCTTCTTCTTCCTCGTCGGTCTCGAGATCAAGCGGGAAGTCCTGCAAGGGGAATTGTCGACATTCAAGAAATCGGCGCTGCCGATCCTCGCCGCAACTGGCGGCGTCGCTGCGCCTGCTTTGGTCTATATTCTTATCAATTTCGGAGACGCTGAAGCGCTGCGCGGCTGGGCGATTCCGGCGGCGACCGACATCGCATTCGCGCTCGGCGTCCTCGCCCTGCTCGGAAAGCGAGCGCCAGTCAGCCTGAAAGTGTTGCTTCTGGCAATCGCCATCATCGATGATCTCGCCGCTATCCTCATTATCGCGTTCTTTTATACGGCTGACCTTTCCCTGACCGCCTTGCTCCTCGCGGCGGCAGGCGTCGCCGCGCTGTTTGCGCTCAATCGGAGCGGCGTCAAGCAAATCACGCCCTATGTCATCGTTGGCGCCATTATCTGGGTTTGCGTTTTGAAATCCGGCGTGCATGCAACCCTCGCCGGCGTTATCACGGCGTTGGCAATTCCCATTCGTAGTCGCGACGGAGAGGAACAATCGCCGCTGCACCGCATTGAACACGACCTGCATCCTTGGGTCGCGTTCCTCGTCCTTCCGCTTTTTGCTTTTGCAAATGCAGGCATCGCTCTGGAGGGTCTGACAGGCGCGGATTTGCTCAAGCCTGTGCCGCTCGGCATTGCGCTTGGACTGACCATGGGCAAACCGGTAGGCGTCCTTGCCGTCAGTTTCATCGCCGTAAAGACCGGCGTCGCCCGGCTTCCGGAAGGCGCAACCTGGATGCATATGACAGGCCTTGCTTTGCTGACAGGCATTGGATTTACGATGAGCCTTTTTATCGGTTCGCTCGCGTTCCAATCCCCCGACGCTATCAACGCCGTCAAAATGGGCGTCATGGTGGGATCACTGGTTGCCGCCTCCGCCGGCGCCGGCGCACTGGCGCTGGCGCATTGGCTTACGGTCAAAAAGCCCGCCGCTGCATAATCCGCGACAACAATCGCTGAACTCCTGCTCGCTTGGACCGCTTCTTGCTGTACAAGGGCCAATGCAGCCGGACATCGTCCCCGGCTGGCTTTTAGTTGGGTCCAATTGGGGAAGTTAACCATGGCTGACACGAAATCACCGAGCCAGACGCGTCTCGTTCTGGCGCAATTCCTGTTCGCAAACGGCATCGACATCGAGGCGCTCTACAAGGCGCTCGGCGCTGAGCTCGCCGAATGCGACGCGGAGGCGGTTTCACATATGGCGGGCATCATTGACGGCGTGACGATGGCCACGCAGAAAATCAGGGCGCACGGCCTCGACAACTGGACGCGCGGCTAAGCCAAACGTCCCGCTTGATCCTCGCGCCGATTGCGCTACGCCAGAAGTGTGCGCAAACGATCGATCAGTATTAAGGGGCACCGGACAAGCATCATGCTTGAGCCGGAATTCTGGTCGGTTCTTGACGCTTGCGCCCTAGCCCGAAAAATCAGCGTGCCGGCGTTGATCGCGGAAATCGATCAGGCGCGGCTGCGCCAGACGCCGGCGCCGGGCCTTGCCTCGGCCTTGCGGACCTTTGCCCTTGGCGAAGCCGCAAGATCAGGCGTTGGCGACCAGGCCGACTGATGGACGCCCGAGGACAAGCTGCGCATAAAGCCGCGTCACTTCTTCTGCGTAGCCGCGCATGATCGGGCGCACTTGCGCGAAACTGTCGACTTCAGCGGCGCGCGCCAGCAGACCCGCATAACGCGGCCGCACGGGTTCGCGTTGAGGATCGCTCCAGCGGGCGAGCGCGCGGGCGACAGCAAGGCGCGTCCAAAAAGCCCGGGCGCCTTTCAAGGTCTCCGCGACTTCAAGATTGAGGATCCCAGCGCGCGCCATGTGATCAAGCGCCTCGGGCGGTTCCAGCTTTTGCAGCGCCGGCTGGGCGCCGGCGTGGCGATAGATGAGTGTCGAGATAATCAATTCAACGTCGAAAAGGCCGCCTTCCGATTGTTCAAGATCCCATGCCGACCCGGAGCGGTCGCGGCGCAGCCGCTGTGCGCGTGCGCGGTCGAGGTCGCGCAGGAGAATTTCCGCGCGTTTCGGATTGGAAACGGCGCCGCGAAGCGCCGCGATTGCGGCGGCTTGGGCTTGTTCAGACCCGGCGATGACGCGCGCGCGGGCGAGAAGAATTTGATCATGCGCAACCGCTTCGGACTGAATATAGGATTTCAGTTGCGCTGAATCCGGCGCGAGCGGTCCCGCAATACCGCCTGGACGATGCGAAACATCAGGCGCGGTTGCGAACAGCCCTTCACCGAGCACCCCGAACGATTCGACGAAGGCGCGGGCAATCGTTTCATGCGTGTCGGTCCCCGTTGCGTCGGCAACGAATCCAAGCGGCGTTCCGTACCCGGGAATTCCGCGCGCAGGTCCGTCAAAGATATGAAGAGCAATCTCAGCTTTTGGGTCCGTTTCGCGATGCACGGCGTCGAAGAGCTTTTGCAAGGTCACGAGATGGACGGCATCAAGCGCAGAAGCAGCACTGTCGAAGCCCATATCGCCAGCCGCTGAACAAAGCGCGATGCGCGCAATCTGTTCACGCCGCCAGCGGGCGATACCGTCAACGCCGCCTTGCGCTTTCGGCGGCGCGTGGCGCGCCAGCCATTCGCGGCCCGATTTCGGCGTTTCAGCGCCGCGCAGCTCAAACAGCACGGCGCAAGTTTCATGATTTTCGATCAATGGCTCAATTGCAGCGCCAAAGCACCCGAGTGCGTCGATCAACCCATCGCGTACGCCAGAGCGCGTGCTTGAATGGACTTTTTGAACGCCGTTTTCTTCAACACGCAACACGCGGTCGAAAAGACGCACGGCCTCATCAGGGTGCTGAGTTTCGCCAAAGGACGTCAACAGCCCGGGGGCAATTTCTGAAAACCGCGCCTCGCCGCCAGCCGCGCATAATTCCGCCCATCCGTCGATCATCGAGGAGAGGTTGGCGCCGTTGCGGAAACCAAGATCTTCAAGCTTGTCGACATCGTCGGGATTGCGTTCCCCTGCCCGGAAGCGGGCAAAGTCGGCGCGTGGTCCCTCAAGCAGCCGGATCAATGCGTTGCGGGCGTCGGCGATGGCGCCGTCGCGCGACGCGGCGAGCGATCCATAATCTGCATAACCGCACAGCGAGGCGAGCGCGCCCTCTTCATCGGCGCTTGCCGCGCCAAACCCTGCGGCGCCCTTCATGATCTGAGCGCGCGAAACGATTGTTTGCGCAAACTCAGCGCCGACCGACAACCTTGCGGCGATATCGGCCGGGATGGCGCCCGTATCCGCCGCCTGATTGAAGACGTCGCGCGCCGTCGCCGTGCGAAATACCGCCCGCGAGCGCCCTAAACTCCAACGCAACAAGTTCGCCGCCGCGCGAAATGGCTGGCGCGGATCATCCGTCGCCTTAAGGAGTTCGGCGCGGCCATTCTCGCCTAGGAGGTCTCCCTTACCCCAGATGATTTCCTCCGCGGCTTCCAAAAATTCGCCGCCGGCTCTGCGATCGCCCGCGACAACCCGCGACGCCGCCAGCCAGCGCTTTGCCGGATTTTGCTGCGGGTTGTTAAGTGCTGCGTTGACGCGCGCAACCGATTCGACGAACCCTTGACCATTGACGCCATTGCCGAGCGGCGTACGCACCGAATAGAGCGGGTAGTCGCCAGGTTTTCCTTCAAAGGTTTCGCGGAATTCCGCGCCAATGCGCACAAAGGCGCGCTCCGCCATGCGCGCCTGGGGCCCTGCAAAAACCGAGGCGTCAAACACGACGAGAACATCGAGCGGACCGTAGGGCGCAAGATCTTCGTGCGAGAAGTCACCGCCCGCCAAGGCAAAGACGCCCTTGGCGCAGGCGTCGTCGAGCGTAACCGGCAATTCGCCACGGCTGACGGAGACGCGCACGAGCCAGGCCAGCGCTGTCTCAACGATCCGTTCCGCAAGATCCGTGCGCGCGGCGGTCGCCTCGCCCGATGTCCACTGGCCCGAAATCTCCGCGATCGCCATTGCAATGTCCGCGCGGTTCTTGATCGGCGCCAGCGCGTTATAGAGCGCGTCCGGTCCACCGACGCCGCCATTGAGCGCGGTAAGGTCGCGCGCCGCTTCCGCCAGCACCTGGCTCGGCCCTTCAAGAAAGGCCTGGCCGGCAAAGACCGGGTATTTGAGGCAGAGGTCAGCCAGACGCCGCGTCGATCCGAATATTTTCAGCATCGCCAGCATGCGGCGCGGCTCATCCAGCGTTGCGCCTGGATCCTGCCCCATGCTTTCGGCGAGCGCGCGTCGCCAGCGCTGTGCGCCTGACGCCGCTCTCGTCGGATCGATTGTTTCATTCGAGAAGTCGGTCTCGGCGTTCCTGGCAAATGACTTCGGCGACATCGGCGGCGCTTCCCCTGGTTCTTGACGCAATTTTTCGAAAAGTCCTTGGATTTACTGTGCCGTAGCGTGATGAATGGAGCTTTAAACCGATAGGAACAGTTCGACTCGGTTAGGTATGGGCTTGTGAATAATCTGCGGTTCAATCGGTCGGTCCGGCGCCCAGCAGTCCGATTTTATGTAAGGGCGCGGCGGCTGGTCAGGCGCGGGCCTGACTTTTCACCCATTCGCCTCTGGGTGTTTTCGACAATTATAGCCGCCGCCACCGCCTATGCCGTGATCGGCTTTCGCTGGACGATCAACGCCGTTTCGGTGGTCGCTTTCGGCGCTGACGAGAAAATGTTCGCAAGCGGCGTCGCCGCCGTCGATTTTGCCCGCGTCTGGGCGGCGCCGGTAATCGGCGGACTGGTTGTCTCCGCCTTTCTCTATCTCGCGGATCGCTTTGAGTGGCTGAAGGATGGCCGCAGCCAAGGCGTTGCCGACGTGATTGAAGCGCGCGCCGTCGGGGATGGCCGCATTTCATTGCGGGCCGGGATCGCCGCGGCGACGGTTTCGGCAATTTCGCTTGGCGTCGGCGGCAGCGCCGGCCGGGAGGGGCCCGCCGTTCACCTTGGCGCAACCCTTGCCTCAATTCTGGATCGGCATTTCGGGTTCTCCCTGAAGGACCGCCGAACATTGCTTGGCTGCGGCGCGGCGGCGGCGGTCGCCGCAAGTTTCAATGCGCCGATCGCCGGCGTCCTCTTCGCCCTCGAAGTCGTCATGGGTAGTTACGCACTTTCGGTTTTCGGGCCGATCGCTGCGGCAAGCGTCACCGCGGCGATTATCACGCGCATCAATCTCGGAAACTTCCCGGCGTTTCTCGCGCCCGCTTATGGCCCCGTCCATCCGATTGACGCGCTGCTGTCCACGGCGCTCGGACTTTTTTGCGGACTTGTCGCCAGCGCCTTTCTCGCATCGTTGCAAGAGATGACCGACAAAGTCCGCAGCTATGCTGACCGGATCAAAATCCCGTACATGTTCCTGCCGCCATTCGGCGGCGCCATTATCGGTCTTATCGGCGCATTTTATCTAGAAGTTCTGGGCGTCGGTTACGAGGCTGTATCGAGAACGCTCGCCGGCGATTACGGCTTGCAATTCCTGCTGATTATTCTGGCGCTGAAAATTGCGGCGACCGCGGTCACCTTGTCTTGCCGTTTCGGCGGCGGCGTTTTTTCACCGGGACTGATGATCGGCGCGCTCGCAGGCTGCGCCTTCGGGATCGTTGTCAATCTCATTGCACCCGAAGCGACCGCGAGCCCCACATTTTATGCGATGGTCGGCATGGGCGCTGCGTGCGGCGCAATCATGGGCGCGCCGATTTCGACGACGCTGATCATTTTCGAGTTGACCGGCGATTACGCCATCACGATT
The DNA here is from genome assembly GCA_041753055.1 of Parvularculaceae bacterium. Lineage (GTDB taxonomy): Bacteria > Pseudomonadota > Alphaproteobacteria > Caulobacterales > Parvularculaceae > Amphiplicatus. The sequence goes on from JBGSVH010000233.1 coordinate 16,967, forward strand.
TCTTTGATGGTTGCCGTCGCGCTGGCGACCCTGGTGACGCAGTCGCTGGTTGGTAAATCATTCTTTCACTGGCAGCTGTCGCGGCGCGGCTATGATCTTTCGGAAGGTCCGCAGGGCGTTCTGCTGCAGACCATAAGGGTGCGCGACGTCATGAAGGCGATGCCGGAAGGCGCGCCGATTGACGCGGATGCGCCGCGCCTTTTCGCCCACACCTCACTCGGTGAAGCACTGGCGCGTCTTGAAGCGCTTGACGAAACGGGGCTTCCGGTTGTCGATGAACAAACGCCGGAGGCGATCATCGGCTATCTCTCCCGGATCAGAGCACTCGCCGCCTATAATCGAGCGCTCGTCGAAAGTCATATCGACTACAATCGCTAGGGCGTATCAAAAACGCCCGGTCAAGACAGCTCGAAATAGCGACAACCGCTTGGCGACCGGCCAAGGACGGCCATCGCGCCGCGCCGCATGTCCGCGCGTCAGCGCCAGAAACGCAAGGCGCCCCGTCACCAGCGGGGGCAATCCACGAAGCGCATTTGCGTGGTCAAGATAAAGGCGCCGTCCTTCCACCGCTGCAGAGTCAGACAGCGGTGGACCCAGCCCTGGCGCAAAACGCGCCAGCGCATAGGCTTCGCCAAGAGCAAGTGATGCTTCGCGGGCAAAGCTATGATCATCGCCAGCGGCAAGCCCGACGATCGGCGCCTCCGCGCCGCGAAGGAACGCCTTCAGGTCGTCGAGCGCCGGAAAGTCGCGTTCATACAGGAGACGCGCGCGCGCATCGATCATTTCTTCCATATGGGCGTGAGCTACTTTTGAAACGGCGCCGGATGTTGCGAGCGCCTCAACGACCGGATGGGCGCGAGGCGATTTCCCCGACACGATTTCATCAAGCGCCTCGCGCCACCATTGCAGGCGGATTTCGCCGAGCGGCGGTTCGCTGACAAGAGACGGGATGCGGCGAAGTTCGACAAGAAAAGCAAAAAGCGAAAGAAGGCGCGCCCGGTCCGCTGCGAGTGCGTAGCGCACGGAGAGGGCAAAATCTTCATCAGCGCGAGTAATAAGGTCCGTACAGTAGTGTTGCGCGATCAAGGAACTATCCCCTGTAAGTTCTGTTATGGAGGTTGCCTGTTAAACCATCGTCACCATATTCGCAGCACGCCAATACGCGATTTCAGTGAGGTTTTCGCCATGTCCGTTTCTTTCCCCAATCTTCCCTATGCAAAAGATGCGCTCGCTCCGCACATATCCGCGCAAACTCTTGAATACCACCATGGCAAACACCATCGCGCCTATGTCGACAAGACCAACGAGCTCATTTTCGGCACTGATCTTGATGATGCGCCGCTGGTTGAGATTGTACGCGCAGCGGCGCGCGACAAAGGACGCGCGAACCTCTTCAACAACGCTGCTCAAGCATGGAACCACGCGTTTTACTGGAATTCAATGAATCCCGGCGGCGGCGGTAAACCCTCGGGCGAAATTGCGAAACTTATCGAACGCGACTTTGACGGTTACGATAATTTTCGGGACGCCTTTTCGAAGGCAGGCGCAGGCCAGTTCGGGTCCGGATGGGCATGGCTTGTGAAAAACGGCGACAGGCTGGAAGTCAGAAATGCGCCAAACGCAGAGACGCCAGCGGCAGACAGCGGCGTTATTCCCCTCCTGACGATAGATGTTTGGGAACACGCCTATTATCTGGACGTCAAAAACGACCGGCCGAAATATATTGCCGCGTTTCTTGATCACCTTGTCAATTGGGACTTTGCGACAACAAATCTCAACGCATAGTCCACATGGCGGCCATGACCGCTAGGCGCTGGCCGCCGCCGTGTCCTTAACTTTGGACCAGTCGCGCTTGACACCTGTCCACATCAGGATTGGCGCCGCGACGAAGATCGACGAATAAGTGCCGATCAGAATGCCGAATATAATTGCGCCGGTAAAACCGCGCAGCACCTCGCCGCCGAAGAAAAAAAGCGCAACGAGCGACAGCAGCGTTGTGCCGGAAGTCATGACGGTCCGGGTCAGCGTCTCGTTGATCGTCAGATCGATCAACTCCGTAAGGGGCATCTTCTTGTACTTGCGAAGATTCTCGCGAATCCGGTCAAAGACGACGACCGTGTCGTTCATCGAGTAACCAACAATCGTCAGCAGCGCCGCAATTGTCGACACATTGAAGTCAAGCCGCGTGATCGACAAAATGCCCATTGTGATGGCGATATCGTGGAACAGAGCGACGATCGAGGAAATTGCGAACTGCCATTCGTACCGCCACCAGATATAAAGCACCATCAGCAAGACAGCCATTGCCACCGCGAGGACGCCCTTTTCAACGAGTTCGCCCGATACGGTAGCGCCGACAACTTCCTGCTTGCGAAATTCGATGTCCTGACCGAGCATCGACCGCAACGCCGTTTGTACTTCATCCGCAGCGCGTTGCTGCGCGGCGTCAAAGTCTTCGCCTTCGCGCGGCGCTTGCTGTGCGACCGTTATGAGAACGCCCTTTTCGCCGACTCCGACATCCTGAATTTCAGTGACATTCACTTCGCCAAGATTGAGGGCGCCAATGCCGCTTCGAACGGCGCCGAGATCGACTTCGTTCTTGCTGGCGACTTCAATGGTGACGCCGCCTTTGAAATCGACGCCGAAATTAAGGCCAATCGTTGCAACCGAAACGATCGACGCTATCGCAAGAAAGAAAGAAACGCCCACCGCGACGAAGCGACCCTTGGTGAACTGGATCTTGGTGTTGTCAGGGATCAGTTTTAACAGCATGGATTTTTCCCCGATTATAATGTCATTGTCTTTGGCCGCTTGGTCAGCACGTATCTGCCAGCGAGCAGTCGCGTGATGACATAGGCGGTAAAGACCGACGTGATGACGCCGGTTGCAAGCGTCACCGCAAAACCCCTGACGGGACCAGCGCCAAGCACGAGCATGATCAGCGCAGCGACAAAGGTCGTGACGTTGGCGTCAACAATCGCCGACCAGGCCTTTGCAAAACCGAGTTCGGTCGCCTTGACCGGCGATTTCCCGCCCTGAAGCTCTTCGCGCATGCGCTCAAATATCAGCACGTTGGCGTCAACCGCCATGCCGATGGTCAACACGACGCCGGCGATGCCGGGCAAGGTCAAGGTTGAACCGAAAAGCGACAAGGCGCCGCTTATCAGGATAACGTTGGCGATCAACGCGATGTCAGCAAAAATGCCGAAGCGGCCGTAGCTCAGCACCATGTAGATGACGACCGCGACAAAACCGATGATGAGCGCGAAAGACCCCGCCCGCACCGAGTCGGCGCCAAGACCCGCGCTGATCGATCGTTGTTCCAGCGTCTGCAGCGGCGCCGGCAGCGCGCCCGACCGGATCAAGGTGGCGATACGCTGGGCTTCTTCCGGCGAAAAGGCGCCAGTAATGCGCCCCTGCCCGCCGGTGATCGGCGTTTGGATGCGCGGATAGGAAATAACTTCATTATCGAGAATGATTGCGAAAAGCTCGCCGACATGCTCGCGCGTATAGTCGGCGAAACGGCGTGCGCCCCGACTGTCAAACGCAAAGTTGATCTGGAAACCGCCGCCCTGCTGATCGAGGCCGGCGGATGCGCTTTCAACCATGTCGCCGGTGACTTCGGCTTCCTCATAAACGACCAGCGAGCCGCCGCCTTCGGCCGCGGCAATCGGTACGACCATACGGTTTGGCGGCAGCAAGCCCGCCTGCATGTCTTCGGCCGAAACCGATGCGTCGACGCGGTGGAACGACAGCTGGCCGGTGCGGTTGATGATCTGTTTCAGGGCTTCCGGGTCATTGTCTCCCGGCGCCTGGACGACGATACGGTCATCGCCCTGTGGCTGGATCAGCACTTCCTTGTTGCCGGCGGGATCGATCCGTCTACGGACGACTTCAATTGAATCGGCCAGCGCTTCCTGCTCATAGGCGCGCCTGGCTTCCGGCGACAGAACGACATCAATGCGCGGCCCCGTCGCGGTGACTTCATAGGGACGCACGCCGGCGCCGACGAGCGTGCCTGAGCGCGTCAGGTCACGCACGCGTTTGGCGGCCTCTTCCGCGTCAGCCTCATCGCGGAGGCGCAGCGAAATCGATCCGGTCGCCAGATCCAGCGTCGGCAACGCCTGCAACGCAATTCTCTTCTTGTCGCCGGAGGGGCGCATCGAACGCTGAACTTCCTGCCTGAGGCCGGTCAGGCGATCGCTGATAACCTTGTCGGTGTCGACGCCAAGCAGGAGGTAGGAGCCGCCCTGCAGATCGAGCCCGAGATTGATCCGGCCTTTCGGAAGATATCCGGGCCACGATGCGACATCTTCTTTCGGAAAGAAATTCGGCAGCGCGAACAACGCGGCAACGAGGATCGAAGCCGCGATCATCATCTGCTGCCATGGTTTGAATTGAAGCATCAGCGAGGTTGCAGGTCGGACTGGTCCGCTCTGCCCTTTCCTTTATTGATCGTTGGCGGCGGGCGCAGGCTTTGAGCGGATATCCGTCAGCGTCGATTTGACGACAGTGACGACGACATTGTCGGCAAGTTCAACCTTGACCTCGTCGCCTTCAAGGACTTTCGCAACCTTGCCGATGAGGCCGCCGGAGGTAACGACGACGTCGCCGCGGCGGACATTGGCGATCATTTCCATGTGTTTCTTGCGCGCCTGCTGTTGCGGGCGAATGATCAGGAAATAGAAGAAAATGAAAACGAGGATGAACGGCGCGAGTTGGATCAGCGGATTGGGCGCGGCGGCCCCAGCAGCCTGCGCATAGGCGGGCGAAATGAACATCGGGCGCGTCTCCTTGGAGTATTTACCTGGAACGAATGAGGAACGCCAACCTCGGGGAGACGGGGCCGGCGCGCGGGTTGGCGGATATATAGCGATCCATGGGCCCGGTGCAACGCAGGATCTCGGTACGCTGTACGCTTGGGCATTCACTATCTATAAGCGCGGGCTATAAGCGCGGGCGCGCCGCGCAAAGCCGCAGGCGTGGGGGGGCGGCCGGACAACTGCTCCCGATCACCGGGAGGATCTACGCAATGCCATCGCCAGTTCTGCGGCGCTATCATGACGAATTCGGCGGTCTGGACGGGTTTTTCATGCCGCTTGCGATGGCGACATGGGACCTTCTGTTTGCGGCGCAAGAGGCGGCGGGAATATCAGGCGGCCTGTTCGAAATCGGGGTGTTCAAAGGCAAGTCGGCCGTCCTTGGCGCGATGTATATGAAACCCGGGGAGCCCTGCTATTTTCTCGACCTGCACGAAACGCCGGGCGCAAAGGCGGCTGTCGAAAAGGTTCGTCCCGCAAACAATTACTTCCTGAAAATGAATTCAGCGAATGCGCTCAGCGATCCCGCGCTCGCCGCAGCGAGGGGTGCTTTGCGCTGGGTGCACATTGATGGCGAACACACCGGCTACGCAACGCGCACCGATCTTCATGCGGCTGCGACATTGCTGGGCGACGGCGGACTGATTTGTGTCGATGATTTTTTCAGCTTCAAATATCCGCAATTGACGGCGGCGGTTTATTCATTCCTCTTCGAGCACCCGATGGAATTTCGCATGGTGTTTGCCGCCGCCAACAAGTGCTATATTTGCCGGGCAGGCTGGGCGGCCCATTATGACGCCTATATTCGCGAGAATGCAGTTTCCCATCTGTCGGTAAGCGAAAACAAATGGACTCTGACGCGAACGAGCTATCTGCACGACTTCGGCTGTTTTACCGTGATTGCGCGCAACAAGGAGCGCGACGTTGTCGGTCTCGATCGCGACATGGACAAAATCGTATTCTAGCTTTCCGGCATTCGCCGTCAGGCGGCGCTGAAACGGGCTTCCTCCAGCGCCAGAATCGCTTTTTTGCGCGGCGCGCCCCAGCGATAATTGTGAACGACACCAGACGACAGAATCACCCGGTGGCAGGGGATCAGCAGCGAAATCATATTGGCGCCGACAGCCGCGCCAACTGCTCTTGATGCTTTTGGCGAGCCGATGGCGCGCGCCAGATCGCCATAGGTGACGCAATGCCCCGCAGGAATTTTCAGCAGCGCTTCCCAGATCTTCAGCTGAAAATTCGTACCCTGAACATAAAGGCCGAGCGGGCGGTCAAGCGTGTCGCCGCGCGCAAACGCGAAAGCTCTGGCGGCGATCGGTTCGATAAAGGCGCGATCTTCGGCATAGGTCGCTGCTGGCCAGTCGCCCTTCATTTCGGCGAGCGAGCGGTGAACGCCGTCCGGTTCCGTAAAGGAAAGCCAGCATATTCCTTTCCCCGTGGCGCCGATCAGCGTCTTTCCGAACGGGCCGTCGACTTCGGCGTAGCGGATGGTTTCACCGTCGCCCTTGCGGCGATAGGCGCCGGGGGTCATCGCCTCGGCGACGAGAAAGAGATCATGCAGCCGCGAAGGTCCGGATAGTCCGGCGGCGAAGGCCGCGTCCATGACGCTGCCGCCCTCGTCCATTGCGCGCCTTGCCTCGCCCGCAGCGAGGAACTGGAGGAAGCGCTTTGGCGAGACGCCAGCCCCTTCCTTGAACACGCGCTGGAAATGCGCAGGGCTCAGTCCGACGACGCTGGCGGCGTCTTCAAGGCTTGGCGCCGTCTCGGCGTTGGCGACGAGAAAATCGATCGCCCTGGCGATCGGCGCGTAGCCATCAAGTCGCGACGGGGGACGAATTTGAGGGCGGACAAGGGTCATGACATTGCTCATGAAGCCGATATTGGCGGTTTTCACCACCGAATTCGACCCGTTTCTTGCGGGTGCGGCCGTCCGGTTTTACCAGACGTTAACCATGAAAGCGCGTTAATCACGGGTGAAGGGAAGCGATCATGGAAGACCTCAAGGACATTATCAGTCTCGGCTTTTCGGGCGCGGACATCGCGCCAGCAATGATTATCGCCTTTACGCTGGCGATCTTGCCCCGCAAGAAGCGCTCGTCGTGGTTCCTTGGCGCGATTGCGATCCTTCTCGACCGGCTGGTCTGGCCGATCACCGGCATGGCGCTGGCCGGGTCGAACATCCATTCGATCTACGCCTCGATCGGCGCGCTCGGCAAAACCTTTGTCGACGATCTGGGGCTTTACGTGGTGCGGTATCTCGGCCTTGTGGTGATGATCGCCGCATTTTTGGCGATGCGATCCAATTTGCACACGCGCCTCTCGCCGCCGAAAGCAAAACCGGCGGCGGCCTGAACGGCGCGTCTTCCGCAAAATAAACAATGCCCGCGCAACCCGGACGGACAGCGCGGGGTTCATCGGCAGATCCTAGCTGCGAGATGCGACGAGCTTGGCGTAAAGCGGCACAGCGCGCGAGACGTTGTAGAAATTCGGCGAAGTCTTCATCACCGTCTGGTGGATTTTTTCAAATTCCTCGGGCGACGCATCGCCCTTGATCCGCACCGTATAGTAAAGGCGTTCATACCCCGGTACGACGCTTTCATCGAGACCGAAGAAGCCGCGAAGGTCAATATCGCCTTCGACGTCGATTTCAAGGCTGTCGAGACGAATGCCCTGAAGCGAACAAAGCGCCACATAACCAACCATCATGCAGGAGTTGAGCGCGGCCAGCAGATATTCCTGCGGATTGGCGAACTTGTTCCCGCCGCCAAGTTCATTCGGCTCGTCAATATCGATCGTGAAGCCGCGACTCACTTCCTCGCCGCCGATGGCAAAGGACGACACGGTCGAGCGATTGTGCGTTCCGCCTTTCCAAGCACTTGAGACTTTCCAGCTCGTCATGCCCGCATCCGCATCCTCGGCGACTTTCGCGATCAATGCCGAAACATCATTCACATTGACGCCGTTGATGACGGTCGGTTTCGGTATATCCAACATGGCTGTTTTCCTTTCTATTGTTGGGATTTTACAGGAGAATTTCGCGCGACCGCATTGAGGCGATGAACGAGCCGCGGACGGGCGCGCTGAAGAAAGTCTCCGCGACTAGTTTCCAGGTGAGAGGAACTCGCCTGTTGCCGGGCGCAAGCGATAGACAGCGGGCGAGAAAGCAGTAATCGAAGATCAACATAGAAGAGAGGCCGAAGAGCTGGATCCAATGCAAGAACGACAGCGGCGTCCACATGCCGGCGACCAGCATTGACATGAAAGCCAATCGCACCTGGGCCGGAAATGATCTGACCTCGCTGCGCGTGATTGCGATAACCGGCGTCTGGATCGCCGTCATCAGGATCGCCGCCTGAATGGCCCGATCATCGATGAACAGCCCCGCCGCGAGGCAAGCGTCGGTCGCGAGCCACATCGGCCATTGAAGGCTTCCAACCCGTTTGACGACGCTTTTGCCGTCCGCCAGCGTTTCGATATTAGGCGTTTTAGCCATTTTTTTTTCCAATTTTATTGGGCGCGACCGCGCCTTCGTGTGCAATTGATCTAGGCTGCTAGCCGACGCGTCACTATGATCGGGGCTCTCGCAGAATTGACCGAGACGCCGGGACGCGTCAGGGAGAGCGACGAAATGGACGCATTATCGGACGTGTTGCGCGTATCACGCCTGACGGGCGGCGTTTTTCTGCGCGCGGAGTTTTCCGAACCTTGGTGCCTCGTCACGCAACTCGCGCCAGAGCTGTGTGCGCCGTTCATGCCGCCCGCGCCGCATCTTATTTTTTATCATTACGTCATCGAAGGGCGAATGTTCGCAAAATCCAGAGATTCCGATCTATTCGAGTTGAACGCCGGAGATCTCATTCTTTTTCCACGCAATGATCGCCATACGCTCGGTACGGATCTTTCCATGCGGGCGACCGACGTCACGGAAGTAATCAATGCGCCGCAAGGTGACGGTCTATACTCAATCATTCACGGCGGCGGCGGCGCGCCGACACGCCTTGTCTGCGGGTTTATCGGCTGCGAGGACGCGCGGAAAAACCCCGTCATCGCCGCCCTGCCCCCGGCGATTCGTCTCTGCGCCGCCGATTCGGGGTCGGCGGAATGGATCCGCTCCACCTTCCAGTTCGCAGCGGGCGAGATCGCCAAAGGAAATCCCGGGTCGTCGACCGTTTTGTCGAAATTGTCCGAACTCCTGTTCGTCGAAGCCGTGCGCCGATATGTCGACAGCCTTCCCGAAGGCCAGACCGGTTGGCTCGCCGGACTGCGCGATATCTATGTATCGCGCGCTCTTGCGCTCATGCATGCCGACATCTCGCGCGAATGGACCGTCGAGGAGTTGAGCAGCGAGATCGGCCTGTCGCGGTCGGCCTTCGCCGAGCGCTTCACGCGGCTCATCGGCAGCGCCCCGAAGCAATATCTTTGCGGATGGCGGATGCAGATCGCCGCCGACAAACTCCGGAATTCAAGCCTGTCGCTGACGCAGGTCGCCGCCGAAACCGGTTACGAGTCGGACGCCGCCTTCTCGCGCGCGTTCAAGAAAGCGTATGGCGTCGCGCCCGCCGCTTGGCGGCGCCGAAGCCTGTCAAATACTAACCCGGAAATCGCGGCCTGACATCCGCCCTATGCACCCGGACGATGCGTTGAACGGCGCAAAAGCCGAATTCTACGGAATATTCCTGCGCCGGCAGATAGTTTGGATCCAGCCTTTTGCAGGTTTCTGCTTTTTTGTAGGGATAATCCGCACACAATCATTACGGCATTACGCGCGGAAAATTCGCACCGGATTGATTTGGGGATGGCGGAAAGCAAGATCAAGGCGCCGAAAAATTGAATGTCGAAGCAAACTCACCTGTAGCGCGCGATCGAGGATCGTCAAACCCGTTTGAACGCCAGCACGGCGTTCAAGCCGCCGAACGCAAACGAGTTGGACAGCGCCAGATCGATCCGCCGCGCCTGCGCTTCGTTCGGGCAATAGTCGAGATCGCACGCCGGGTCGGGCTCGTCATAATTGATCGTCGGCGGAATAATGCCGGTTTCAAGCGCTTTCAGCGCCGCAATCGCCTCGATGCCGCCAGCAGCGCCGAGCAAATGACCATGCATCGACTTCGTCGACGAAACGATCAGCCGGTCGGCGCCGGCGCCAAACGCGTCACGGATCGCATTGGTCTCGGTCGGATCGTTGAGGAGCGTGCCGGTGCCGTGCGCATTGATATAGACGGCGGCGGGATCGCAAGCGCCAACGGTTGAGAGCGCCGTCTTCATGGCGCCCGCCGCGCCCTCGACCGCGGGATTGATCATGTCCTTGCCATCGGCGTTCATGCCAAAGCCGGCAATTTCCGCATAGATTTTCGCGCCGCGCTTTTTGGCCGCTTCATATTCTTCCAGCACCAGAACCCCCGAACCTTCACCAATGATGAGGCCCTTGCGGTTTTTCGAAAACGGCCGGCAGAGCTCATCCGACATGATGTGCATCGCCTTCCATGTTTCCATGGCGCCATAGGTCAACAAGGCTTCCGAGGCGCCGCCGAGCGCCGCGTCAGCCGAACCGTTGCGAATAAGATCGGCAGCAACGCCAATCGCATGCGCGCCCGATGCGCAAGCCGATGAAATTGCAAAGGCCGGCCCCTTCAATCCGTAGCGTATCGACATATGGCTCGCCGGCGCATTCGGGATGATTTTGAGGATCGAAAGCGGATGCGGTTTCTTGCCGTGTTTCAACATCGCGAGATAAGCGGTGTCGAATGTCGTCTGTCCGCCGATGCCGGTGCCGATGATCGCCGCCGTGCGCGCGCCGACGCCGGTCGCAAAGTCGATACCGGAATCCTTGATCGCCTCATCCGCGGCGGCAATCGCCAGCTGAGTAAAACGATCAGCGCGTGTCATCTCGCGGCCAAGCCCGGCAAGCCGCTCGTCAAAGCCGTCGATCGGTGCAACGGGAAGCGTGATCGAGAATTCTTCGCCCGCGGTCAGCGTGCGCCGGGAAATGCCACAATAGCCTTTCTTCGCATTGTCCCAGAATTCGGCGACGTTGGCGCCGGTCGCGCAAATGCCGCCCAGCCCGGTGACGACGACGCGGCGCACGCCTATTCTTTCCCGGCGAGTTTTTTGACGGCGTCAACAAGATCGCCGACGGTCTTCATGTCGCCGAGCGGATTTTCGTTGGCGTTGAAGGGAACCTCGATGCCGAGCTTTTCCTCGACCTCGTAGATGATTTCGACAATCGAAAACGAATCAATGCCCAGATCGGTGATCAGCGTTTCACGCGTCGGCTCGCTGGTGAGACCGACCGCATGATCCTTGATGATTTCGAGCAGTCCTGCGTCAATATCCGACATCGTCCGTCCCCTCCGAATTGATCTGGCGGCCTTTTTCCGGACCAGCCCTAGCCCATCCCGTTCAATCGCGAAAGTTCTTGAACTGCAAGGGCTGGTCATTCTTCAACGTCTTGACGAAGGCTATCACCTCCTGAAGGTCATCCCGCTTCTTGCCGGTAACACGCAGTTCTTCGCCCTGGATGGCGACCTGGACCTTGAACTTGCCTTCCTTGATCTTCTTGACGATCTCCTTGGCGAGGTCCTTGTCTATCCCTTCCTTGATCTTGACGAGCTGGCGGACCGATTGCCCCGCCGCGGGCTCAACCTTTTGATAGTCGAGCGAACCGGGCGCGATGCCGCGCCGCTGCATGTGCCCCTGCAACAGCTCGTGCATCTGTTTCAGTTTCAGATCGTCGTCCGCATTGATGGTAATGACGCCTTCCTTGATTTCGAGGGTCGATTTCGATCCCTTGAAATCGTACCGCGTCGTAATCTCGCGCGTCACATTCTGGACGGCGTTATCAGCTTCGGTGAGATCGACTTCAGAAACGATATCGAACGATGGCATGGTTCACTCTCCGTTGACGGTCGGCATAGGCGATTGCGACGGCGCGGATGTCGAGGAATAACCACCCGTCATTCCGGGGCGGCCCGCCGGGCCGAACCCGGAATCCATATCGGCGTCAAGCGTGTATTCCGGGTTCCGCCTTCGGCGGCCCCGGAATGACGAAAGATAGAGACGGGCATTTTGCACTTATCCTGAGCATCCCTTAGCCGGCCTGTACGCCTCAACAAATTTCTTCGGCATCCGCGTCGGCTTGCCGCGCGCCATGTCGATACAGACAAATTTCGTGCAGCCTTTGAAAACGACGGCGCCGGTCTTCGCATTGCGCATTTCATAGGCGCGCACAAGCCGCACGCGATTGTCGTTTTCGGCAATCCATGTCGCGACGTCGATTTCATCGCCAAGGACGACCGGCGCGACATAATCGAATTCGTGCCGCCAGACGACGCAGCCGACGCCGATGCGCCTGTAGTCCTCCATCGACAGCCCGAGCGCCTCAGAATGCGCCCACGCGATCTCATTCGCCCAGTCGATATAGCGGGCGTTGTTGACGTGCTTGAACGCGTCGATGTCGCCCGCGGCTGCGGTTCGACATATGACAAAAGGAGACGCAACAGGCCATTGCTTCGGCATCGCTGACATAGCGCAGTTATATCAATCAGCCCCGCAGCGATCTAGCCTTGGCGCGCTGTACATCGTCGGGCAAGTTTACTGCGACGGCGTGGTTCTGCACGCCTCGAACGCACTCTTTAGGTCCATGCGAGGCGTCTTGCCTTCGATTTTTCCTGGCGGATCAAGGAAGCATTCGAGCGATTTCTTCAAGGGAATATTGGGTTCGAGCGAACGAAGCCCTGCGAACGCCGCCGCGCAATAAGGCGAGGCCATCGACGTCCCGGACATCAGACCGTAGGATTTCCTTGACTGTGCTGTGGCGCTTAGAACGTCAGAGCCCGGGCATGATATATGCCCATCGATGTTGGAAAACGGCGCTCGCTTCAATTCCTCCGTATAGGCTTCGACAATGATTCCATTCGTCCAGCCGTCGAGCCGCTGGATCTGCCAAGAGCCGTAGTTGAAGGGACTGGCCCATTTTGCAGGCAAGGGAGTCGCGAGGTCCGTGCTGTCATTGCCCGCCGCGCTGAAGATCGTGACATCGCGTCTTTTCGCAAGCGCGAGGATCGCGCGGATGAAGATGCCCTGGTTTTCGACTTCCTTACGGACGCGCTTCATCTTCTTCGCTCGCGGGTCGATGCCGAAATTCGGCATCCAGTTGTAGCCGAGGCTCAAGTTGAGAACCTTTGCGTCTGGATTGTCTTCCATGAAGGTAAGGACCGCGCCGACATATTCAGCAAGGAGTGTTGTCAAGGACCCTATCTCATCCTCGACATCATCCCCCGAACCGCCCAGTGTCGCGGCGTCAGGAACCTGAATCGTCGCAACAGCGGATTTGACCATGCAATTGGGCAGCACGCCCTTGATGCCTACCCCGTTGCCGTGTCGCGCGCACATAATTCCAGCGACGTGATTTCCGTGGTCGTTTCGTGTCCACGCGATCGTCGAGCCCGCCTGCATCGGGAGGTCTTCATGCGTGGCGAATCCGGCGTCAAGAACGCCAACCGTCACCGCCTGCGTCAACATTGGCCACATCGCGTCAATGTGCGAGGCTTCGATCCCCCAGTCGCGACGCTCGATCGCCGTCGCCTCCGGTCCGCCTGCCGCGATATTTGGAACAATGGGGCGCGGCGGCGGCAGCGGATCGATGACCGTTGAAATCTGCGCTCCCGTCAGCACGGCATCGACGGTTACCGCTGCAAAGCGTCCGTCGCGCCGCAACCGGCGCGCAAGGCGATTGATTGGCGATTTTGAGACATTGTCGAGCGTCGTCGCGGCGGCGCTCTGCGACGTGTAGCCGAATTTCCGCAGCGCCTCGCGCGCATCCACCGAGACGGCTCCGATTTCCGGCAGCGTGCGAACGATCCTGAGGCTGTTTTCGACAAGCGCTTGTCCCGCCTCCTGCGGCGTCAGGTTCGGGCGAAACATGATGAGCAGCCGCGCTTCATCCTGGAATGGCTGCTCGACGCCGCCTGCGCCAGCGGTGATGGAACCGTCGACCCGTTCGCGATAGACAGAATCAGAAGAGACCGATGTTACTTTGACATTTGCTGGAGCTGGCGGGGCTGCACTCGTATCGGGCGGAAGCGTCGCAAGGAAATCGCCGAGCGCCGTATTCGGTAAAACCGCTTCGCTGGGTTGGGGGCAGCGTTCCATCCGCACGCCGTCGCTGACGCAAGGATCTCGCGTCGCTTCCGCGAGGGCGCGCGCGAATGCTTCGGCGAAGGATTCATCGGCCGGTTGGGCTGCGGCGCCCGTCGCCGCCGCACCAAGGACAAGCGTCAATTTGAAGATATAAATAAGTCTGGATGTCCGCATACGAATTTTCCCCTCTTTATATGCGTCAATAAAATCCTATTTCCCTCTCAAAAAGATTCCTCAGCAGGCACCCTCCTTGTATCATCGAAGTCAAAAGGTTCCAAAAAGCAAAGGTAGCAATGACGTTTTGTTGCGACGCAGCGTGACCAGCGCTGAAATACGGCGCGTCAGACGGCCTGTAAGCCGGGTTCTGTTCCTCTTGCGAGGCGACGACCATTCATCTTGGACGCGGCTTGCGCCGCGCCTCCAGCTGCCAACCCGGACCGCTCGGGGCGGAGACGCCCTTGCCCGCCTTGCAGCGAGCGCGCGGTCCCTATTCGGCATTGCTCCCGGCGGGGCTTGCCATGCCCGGTCCGTTGCCGGTCCGGCGGTGCGCTCTTACCGCACCTTTTCACCCTTACCTTCCGGAGAAGGCGGTTCGATCTCTGTGGCGCTATCCCTCAGATCAGCCATTGCTGGCTGACCCGGCCGGGCGTTACCCGGCGCCGTGTCTCCATGGAGCCCGGACTTTCCTCGGGTGCGAATTCCCGCGGCCGTCCGGCCGTCTGACGCAGGAGGTGATGTGGGACAGCGCCGGGCTGCGGTCAAGGCGGGCGGGTGACGGGCGCATTATTTTATGCCTAAAATAAATCCGCTGACGCCGATTGACGCGAGATATTTTATACCTAAAATAACACCCGATCCAGCGACCAAAGATGATTCGAATGAATACTGCTTCGGCGACCATGAGACGGCGCGCGCTGATCACCGGCGGCGGATCGGGGATCGGTCTTGCCATCGCGCAGGCGCTGGCCGCATCCGGCGTTGAAGTGACCGTCGCGGGACGGAACGAAGCGAAGCTGAAGGCGACCAGTTTTGCGTTCGTGAGTATGGATGTGACTGACGCCGCGTCGGTCGCCGCCGGTATCGAGGCTGCGGGCGTCATCGACATCTTCGTCAACAATGCGGGCTTTGCCGCGACAGCGCCGTCGCTGAAGACATCGCGCACGACATGGGACGAGATGATCGCTCTGAATTTGACCAGCGCCTTCACCTGCGCGCAGGCAGTCGTTCCCGGCATGATCGAACGCCGATGGGGCCGCTTCATCGCCGTCGCGTCGACCGCCTCGCACAAAGCTTATCCCTACACCGGCGCCTATGCCGCGGCCAAGCACGGCGTTCTTGGCTGGATCAAATCGCTGGCGCTTGAACATGCAAAAACCGGCGTCACCTTCAACGCAATCTGTCCCGGCTTCACCGACACGCCGCTGATTGCCGGCGCGCTTGACAGGATCGCCGCGAAGACGGGCGGCGATATCGAGGCGGCGAAGGCGGTATTTGTAAAAGACAATCCGATGGGCCGCCTGGTCGCGCCGGACGAGGTCGCCGCCGCCGCCGTCTACCTTGCCGGTGACGGCGCCGCGTCGATCAACGGCCAGTCGATCATCATCGACGGCGGCGAGATGATCGCATGAACGATGATCGCGAAGCCTTGCGCGCCTGGCTTGACCTTCTTGCGGCGTCGCAGGGATTGAAAAAAGCTGTCGATACCGGGTTCAGAAGCCTCTTCGGGCATTCGATTTCGCGTTTTGACGTTCTCTCGGCGCTCGACCGCGCGGGGGCCGCAGGCCTTCGCGCCGGCGCCCTGACCGAACGGCTGATGGTTTCCGACGGCGCAACAACGCAAGTGACCGCGCCGCTGATCCGCGAGGGCCTCGTCAAGCGCAGCAACGATCCGGCGGACGGCCGCGTCGCCATTTTTTCGCTGACGAAGAAAGGCGAGAAAATTTTTTCTGAAATGGCGGCGGAACACCAGCAGTGGATCGTCGATGCGTTCGCCGCCCTCTCCCCGTCACAGCTGAAGACCCTGCGGCGTCTTCTCGCCCAGATTTCACCCGCCGCCATTGCCCGTTCGAGAAAGGACGCCGCATGAATCCGGAAACCTTCAAGCCGAAACATTTCAAATGGGTGTTCAGGGACGGGATTGCGCGCATGTCGCTCAACCGGCCGGAACGCAAGAACCCGCTGACATTCGACTCCTATGCGGAATTGCGCGACACCTTCCGCGCGCTGGTTTACCAAAAAGACGTGCATGTCGTCGTCTTCGGCGGCGAGGGCGGCAATTTCTGTTCCGGCGGCGATGTGCATGACATCATCGGGCCGCTCACCAAAATGGGTATGCCGGACCTCTTGAACTTCACACGCATGACCGGCGATCTCGTGAAGGCGATGCGCCATTGCCCGCAGCCAATCATCGCCGCGGTCGACGGCGTTTCGGTTGGCGCCGGCGCCATCATCGCAATGGCGTCAGATTTACGCTACGCGGCGCCGGATGCAAAGACCGCTTTTCTCTTCAACCGGGTCGGCCTCGCCGGCTGTGACATGGGCGCCTGTGCGATCCTGCCGCGCCTGATCGGCCAGGGCCGCGCTTCGGAGCTGTTGTTTTTCGGCCGCTCAATGAGCGCAGAAGAAGGTCTCGCCTGGGGCTTTTTCAACGGGATCGTTGCGGCCGACAAACTCGACGATCACGCAATGGCGATGGCGGAAAAACTCAGCGCGGGGCCGACCTTCGCCAATGGCGTCACCAAGAACCAGCTCAACATGGAATGGGACATGAGCCTCGACACGGCCATCGAGGCCGAAGCGCAGGCGCAGGCGATCTGCATGAAGACGAATGATTTTATCAGAGCCTACAACGCCTTCGTCGCGAAGGAAAAACCAATATTCGAGGGCGATTAGATGGCGGACAAATCGTTTCTCGACTGGCCGTTTTTTGAGCCCGCTCACAAGCAGCTCGCCGAACGGCTCGACGACTGGGCGGCGAAGAATTTGCCGGCAATCGTTGATGCGCCAAACGCCCATGATGATGTTGATGCGACCTGCCGCGCGCTCGTCAAAGCGCTCGGTCAGGGCGGCTGGCTGCGCTATTGCGTTCCGTCCGCTTTTGGCGGCGCGCTTGAAACGCTTGACGTTCGCGCGCTGTCGCTCATTCGCGAGACCCTAGCGCGGCATTCGGGTCTCGCCGATTTTGCTTTCGCTATGCAAGGGCTCGGCTCCGGCGCGATTTCGACGTTCGGTTCGGCGGCGCTGAAGAAGAAATACCTTCCTGCGGTCGCGGCGGGCGAAAAGATCGCCGCCTTCGCGCTGTCGGAAGAAAACGCCGGCTCCGACGTCGTTGCAATGACAACCTCTCTCGCAAGAACACCGGCCTTCTATATGGCCAATGGCGAGAAAACGTGGATATCAAACGGCGGCATCGCCGATTTCTACACGCTGTTCGCGCGCACTGGCGAGGGAACGCGCGGCGTCTCCGCCATTGTCGTCGACGCCAATGTCAAAGGCTTTTCGGTCGCCGAGCGCATCGACGTCATCGCGCCGCATCCGCTGGCGCGGCTCCGCTTCCATGACTGCGCCATCCCCGCCGATCATCTCATCGGCGCCGAAGGCGACGGACTGAAGATTGCGCTCGGAACGCTCGATATTTTCAGGACGACCGTCGGCGCCGCCGCGCTCGGGCTTGCCCGCCATGCGCTTGATGAAGCGACCGCGCGCGCGACAACCCGCCAAATGTTCGGCGCGACGCTCGCCGACCAGCCGATCGCGCAGGAACGCCTCGCCGAAATGGCGCTCGACATCGACGCCTCGGCCCTGCTCATTTACCGGTCAGCATGGACAAAGGACGTCAGGAAAACCCGCGTCACGCGCGAGGCGGCGATGGCGAAACTTTTCGCCACTGATCAGGCGCAGCAAGTAATCGACAAGGCGGTGCAGCTGTTCGGCGGTCTCGGCGTCAAGAAGGGATCGAAAGTTGAAGAGCTCTATCGCGAAATCCGTGCGCTTCGAATTTACGAGGGCGCCTCTGAAGTACAAAAGATCGTCATTGCGCGCCAGCATCTTGAGAATTTCCGGAAGGAAAACGCATGACCAGGCAGACACTCCAACCGAAAGCGTGGCCGCGGCCCAAAGGCTACGCCAACGGCATCGCTGTTTCCGGCCGTATGGTTTTCACCGCAGGCGTCGTCGGCTGGAACGAGGAAGAAAAGTTCACGTCCAAAGACCTCGCCGGGCAATTCCGGCAGGCCTTGATCAATACGCGTGCGATCCTCGCCGAAGGCGGCGCCAGGCCCGCCGATATCGTCCGCATGACCTGTTACGTCACGGACAAACGCGAATACCTCGCCAGCGCCAAGGAAATCGGCGCTGCATGGCGTGAAATTCTTGGCAAGGTCTTTCCCTGCATGGCGCTGGTTGAGGTCGTCGCGCTGGTCGAAGACGACGCGAAGATCGAAATTGAAACAACGGCGGTGATCACATGAAAATCACGGTAATCGGCGGCGGGCCGGGCGGGCTCTATTTCGCGCTTCTGACGAAGAAGCAAATACCGGACGCAATCATTGATGTTTACGAGCAAAACCGCGCCGACGACACATTCGGCTTCGGTGTTGTCTTTTCAGACGAGACGCTCGACGAATTCCTTTCCCGCGACCCGAAATCCTATGAGATGATCAAGGATCATTTCGCCTATTGGCAGGACATTGTGATCGAACACGAGGGAAACCGCACTGTGGTCGGCGGCAATGGGTTCGCCGGCTGTTCGCGAAAAACCCTGCTGCAACTCCTCCAAACGCGCTGCGCCGAAGAAGGCGTCGGCCTCCATTTCGAATCACAGGTCGACCCTGCAACATTTGAGCAGCGCTTTTCAGATAGCGATCTCATTCTTGTCGCCGACGGCGTCAACAGCCAGATCCGCAAGAAATACGAGAACGAGCTTGGTGTCAGTTTCGAGAACAAGCGCAACAAGTTCACCTGGATGGGATCGACGCGGCCGCTCGACGCTTTCACATTCTTCTTCCGCAAGACCGAAAAGGGATATTTCTGCGCCCACACTTATCAATATGAGGAAGGCGCTTCGACCTGGGTCATCGAGACGACGCCGGAAACCTGGGACGCTTACGGCTTCGCCGGTATGAGCGAAGACGAGAGCGCGGCAACGCTTGAGGAAGTTTTTGCTGAAGAATTGCAAGGGCACAAACTCCAGACCAATCGCTCGATCTGGCGGAACTTTCCGAAGATCAGTTGCGCGAAATGGAGCGTCGGCAACATCGTCATTCTCGGCGATAACAAGGCGACCGCGCACTGGTCGATCGGATCCGGCACCAAGCTCGCGATGGAATGCGCGATCTCGCTGTCTGACGCCGTGATTGAAAACACAACCAATATTCCGGCCGCCCTCGCCGCTTATGAGGCGGCGCGCCGCACGCCGGTTGAAGTAACGCAGCATAACGCCGAAGTCTCGCTCAAATTCTTCGAAGACATGCCGATGCACTGGGAGAAGGAGCGGTATGAATTCGCCTTTGCAATCATGTCGCGCGCCAAGTCGCTGACCTGGGACAATATAAAACTTCGCGACGCGGCGTTCCTTGAGCAGGTCGAGGCGGAATTCTACGACCGCTATCAGCGGCAGACGGGGCGGAGTGTCGTCGCTGACAGGCCAACGCCGATGTTTACGCCGTTCACCTTGCGCGGCCTCACCATCCCCAATCGCGTCGCGATGGCGCCGATGGCGCAATATTCAGCGGAAGACGGCGATCTCACCGACTGGCATTTCACCCATTATGCGGCGCGCGCAATCGGCGGCGCCGGTCTCATCTTCACCGAGATGACATGCCCGACGCCTGATGCGCGGATCACGACGGCGTGCACCGGTCTATGGAGCGACAGGCAGGAAGCCGACTGGAAGCGCCTTGTCGACTTCATCCACGAAGCAACGCCATCAAAGATGGCGCTGCAACTCGGCCATGCCGGGCGCAAAGGCTCGACGAAAACGCCGGCGGAAGGCATGGACATGCCGATGGCGTCGGGCAACTGGCCGCTCTTTTCAGCATCGCCCATTCCTTACATCGACGGCGTATCGCAAGCGCCTGCTGAAATCACTCGCGCAGAATTGGACGCGGTGCGCGAGGCTTTCGTCGCGTCAGCCAAGCGCGGCGCGCGCGCCAGCTTCGATATGCTGGAGCTGCACTGCGCACATGGCTATCTGCTCGCGAGCTTTCTCTCGCCACTCACCAATCAGCGCAAGGACGGCTACGGCGGTGACGCCAGATCGCGTGTCAGATTCCCGCTTGAAGTGTTTGAAGCGGTTCGCGCCATCTGGCCGGCGGACAAACCGATGTCGGTCAGGCTTTCCTGCGCCGACTGGGCGCCAGGCGGCGTCACACTTGAAGATGTCTGCATCTACGCAACACTGTTCAAGGCGGCCGGCGCCGACATCATTCATTGCTCTTCTGGCGAAACGGTCAAATGGCAAAAGCCGGTTTTTGGCCGCATGTGGCAAACGCCTTTTGCCGAATTCGTCAAACACAAGGTCGGCATTCCGACCATCGCCGTTGGCGACATCACACTTTCAGAGCAGGTGAACATGATCGTCGCGGCGGCGCGCGCCGATCTTTGTGCGCTGGCGCGGCCGCACCTCAATAACCCGTTCTTCACGCGGCATGCCGCCGGGCATTACGGCGTCAGGCGCGCCGCCGGCAATTCAATGGGATGGCCGGCGCAATTGAAATCCGGCGAATACCAGCTTTACCGCGAAGCGGAAAAGACCAATGAAAAAGCGATCGAGCTTGCGGCGAAGGCGAGGCCGAACCGGCGCCACTACCAGAAGGCGGAGGCGTAGTTCATTAAGCGCTCTTCAAGGCCGCTTTTGGTTGATATCATTGTGAAATCAGAACCAGATGCTCGAACTTTCGAGCGGCCCTTCGCAATTGACGAGATCAACTTTCTTCTGGCGAATGAGAAACGCGCCGGCTGTCTCAACCAGGTCATGCGCATAGGCGCCGCCGTAGAAGCGTTGAACGCCGCGGCGATATTCGATCATCAAGAAGCGGGAATTGACCGACAGCGCGCCGGATTTCGTATCATGCGCGTCAATCATGATATTGGTCACAATATGCGCGGTTCTCGGGAAAGGGTGCAGCGACGGCGCAGCAGGACTTGCAAAACGCGCAATGCGCACTTTTCGCAGCAGCTGGTTTTCAAAAATCAGCGACACATGATTGACGGGGTCAGGCTGCTCCGGCGTCGCCGGCGCCCAGTAGACGCCGTCTTCAAGATAGAGTTCCTCCCACTCCGCCCAGCGCCGCTCGTCGAGAAGGCGCGCTTCGCGAAACAGGAATTGTGAAACGCGGTGATGAAATTCGAGAGCGGTTGACATCTCAGAGCGCTCCTTCTGTCATGTATTTTTTCCAAGCGCGATACTGATTGCGGAAGGAAATATCGCTCGATCCTTTCGCATAGAGATGGCCTGGCGCGATCTCCTCGTCCTTGCCGAAGTCGCGATGCATCGTCACCCAGTCTTTCGACTGGCTCTCAAGTCCCAATTGCTGGCGGCGATAGGATTCCTGATCGTCCGGGCCGACAAGGTTGGCCGAGGAATTGATCAGGTTACAGTAGAGGATTGATCGCTGCAGCAATTCGTCGGGCGCGCCCTTCAGGCGAAATGTCCAGGATTCAATAATCGTCTTGTCAACGGCGACGGGACGCACGACGCGCATGGTCTGGATTGCGCCCTTTATCGTGGCGCTTGGATAAAATATCGTGTTGTGACGATTGACGGTCATGATTTCGGCGACCCGGTCCTTTCCATAGGCCGCTTCCATCAGCTGGTTGTATTCGGGAATATCGGAATATTTGGCGTGGATCGATGTCTTGCCGCCGGAATATCCGTGACCGTAATCGAACGCGTGCACCCCCATATCGTCGAAGAAACTGTAGGACTCGGTGAACGGTGCGATGATCTCGATGGCGGAAGGAACGGGGGCGTCAGGGGCAAGTTCTTTTTTGGCGACGACGCGCGCGGTCAGGCTTGACGATTGGTGCGCCACCATTGGGTGCATCATGTCGTTGAGGTTTTCGATGAAGAATTTCCAATTGCAATCATGTTCATAACGAAGGACGCCGCCGGCGACTTCAAGTTCGCCCTCGGGTGCGCGGTCGACCATGTTATCGATCGACGACGCAACACCCCCAAGCCACGTCTTGAGATTGGGCACGCCCTCGCTAAGGCTCGCAAAAACGAACCCGCGATAGCTCTCGGCGCGCGCGGCGCGCGCCATATTCGCTTCCGGCCCCTTGCGATCAAAACGCGTATCGTCATAGCCCTGCTCCAGCGGGATGCCGAGAAGCGCTCCGTCGAGATCAAATCGCCAGCCGTGATAACAGCAGCGCAGCTCCTTGGACTTTCCGCAACTGTCACCAACAAGCAGCGCGCCCTTATGTGCGCATCGATTGTACAGGACGTAAAAATTTCCATCGGAATGACGGGTCAGCAGTACGGGCTCCTTGCCGATCGTCGTCGCATAATATTGCCCTGGCTCTTTTACCTGGCTTTCGTGCCCGACATAAATCCATGTATTGCGCCAGATGCGCTCCATTTCGAGATCAAAGATCGCTGGATCGGTATAAAGAGAACGGTGCACCCGGTCGGGCTCAACAAGCGCGCCGACATCGATCGTCGCCGTCTTTTTATCAATGATAGTCGTCATAAGAGCCTCCTTCAGATAACGACAGAACCGATACTTGTCCCGCCGCAGACATAGAGTGTTTGACCTGTGATAAACCCCGCCTCCGGCGAGAGGAAAAAAGCGACGGCGTGCGCAACATCGTCCGGCGCGCCGATGCGTTTCACGGGAATCGCGTCGGCGAGCTTTTTCTTGCGCTCGCTTCCTTCTGGCGCGATGTCGTGAAACATCTCGGATTCAACCGGCCCAGGTGCGACACAATTCGATGTAACGCCATAGGAGCCGAGCTCAAGCGCCCACGTCCTCAGCATTCCGATCATGCCGGCTTTGGTCGCGGCGTAGTTCGTGCGCGTTTGAAGCCCCAGCGCGCCGCGTGAAGAAATGCCGAGGATCCGGCCGAACCTTGCTGCTGTCATCGCCGGCAGCGCCGCTTTCACCAGCGTCATCATCGACGCAAGATGAAGCTCGGTCAGGTAGTCGAGATCATCGAGTTTTGCGTCCTCGATCAACGCCGGACGAATAACGCCGGCATTGTGAACAAGGCGGAGCACCTGGTTTTCGCCCGCGATCCTTGCTGCGACATCCTCGGTCTCGCGCCGGTCTGCAAGATCGGCTTTCACGAATGACAGTCGGTCGTGCTTGAAATCCGGCGGACGCCGAGCAATTGAAATCACCCGCGCGCCGTCCTCAACGAGCCGGCGGCAGATCGCAGCGCCGATGCCGGCGCTGCCGCCCGTAACAACCGTAACGCCATCGGAGATTTTCATTTCTCGACCAAAGCGAGAACCCGAAGCGGGCTTCCCGATCCGTGTTTGATCTTCAATGGCGGGGCGATGATGAGGGCGCCGCGCGGCGGCAGCCGGTCGAGATTGGTCAGGCACTGAAGGCCGTATTTTCCAGCCCCGTGAAGCAGGGTGTGCGCTGGATATTGCGGATCAAATCCGTGCGCCTGTCCCGCGTCAGTGCCAATTGTTTCAACGCCAAAACCGACAACGTCGCGTTCGATCATCAGCCTTATCGCGGACGCATCCGGCCCGGGCGAGTGGGCGCCGTCATCCTTGAAATTCAAATAATCCTTCCATGCGCGCTTTGACCAGTCGGTGCGAAACAGAACCCAGTTCTTCTTTTCAATCTTGCCATGCGTTTTCTCCCACGCGGCGACATGGTCTGCGGTCAGGATGAAATCGGGGTTTGCATTCACTTCTTTCGAGAAATCCATCACACAGGCCGGTCGAACAAAGCCGTCGACAGCGAGCGTATCAACCGAGGAATTGGGAATATCCTTGCCGGTAACCCAGTGGATCGGCGCATCAAAATGAGTGCCTGTGTGCTCATTGCAGGAAAAATTGCGCCAGTACCAGGCCGGCCCGCGATCGTCATAATGCGAGACTTCCTCAATCTTGAACGGCGCGCATTGTCCAAATTGTTCCGGCAAGATCAAAACCGGAAAATCAGGGTCGAGCGGATGCGTCAGATCAATTGTCGTGACGTCGCCGGCCATTAACGCGGCGCTGAATTTCTCGAGTATGCTCATTCATTCCTCCCTTTATGCATTCTGACAGTCGGTCAGGTCCTTCAGTTTCGGGTCGTTTTCAATTTTTCCGCCCTGCGCCGGAAGCGCGATCAGAACGCCGCGTCCCCGCCAATCGGTGCAGGCGACAAGGCGCGCCGCCTCGCCTGCTGCAACGCCCGCTGAAAGGTGCGCATAAGCGACAGGTCCCGCTTCCAGTTTCACAATACCGATCCGCCACGGCAACCGGTCGCGGAAGAACGTTTCATTTGACGAATGAAGCGTCGTTTCGACAAGGACGGCGCCGTTTGAAGAGACCGGCCGCCACTCAAGATCTGCCGACCAGCACGACGCGCAAACATCTCTCGGCGGCCACGAAACGGCGCCGCAATCAGCGCATTTCTGCAGCGTCAACTCGTTCATTCCTACATGCCCGGCAAAGGCTTGGGCGGCGCTGAGCGGGAATTTATCAGCCACGCGCGCCTCCCGCCGCCAGAACGGCGGCAGCTGAACAAATTCCACGGTCGTAATTGATCATGCCGAAGCCCGATACAACGCCAATCGCCGGGTTTTTGACCGCCGCGCCCAGTGTCTCACCCGTCAACTGGCGAAGCCCTTCAACGAGACCGAGATAACCGCCGGCGGCGCCTGCCTGCCCCACCGACAATTGCCCTCCGGATGTATTGTGCGGAAAGGTCCCGTCAACGGTCAGCGAATGCGCGCGCACGAAATCCTTCGCCTCGCCTTTTTTGCATAAGCCGAGATCCTCGATCTGCATCAGCGAGATCACCGGATAGTCGTCATACGTTTGAAGAAAGTCTGCATCACCGGGTGCAACCCCCGCCATTGACCACAACTCGTCTTTATCGACCGCCCATCCGCCACGCATCTGGACTGGATCGTCCTTGAAAGCATTGTGCCGCTCGATCGTCGACAGGATTGCCGCGTAGGGCAGGTTCAGCGCCCGCGCCGTTTCTTCGCGCATGACAGCGAACGCCTCAGCGCCGGCGCACGGCATGACGCAATCATACAAATGGATTGGATCGGCGATGACCCGCGCCGCGAGATACGCGTCGAGCGTCAGCTTCTGCTTCATCAATGCGTGAGGAAACTTCAAGGCGTTGTCGCGCTGCGCAACGCAGAGCTTTCCAAAGTCTTCACGCGTCGCGCCGTATTCTTTCATGTAGGCGCGCGTCATCAGCGCGAAGCTGGCATTCGGCCCGCCGGCGCCATAGGGGTAAGCGGCGTCGCGCGAGAACCGGGAAAAATCCGAGATCAGGGAGCCAAAGCCGCCGGACTGATTGGTGTCTCCCGCGACACAGGCGACAATTTCCGCGTCGCCCGCCTGAATCGCGCGCGCGGCGCGGCGCAGCGCGACCACGCCCG
>JBGSVH010000234.1:0-2830 GCA_041753055.1 Parvularculaceae bacterium
CCTCGGTCATTTCAACGGCCGTGCGCTCGGCGCCGCCGGCGTCGAGCGCCGGGATCACCTGCAGGACGGTTTTTTCAAATCGCATGGGATCGTTTTGACCGGTTGCGCGCGCCATCATAAGCCCTGACGCGCATGGCAAGATCAAGCGGCGGAAGAGATGATGGAAGAAACTGGCTTTATCGAAGGCCCGGCGGGAAAGATCGCCTATCGCCGGATCAAGGGGGCAAGTCCCGCCATCGTCTGGCTTGGCGGCTTCAAGTCGGACATGACCGGAACCAAGGCGGAAGCGATTTCAACCTGGGCGATGGCTGAGGGCCGCGCCTTCCTGCGTTTTGACTATTCCGGCCACGGGGCATCGGACGGGCGATTTGAAGACGGCACGATTTCAGCATGGCTCGCCGATACGCTTGCCGCGATCGACACCGGCAGCGAAGGCCCGCTGGTGCTGGTCGGCTCGTCGATGGGCGGCTGGATTGCAGCGCTGGCGGCGCTCGCAAGGCCCGGCCGCATCGCGGGTCTCGTCTTTGTCGCGCCGGCGCCCGATTTCACCGAAGAGCTGATCTGGAAGCAGATGACCGGGCCTGAACGCGAGCAGTTGCTGCGTCACGGGCGTCTTGAGGAGCATTCGGAATATTCGGACGAGCCGACAATCATCACCCGAGCGCTGATCGAGGACGGGCGGAACCATCTTGTCCTCGGCGGCGAGGTCGCCATCAATTGCCCGGTGCGCATCGTGCAGGGCATGGCTGACCCTGACGTTCCCTGGCGTCACGCGCTGCGCTTCGCCGACTGTCTTGCCACGGATGATCTCGAACTGATTTTGCTGAAATCAGGCGATCACCGCCTGTCAAAGCCGCATGAGATCAAAAGGATCCTCAGCGCCGTCAGCTCGGTTCTCTGACAAACATTGCGCCAGCTAGGCTGGTCGAACGCCAGATGACTTCCGCACGGCGCGCCGGCTTGTCGAGATCGATCCGGATGCTGATCTCATCCGGCAGCGCATTGGCATTGTCGAGTTTGATGAGGCAGCCGCTTTCGCTGACATTGCGGACGATACAATCGATCCCAGCGCCGTCCTCAAGGATGATCTCGCCGGCCTTGAAAGTCGGACGCCGGTTCGATGCGCGGCGTTCCTCGATATTGGTGAGATCGACCGCTTCGGGATCTGCGCCCTGCGGTTTTTTTCCGACACTCGGCTTGTTCTGGCTGCTCATGGCATCACTCACGCATTGGCGCCCACGCCGAGAGGGTGCGCGCCGGACCTGAAAATCGAGTTAACCGTCGAAATCAGCCGGCGCTCGCCGACGCAGGCGCACGGCCCGCCGCTGAGCGGATGGCCAGGCTGGTGCCTTTCGCCCTAAGCAGCCCGGGACCGGCCCGATATTGCGACAACTGTAACATCGTGTTACAGATGTCGCCAAACTGGACCCAACCCGAAGGACCTCCCATGGCCGCCGACCCCGCTCTCCAGCCGACCAAGCCGGAACTCGCCGTCCTCAAACTGTTGTGGCGGCGCAAGGGGCTATCGGCCCGCGAAATCACCGACGAAGTCGCGCCGGAATTCAACTGGACTTACTCGACCATGCGCACCGTCATCGAGCGCATGTGCGACAAGGGCCTGCTGAAGAAAAAGAGCGCCGACGGGATCAATGTCTACACAGCCTCGGTCGGCAAGGTCGCGCTGCTGTCGCGGATGATCCTCGATTTCTCCGACCGGGTGCTGGAACTTGATGCGGCGCCTTCGGCGGTGATGTTCGCCGATTCAAAACTCCTCACCGAAGACGAAATCCGCGAGCTTGAGAAGATCCTGAAAGCGGGGACCCGAAAATGAGCGGCCTTGTTGAATTCACTCAATATCAGGCCGAGGCGCTGCTGATCTGCCTCGCCGCCTCGCTTGTCTGGGCGAGCCTGCTGTTCGCTGGCGCAAAGGGCGTCGAGCGCTCCGGGTCGATGAGTTCAGCCGAAAGATTGTGGACGGCGGTGCTTTTGTTCGCCGTCCTTCCCTCGCTGGTTGCGCCGACGCTCGCGGCATTTGGGGTGTCGCTGCGGCCCGCGCCCGGCGATGTTGAATTGGGCCCGATGGAATTGTTCCCCGTCGCCAACACGCCGCTGGGGGAAATGGAAACGGCGCCGGAGCCGGCAATATTTACCATCGATCAGATGATCGGCACAGCAGCGCTGATTTATGTTTACGGCGTGGTCCTAACTCTGTTTCTTTGTGCGGCGCAGCAGGCGGGCCTCTACTACGCCATCGCGCGCGCAGAGATTGTCGATGATGAGGCGTTGCTGTCGCGTGTCGAAGACTGGGCTGACCGGCTTGAAGTGGATCTTCCTGAAATTCGCCGCTCACGCCATGTCTCCAGCGTCTGCATTTTCGGCGTTTTTCGTCAGACCATTCTCATCCCGCACGGCATCGAGACCCGCATCGCAAGCGATGATCTGGTTTTGATGTGCGCCCATGAACTGGCGCATGTCCGCCGCGGCGACACGCGCCTGTTCACGGCGACGCAGCTGGCGCGCGTGCTGTTCTGGTTCAACCCGATGGTCGCCCGGATCGCCAGGCACGCAGAACTCGCCGCCGAAGAAAGCGCCGACGCGCTGGTTCTCAGGAAAGGCGTCGACCGGCGCGCCTACGCCGCCTGTTTTGTTGAAGGACTCAAATTCGCCGCAGCGAGAATGAATGCGCAGCCAGCGTTGGCGCCGTCATTCACGCCGTCGGATCGCAATGGACGGCGGCGGCGGCTGAATTCGATCCTGTCGCCGGAAATCGCGCCGCAACGCGCGCCGCTCGCGACGCGGCTGATGATCTCCGCTGCCGCTTCGACATTGG